>JAGLYV010000050.1 GCA_023131975.1 Candidatus Krumholzibacteriia bacterium | reverse complement strand
TCGAGGCATCTGCGCCAGACCTCATCGGTGCTGGGGACGATCTTGAGAATGACACCGGGCGCCACTTTTCTGCCTTTGAGCACATCAGCAGCGGCCTTCATATCCGCAAACCGGCCATTGGTGCATGAACCGATAAAGGCCGAACCGATCTTCCTGCCAGCCGCCTCGGCCGCGCCGATCACATCTTCCGGATGGCCCGGCCTTGCCATCTGGGGCAAAAGCCCTTCGATGTCGATCTCGATCGTCTTTTCGTATACCGCGTCGGAATCGGCGATGACAGCTTCGGTCTTCGTACCACTGGCCTTCGAGGTATAATCGAGCACTTCCTGGTTCGGCGGGAAGAGAGCTATTATCCCTCCCATCTCTGTCGCCATCGAGGCCATCGTTATCCTGCCCGCGAGGTTCAATCGATCGACGGCGTCGCCATAGACCTCGGCGGCAAAACCCAGCAGCCCGTTGGCTCCGAGCTCCTTCAGCATCGCGAGGACCATATCTTTCGGAACTGCCATAGGCGAGGGTGTTCCCTTGAGGATGATCTTTATAGTCGGCGGCACCTTGAACCAGACCTTGCCATGGGCAAAGGCGTAGGCAATATCCACGTCTCCCATCCCCTGGCCGAATGCCCCGATCGCTCCGAGGATGTTCGCGTGCGAATCGGTCGAAATGAACGTGGACCCCGGCACTGCCAGCCCCTTGTCGATAGCTATATGAGTACCGATACCTGCGTCTATATCGTAAATGTCTATCGAATGCTCCCGGGCAAAATCACGGCATATCTGCTGGTTTGTGGCGTATTTCTGGTCCGAGCCGCCGGGATTGCAGTCGAAGGTAAAAGCCGTCTTCGTGGCGTCGTCTATGCCGAGACCGTTGTCCCTGATATTCTTTGCCACATTCGCTCCGCCGAAATCACGGGCCACCCTGGCATCTATCGTGATATCGACTATCTCTCCGGGGACTACCTCGCGTCCCGCGTGAGAACCGAGTATTTTTTCGATTATCGTCTTTCCCACGATCAACCGTACCTTTCTCCTGAACCGGACCGGCATGACCGGTTACCGGGACAGATCTACTGGATCAGGTGCCCCTTGCTCATCATGACCAGGGGATTGAATGTCGCGAAATCAGCCTGGTGGATAAGCACTGTCTCTACGACCTGGGGCCTGCCGTCGCCTTCCTTGGCGTGGCATATGATCGTGTTGAGAAGTTCTTCATCCGCCCCGGACTCAGCTGCCAGCAGAGCGCCCGATATCGGGTGTCTGGCGCATTTACCGCTATAGCTTTTTCGGTAACCGCCTTCGCCGTCCTTCTCGATCTCCATAAGCTTGCCGACATCATGCAGCAGGCCGCCAGCCACCAGGCGATCCATATCTATCTCGTATGGCATTCCCGCGTATGCTTCCTTCTGCGCCTTCCCAAGGGCAAGCGCCCCTTCGGTGACGGCTATCGTATGTTCTATGAAGTTTACACCCTTTGTATCGGTCAGAAGGGTGAATGGGATCTGTTTGAGTTCGTCGATACTCTTCCAGCCACCCCGTTCACAACCGGCGACCCAGATATCGACGACCTGTTTTCTGAGTGCTGCGGCGCTGATCTTCTCCAGCTGGGCCGAGAAGAGGCCTTCCATGTCCTTTGCGCTGATCATCTCACGCTCCTCGCTCGAAGGTTACGATACAGCGGACCACGCGGAAAACCGCGTGATCCACTTCCATTACATCCAGCTACCTGGTCAGATCAAAGCTTTTCAATGATCGCGTCAGCCATCTTATCGGTAGAGACAGCACCCTGGTTCAGGGCATCAGGTCCACCGCGAAGCTTGAGCATGTCGTACGACCGGACCTTTCCTTCTTTTACGACCTCCGCGATCGCCGTGCGGATCTTCTCCGCCTTTTCTGTCTCACCGATATGATCAAGCATCATGCAGGCAGACAGGACCATCGCGATCGGGTTGACGATCGAAGGATCGAGGTGTTCATATTTTGGAGCGGAGCCGTGAGTCGGCTCAAACACCGCGACTTCCTCACCGATATTGGCGCTGCAGGCAAATCCAAGTCCACCGACCAGTCCGGCAAATCCGTCGGACACGATGTCACCGAACATGTTGCCGGCCACTATCACACCGTAATCTTCGGGATTCTTGGTCAGCCACATCATCTGCGCGTCGATATTCGTGTTCCAGACCTCGATGCCGGGATAGTCCTTCTGGATCCTGTACCCTGTCGCCAGCATCATCCCGGAAGTCTCTCTGATAACATTAGGTTTTTCACAGATCGTCACCGATTTGTAGCCGAATTTCTTCGCGTACTCGAAAGCCCCTCCGACTATACGGTCGCAGGCTTTCTGTGTGAATATCCGCGTGGAGACGGCAAGCTCGGCAGGCGGAGTATCGGCAAAATTCTTGAATTTCGGATGTGAATTCAGAGCGTCGAGAACATTCTTCGGAGGATCGGTCCATTCAACACCGCCATACAGGCCCTCTGTGTTCTGCCTGAAAATAACGGTGTCGACCATCGGTTCCTCGATCGTGTCACCGGGGCCCCTGCGGATAAAGTTCAGTGGATTGTTCGCGAACGACCGGCACGGACGGATACATATATCGAGATTGAATTTCTGTCTCATCGCTACAATAGGGCTGTAGTAAACAAGGCCCTTGTCCAGAAGGGACGGGTCGAGTTCTTTGACAGTCTCAGCTTTAGGTTTCGAAGTGATAGCTCCGAAAAGACCGATCTTGTGTTTGGCCAGAAGATCTATGGTCCTGTCGGGAAGCGGATTCCCTTCCTTGCACCAGAATTCCCATCCGATATCCGCATGAACGTAGTCGGCCTCGAACCCGACCTTGTCCAGAACCCGCAGAGTGGCCGGAAGGACGACCTTGCCGATTCCATCACCGGGCATCGTAACGATGGTTCTCTTGCTCATAGCTGTCTGACTCCTTTGTTTTTAGCACCTTACACCGATTCTGGCGCAGGCGCAGATTAGGAAAATTGACCCGAACAACGATTACTCAACCTATACACTAAATGAAAGGGGTTTGCAAATTTATTGGAAGGTTTTTTTGGGAAATCTCAAGATTTTTCCAGCACACGTTTTTCGGCTGTCCAGACAAGAAAAAAGACCCGGCTGCCTGCCTCTGAAGTATAAATTGCCCGGATACATTAATAATCTGCAACATCCTCACACCGGTCGGCGTATAAAAGATATGAATAAGCAGAAGTAACCATATGTAACACATATGAAGAAATCGCCGCACCGGGTTTACGAAAAAGGGAGCAGCAGGAAATGGCCTCTAAGAAAAGAAAATGGATCCTGATCGTTTCGGCGCTGGTCGTCATCTCGGTCCTTATCGTCGTCGCCGTAGGCAGAAAGAACGGCGGAGAGAAAATGACAGTCGAGACCCGACTGGCCGGCATGCACGAGCTGGTCGAGACAGTCACTGCCACCGGCAGGATCGAACCGAGGACACAGGTAAAGATCAGCGCCGATGTCGCGGGCAAGATCACACACCTCGGAATCAAGGAAGGCGACTGGGTCGAAAAGGGTGATCTGCTGGTACGCCTCGATCAGGAAAGGTACGCTGCTGCCCTCGAACAGGCCGAAGCCAGCCTCCGGTCGGTAAAGGCCAACGCTAATCTGGCGAAAGAGACCCTGCTGAAGGTCGAAAAAGATTTCGAGCGAAGCAACCTGCTTGTGGAGAAAAACCTCGAATCGCGCGCCAGTTACGATCAGGCTTTCACGGCTGTCCAGGTGGAAAAGGCCAGGCACCAGTCCATGCAGGAACTGGTAGCACAATCACTCGCGACCGTCAAACAGGCCAGGGACAACCTCTCCAAGACTACGATATACGCGCCGATGGCTGGTACGATCTCCACCCTCAACAAGGAAGTCGGAGAGATAGCCCTCGGCTCCCAGTTTCAGGAAGATGTCATCATGATCGTCTCCAACCTCTCCGAAATGGAGGCCCTGGTAAACATCGACGAGAACGACATAGTCAACGTCAGCAGGGGCGACAGTTCCTCGATAGAGATAGACGCCCTGCCCGACAGGATCTTCAGCGGTATCGTGCGCGAGATCGCGAGCAGCGCGAATATCAGCAGATCCGGCACGACCGACCAGAAGACCGAATTCGAAGTCAAACTTACGATCATCGATGCCGCCACCCAGCTCAGGCCCGGGATGACGGCCAGCGCCGATATAGTCATAGAAACCCGCGAAAGCACGCTCGCCGTCCCCCTTCAATGCGTCACGGTCAGGACTCCGGAACAGTTGAAGAGGCACATAACAGTCTCCCCGGGCGACGCGGTGGCAGACAGCATGCCTGAAAACGAATATGAAGCCGACAAGGACGGATTCGTAACGGTCGTATGGATAGTAAAAGATGGAGTGGCGACTGCCGTCCAGGTCGTGACCGGTATCCAGAGTGAAACACATATCGAGATTCTTTCCGGCATCAGCGAGGGCGACATGATAGTCACAGGCAACTACCGTGCTATCAGCCAGACCCTGAGAAATGACCTGGGTGTCATAGCAGAAGAAAAGAAAGACGAGGAGTGATCCAGGTATATATATGAAAATCTTCCTTCGCAGCCTGAAAGAATCGTTTTACATCGCGGCCAGGGCGCTAGGCGCCAACAGGAGCCGCGCGATCCTCACCACCCTCGGCATCGTCATAGGGATCATGGCGGTCGCTACGACGATGACAGTATCGACGGGACTTTCCAACAACTGGCAGGAGAGCCTTTCCGTCATAGGCTCCGACGTCCTCTACGTCTCGAGAATGCCGTGGATCATTACCGGTGATTTCTTCAAGTACCGCAACCGGCCAAGAATCGATTACGAAATGTCCGGACAACTTTCCAGCAGGCTGAAAGACACAAAGGCTATCAGCCCCGGAACGAGCACTGCCAGAAACGTGAAATTCAGATCTGAAGTACTGGAAAACGTCACTGTATCCGGCACTACAGACAGGCAGCTCCTCGTGTCCAACGGCGTCCCCGACATCGGAAGGTTCTTCACCCCGAGCGATATCGACAATCGACGCTTTGTATGCGTCATTGGAAGCGAGATCCGCGAGCTCCTCTTCGGTGAAGCGGACCCTCTGAACAAGGACATAAAAATAGGCCGTTACAAGTTTCGCGTGATCGGCGTAATGGAAAAACTCGGCAGCGGAGGATTCTTCGGTGGCCCTAATTTCGACCGACATATATCGATACCGATCACCAGCTTTATAAAGGCATACGGGGCCAGGAACAGATCATTTGACATTGCGGTGAAAGCCCCGAGCCAGGAACAGATGGAAGAATTCAAATTCGAGCTTATCGGTGAGATGCGAAAAATTCGCAAGCTCGCTCCCACCGAGGAAGACGATTTCTCGATCAACTCGATGGACTCCATGATGGCCGCGTACAACAATGTGATGGGCGTGGTATTCCTTATCGGATTCATCATAACCGGCTTTTCTCTTTTCGTCGGCGGGATAGGAGTAATGAACATCATGCTCGTATCTGTCACCGAGCGCACACGGGAGATAGGAATCAGAAAAGCTATCGGAGCGCGGCGCAGGGTGATCCTCACCGAGTTCCTTCTTGAGTCGTGCTACATCTGCCTGACGGGCGGAGTGATCGGCCTCGCCATCTCTTACGGTGTGGCAGCCCTGATAAACAAGTTCCTGATGCCGGCAGCTGTCAACCTGCCTGTGATCCTTGCGGCGATCCTGGTCTCGTTTATTGTAGGTATCGTATCAGGCCTCATGCCGGCCATGAAGGCTTCGCGCCTCAACCCGATCGAAGCGCTGATGTATGAATAGATGGCCCCACAGGGGGCCGGACTTAATAAATGGTTCAGGGTTGAAATCCCTGTTTAATTGAACGGACTGCGAAAAATGTTTGTTCTGGAAGCTTTGAAAATGGCGATCGCGGCGATCACGACTCACAAGATGAGGTCCTTCCTCACTATGGTGGGTATCATCGCCGGAATCTCTTCTATCATCGCGGTGATGACAGGCATCTCTGTGATCCAGACCTCGATCGAGAAGGAGATCAGCGTTCTCGGCACACAGACATTCCAGGTGCAGAAACAGGCTGCCGGCGGCGCGATCAGCGAAGAAGAGATGAGAAAGATCCGGGCACGCAGACCCACGACGGTAGCACACGCTGACGCCATCAGAAAAAATGTAAAAAGCGTCGATCTGGTCGGCGCGGAGATATGGGGTTACAACCACATCGCCTCGTACAAGGACAGGAAGACGAACAACAACCTGATGATCTGCGGCGGGACACCGGAGTATACGACCAACAACACGCATTTCGTGCTGAACGGCAGGAACCTCAGCCACGAGGATGTAAAGATAGGGAGAAATGTCGTCCTTCTGGGGCACGGAGTCGCGGCCGAACTCTTTCCCTGGACCGACCCGATCAACCAGACAGTCAAGATCGATGGCAGAAAATTCAAGGTGATAGGCGTTCTGGAGGACAAGAGCTCGGCGGTCGGCGGGCGATTCAACCAGTACCTCATCATCCCCTCATCGAGATTCTTGAAGACCTACGGCCTTCGCCGGCCGAACGGAGATGTCCGGTCGGTAAATATCACCGTACGCGCGAAGACTCCCGAGCTGCTTCAACAGGCTATCGACGAGGTCAGGATCGTCATGCGAAAGGAACGCGGGCTGAAGCCCCACGAAGAAGACGATTTCACGATCTTCACCAACGACAGCAATATCAAGACCTTCAACGAGATGACGCGCGGCATCAAACTCGGCTCTTTCGTTATCGGGATAGTCGCGCTGGTCGTCGCGGGGATCGGCATCATGAACATCATGCTCGTATCGGTCACCGAGCGCACACGGGAGATCGGTATCAGAAAGGCGCTGGGCGCCAAAAGAAAGAACATCCTGGCACAGTTCCTCCTCGAAGCGATCATCCTGTGTAATCTTGGTGGAATTATCGGCGTCGCCGTCGGATTCGGCCTCGGTAACATTATCAGCCTCGTCACCGATTTTTCGGCACACGTCCCTCTTGAGTGGACCTTTGTCGGGATAGCCTTCTGCACCGGCGTTGGAGTGACCTTCGGTTTCTGGCCAGCCCTCAGGGCTTCCAAACTCGACCCGATCGAGGCACTGCATTACGAATAAGATTCATTTTAAACAACGTAAAACTGGTAGGAGATTTACTGTCAGTGTAGCACTATCCTGAGGGTACCGATCACGTCATCTACGGGCCGGTCGGCCTATCACCGACCGGCCCGCACATCATCGTCTAGAATACATACTGCCACTGGAGGATCCAGGTGTCATCCATGTGGCCACCAAGCCCATTGTAGGTCCCGACCGAACCTTTCTGGTCACCATCGACCAGAACGTAGTTCAACTGGACACGGTGTTTCTGAAGCATGTGAGGCTCCCCCGGCACGAGGGGATCGATGAAGAAATTCACGCCGAAATAAACATTCGTCAAAGACGTCTCGACATCCATCTTCTCGCTGTTAGCCACATAGACCTTGATGACGCCTTCCAGAGTCGGCGCCACCATGTATCCGGCCATCAACGAATACGTGTACTGGTCCCAGTCGTCAACACCGCGGATATTCTGTCCGTAGAGGTATTCCGCCTTGAAATTGAGTTTGTGGTCCAGCAGCAGGGAATTGATTCCCGACGTGAAAACAGAGTAGTCCTCGGTCTCAACCCCCATGGAATCCGGGCCACCACCCGCGTTTTCGGAAACTCCGTACGAAGCTTCGACATGGAGAGGCAGACCGTAATCGTAGTGCAGCCGGCCGGCGTATGCCAGGGCATCACCCTTGATGCTTTCGTCCCAGACTACCGCGTCGCAGCGGCCTGCAGGATTGAAGACACCGATGTCATACCCGAATCCGAAGCCTCCGTGCTGTTCATGGCCGACCTCGATCCCGCTCATCGGATGGGAATCGTCGCCGAATCCGATCTGACGGCCGCTCAGCATGATCCCGAAATCACGCTCAAGCACGAGCCCCTTGTCCAGATGATTCCTCTCTGCGATATCGAGGTTCCAGCTGTGAGTTGTGAAGGTCATACCGCTGGGCGCCTTGATCATGCCCATACGGATAAAGGCCGCGTCGTTGAAACGATATCCCACGAATGCGTCCTTGATAACCTTGGGAAGTCCGGCATCCCTCTTATCATGAGGCTGGTTGAAATCGACCAGCAGAAAACCGAATACGTTCTCGTGGGAATACATCGTCCCTATACGGATTCTCTGCGCCTGAAAATACAGGCCCTCATGATCGTTGACGTTGTTTCGGGTTCGCATGTCGAACTGAGAGAACCCGAAAATCTTCAGCTTGAACTCGCTTTCCTCGACCTTCTGGGTCAGGGAAACCGCCGCATTGGAATCAACTGCGAGACCAGCCATCGCTATTAATAGAACCATCAGTCCCAACGTAGCTCTTTTCACAGTCATCTCCTTTCGTTCGAAAAAGAATTTAGTTGCATAGTTTTATTTCTTCTGTTCAGCCGCTTCAAACTCCTTAAACCTGAGATACCCTGCAGCTTGAAAAGTATTTACCGGAAAGCAAAGAAAGTCAACACAAGGCAATTAGATATATTGAAAATGAGTATATATCATTAGTATCCAGAGTTCGATACACCCGTGCCCGGCTACCAAGTCCTTCGTTGACTCAACAACCGGGTCTTTAATCAACCCTTTTCACTCAAAGAGACACGTACTAGCGCAGCAGAATCATCTTCCGCGATATAGTCTCTTTGCCCGCTGTCAACCTGTAGAAATAGATTCCGCTCGAGACATTTTCACCACTGGCGTTCGTCCCGTTCCACGAAACTTCGCTGCTTCCCGACCCGCGGACCTCATCGACAAGTGTCGCGACGAACTTTCCCGACACGTCGAAGACGTCGAGGCGCACACCCGCTCTCGACGGAAGGAAGAACGATACGGTCGTAGCCGGGTTGAAGGGGTTCGGCACATTTTGAGCGAGTCTCAGAGAGGTCGGCGGAAGCCCGATGGCATCGGTCTCGAAAAGGAGCATTGTATCATCACTTCCAGCTGTGACGATCTCGACGCGATATACATAGCAATTTCCGGATTCGGCTCCGGTATCTTTAAAAGAATATTCCATTTCATCCATATCCGCGACGATTACAGCGATCTCCTCGAAGAAAAGACTTCCCGCATCCGGACACCCTGTCACAGACAGGGCACGCAGAACCCTGAAAGAAACGCCGGGGTCCATGCTGGACATCGCCCATTCGATCCCGACCCCTTCCACCGCGGGGACAGCAGTAAACCCGGCCAGAGCCGTCGCCACGTAATCCCCATCGGAGAGGATCCTCATCGCGTACAGATCGTAATCGGGGATCCTGGCATCTACCCATGTGACTATCGCTCCGCCGGCGCCGTCAGTGGTGATGACCGGCAGGGCCTGTGAGCCGTCTGCCGTACAAACAGAATCACCATCGGTGAGCCACTGGGCGACACCCAGCGAATCGAGCTTCTGGACAAAAATATCGTTACTCGTCGTGAGGATGTTCCGTGTATCGCGCCACGATATTATCGCGCCTCTGACACCATCGCATATTATCCCGAGTCCGTATGTCGATCCTCCGGAGGCATTGACTGCTGCTCCGTCCATTCCCCAGAGCAGGGTGCCGCTTCTGTCGACCCTCTGAGCATAAGCCTCATAGTGATCGCTGTCGCGCCAGCTCTGCCAGACGATTATAGCGCCGCCTATCCCGTCAGCTACCATCTTCGGGTTGGAGTAGTAGGGAGAATTGTGCCCCAGAAGTACTCCGGCCCCGGTGAAGAGAAGCGTTCCGTCAGCACTCACCCGCTGGATGTACGCACGCTGCATGGTATTATACAGGGAGACATAGAATCCTCCCGCTCCATCGGTCACTACTTGAGGATGGGCCTGGGCGTAGGTGTCGCCGATGAGTAATATCCCGTCTGCCCACTGTGCGACACCGCTGGAATTCAGATGCTGGGCATAGATGTCTCCGATATCACGTTTATCTTCCCATACCAGGAAAGCACCACCACTCCCGTCTGAGATAAGTTCGACCCTCTCCTGTACTCCGTCCGCCCCACAGACCAGGACTCCATCCGCCGTCCAGAGAACGTTACCATCCGCGTCGATCCTCTGAGCATAGATGTCTCTGGCTATGGAAGTCCGCTCGTCCTCCCAGGCGATAATGCATCCTCCGGCCCCATCGGGACAAAGCATCGGCTCGGTCTGCTCGTTCACCGCCTGGCAGACAGCGATACCATCGGCAGCCCACATCATCGTCCCTGCCGCATTGATCCTCATCGCGTAGATATCCGCTGGAGTGCCGTAGCGATGATCCTGCCAGACGATTATGGCCCCACCATTCCCATCAGAAATGATCCGGGGTTGTTCCTGCGTATCGTCCCCGCCACACACGAGGACCCCAAATACGGTCCACTGTCTCCGACCCATCTCGTCCAGGCGTTGAGCGTAGATGTTCGAGATACTCCGCCGGTCCCTCCATGTGATGATCGCTCCTCCAAGACCGTCAGGACAGATACGGACCTGATCCTGATGACCTCCATAGATTATCACGGGCGCACCGTTCTCCACCCAGCCGGCGTCCGCGCCTGACGGAATGACAACGATGACAATAATTATCGACAATAGAAACAAAGCTCTGGCAGTCCCCATGACGACCCCCCGTTGAGCATGGACACATGGATAACTTCGGTAGTCTCTCGATCTCACGGCGATCTCTCGATTTTACCCGGTACTCTGAATTCTGGTATTGATTTAAACCCGCGCCGATTGTAGCAGACCGGCTACTCTTTGACAAGAATATCTACATCTCCGAAGCTGAAATGGTACCTGCCCGCAAAATCAGGTTCGATATTCTCGAAAGGTGAGAGGTCGAAACTTCCGCCCCACCTCAGCAGGTAGTAAAGGAGTTCACTGTCCCTGTACCCCACCTGCGTAACATGATAATTTTCGAAAATATATCTACGGATCCCCGCGTCGGCCGGGGACCACCTTGTGCTGTACAACAGTATCCACCTGAAGTTTCTCATATCCTCGCCTGCTCTGATCTTATCGAGCTTGTCGGGAAGAAGGTTACCCCTCTTGTCCGCCTCCCAGAGGGTACCGTAAAGCTGCGTCCTGTATGCCGCATATCTTCTGTCCGAAGGCGAGGCGTACGATATGAATACCCTGTCGCCGGGTTCCCCGTGCTCGGCGATGTACCTTCCGGCGATATCGCTTCCCAGCGCCAGGGTGTCGAAGTGTTTGAAATATTCCTTTTTCAGGAAAGGCGCTGCCGCAAGCACGAATATGGCAAGCGCGATGAACCGGAACTTTTTCAGGGCGGGCCTGTCCAGTATGGATACCGCTTCGGAAAGTCCTACGGCCACGCCGAACGCTATCATAGGAAGAAATGGGATATGGTAATAACTGTGTCTGAAAGCAAAATCGGAAATAAGCATGAAACAGAGGACCGCCGAAACGAGAGACCCGGCGAGAAATCTCGATATCATGGACCGCCAGTTCAACAGGCAGGATAAAAGACCGACAAAGAAAAAACTGAAATAGAGATAGGTGTAGTTTTTCCCGATGTGGCCCCAGATGACCGGGATCACGGTTTTCCAGTAGCCCGGCCTGAACGATTTCGCGAGTAGAAGCCTGTCCACGGGAAAAAGACTGTCCGAACGCACCAGCGCGGCCTTCGTCATCAAGAGCCATATGATTATCATGGAGATGCCGGCAAGAAACCATGCTGACTGGCGGAAGATCGTCTTCCTGGTCTCTTTCCCGGACAATTTTCCATATGGAAAGAGAAAGGCGACGGTTATTACCGGAAACAGAAAAGTCCCCTTGATCATCGCTACCATCAGGAGACATACTGAAAATCCGACCAGGTCTTTCAGCCGGAAGCCTTCTATCCACTCAAGGAAAAACCTGTACAGGAGCAGAAGAAAAAAGAGGGCGGGAATATCGGGTTGGATATTCCTTCCAAAAAATATTGATACAGGCATGATCATCATGAAAAACGAAGAGAGCAGGCCAGTCTCCCTGTTTTTTGTCAGCTTTTCCGCGACCCGCCATGCAAGAAAGATCGTCCCGAGGGAAAAAGCGATCACGACCAGCCTTGCCATCCATACATGAACCCCAAAGACCTTCCAGAGGAAATAGTAAATAAGCGGCAGGAAAGGAAACTGCGGGAAAGATTCCATATATCCCTCCCCCTCCGTCAGGCCCGAATAGAGGACCCGTTTGTGCGCAAAATCACCGTGATCGAGATACCCTTTTGCCACTGAGAGGTAATGGACTTCCTTCATCGAATGAAAGCCGATCGGAGGATAAGTGATATGATACAGTCGAAGATAAAGACCGACCGCAAGTATCAGGATGACGATTACGACAGGCAGTCTGCTCTTGTCAAAATCTGTTATTCTCATACGAATCCCGCGTTGCTATTCCGACTCAAGTATCGGCATGAATCTATCAGGCACTTCCCCGTGTCGACCTGAACCTGTCAGACACTTTCCAGCGTAGACCTGAATCTATCAGACACCAACTATTGAGACAAGTGTCATCCCGCTGAGCGCCCCCCTCACCCGCCATGCATGCACGAGTACCCCCTCCCCCCCCATGTACAAATGTGCGCTTAACAATGCGCACATATATCGTACTTCACAAAAAATAACGTATGCTGTACTTGACAAAATGTATGAAATATATTACATTGAATATGAATCAAGAATAACCTTAACAGTGGGAGGGCCGCTATGAACAAGGAACAGAAGACCGCATGGTTTATTCTGATTCTGTTTCCAATCGTCTGTGTCGGGTTTTTTATATTGTCCTCTTTTGGCGGGTGGAGAGTCGATAGCGCTGCCTTTGGTATATTTGGACTGATCGGTTTGACGCCATTCATTTTCCGGCGGCGGCTCGATCCCTCACGCGTAGCGTCAGACGAGCGGGATCGCCAGATAAACCGAAAAGCCTTTGTAGCCGGTGGAATGGCATCTTACCTGGGTTTTGTTATCGGACTGATGTGCATCTGGGCTGTAAACATGATCGCTGGCAACAATATGATAACGATCGATCTCATACCATTGACCGTCTTCTGTGGATGGATGATATTTGTTGTCGTCAGGTCTGTAGTACTGCTCTTTCTATACAGTCGGGGGACTGGCTATGCGGAATGAGAATATCACAAATTCAATACGCAGACTTCGCTTTGACAATGACGAGATGACTCAGCAGAGACTGGCCGATCTGGCGGGCGTTACCCGCCAGACTATCATCGCGCTGGAAGCGGGCAAGTACTCTCCGTCCCTGTCGCTGGCATTTCGCATCGCGAGAGTCTTCAAACTCAAAGTAGAAGATGTATTTCAGTACTCGGCAAAACCGTGATCCGACAGGCTCTGTTCTTCCTTGAGCCCCTTTCCGGGGAATGGTATTGGAACAATCGGTAATTATCGTAAACATCTACGGATTATAGGGATCAGGCCCGGGAAATGGTAGTCAGCCGGGCATCCATCTTGCATCTTTCCGGGCAGGCAGTTAAATTACAATGCAGGCGTTTGGACGGGTGCTGATAGATATGTGGTGGAATAATGTATACCTTTTCGCGAAAGAGTTCCCGTATGAGTCTCGTTGTGACTTGCCTCGTGATTTTTCTATTTGCGGCATGCGGCAGCGATTCGATAACGGCGCCTGAGCAGCCCGGCACACCTCTCCCCCCCGCGGCTGACACGATCGCGCCATCCATCCCTTCGGGAATCACCGCCTCCACTCTCTCTGATTCACAGATAGAAATAGGCTGGTCTGCCAGCAGCGATAATGTCGGTGTCGGTGGATACCGCGTTTTCAGGAACGGCGAAGAGGCAGGTACGACCCTGCTGACCGCCTGGCTCGATTCGGGCCTCAGCGCCAATACGCCTTATACCTACAGAATATGCGCCTTCGATACCTCGGGTAATGAAAGCGAGCTGTCGGAAGCTGCATCAGCGACTACGATGGAATCCGGCGGTGACGGAGAGACATATCTCGTCGGCCCCGGCAGAGCATATACGACCCTCCAGCAGGTTGTCTCTCAGCTTGAACCCGGAGACCTCGTCCTCGTCGACGGCGGCACGGTCTACTCAGGCGGGATATCATTCGCCCACGCAGGCACACCGACCGCGCCGATCACGATACGCGGCGTCCGCTCCGGCGGAGACCGGCCTGTGATCGAGGGTGGCCGCGACGTGGTGGAATTCAACTGCAACAACTACGTGTTCGAAGGATTCGAGATCCGAAATGCCGGGTTCCGCGGCCTCTTTCATCACGCCGACAACATCACGATACGCGACTGCGTCGTCCACGCCTGCCCCCACGGGATCCTCGGCGCCGATGGCGGCTCCGGTGACCTGCTGATCGAGTACTGCGAGGTCTACGGATGCGGCGAGGGAGATGGACGACACCAGCTCTACATATCTACAAACGAGAACGACTATCCCGGCTCGGTATTCAGGATGCAATTCTGCTACATCCATGACGGCACCGGGGGAAACAATTTAAAGAGCCGCGCCGAGAGAAACGAGATCTACTACAACTGGTTCGAGAATCCGTACTACCACAACCTCGAGCTTATCGGCCCCGACCCTGCTGGCGGAGTCGCCGAAGGCACCGCTCGCGAGGACAGCGATGTGGTCGGTAACGTGATCATCGCGCGGCGATTCAGCAGAAACGTACGCATAGGCGGAGACGGATGCGGACAGTCGTTCGGACGATACAGATTCGTCAATAACACCTTCATCCATCGCTGCCCCACTCCGGCATCACATATATTCGCCCACTTCGACGTGGAGAGTGTCGAGATGCACAACAACGTTTTCCATATCACCTCCCGCTCTGTCTTTGACGACAGCGAGGCGAGCTGGGTATACGGCCGCAGGGTCAGCGGTTCGAGCAACTGGGTATATTCGAGCGCGGGCTACCCAGGCGAATGGACCGCTACGATCACCGGCACCGACCCGGAGTTTATAGATATGGCTGGAAATGATTTTCTGCCGGCCGCAGGATCGATCCTGATCGGCGGAGGGACGTCATCGATGGCGAGCCCTGACGGTTCGCCGTTCATC
>JAGLYV010000005.1 GCA_023131975.1 Candidatus Krumholzibacteriia bacterium | reverse complement strand
GTCGCCTGAATCATACTCGATGTAAGTCTGATCGTAATCAGGCTCTGAATCGAATACGCCATGATAGCTGAACTGCACGACACCGGTGATCGGGAACGATCCGGTGGCAAGCATCTGGTTCCAGCCGTTGCCGTAACCAGGGATGTCAGCCCATGAACAGAGATACATGAAAGGTGCCGACGACCTTGGGTCGTTAGCGTCACGAGTACCACACCACATCGATTTGGTGCCTGCTACCGGTACGAGAAGTCCCCAGGCCCCGCCACCGAGTCCTGCGAAATCATCGACATGGAAGAAGGTATTGATCTGTGCGGTGTTGTCCAGTGTCGTCCATCCCTGCCAGTTCATCTGCTCGAAATCGTACCAGACGAGGCAGTAAGAGTCGACAGCACTTGCCGTCATGAGGCCTCTTGCACCCTGATCGATGAACTCCTGGTTCTCGTTCATGTGCAAAGACTTCATAACACGCTTGCCAGCCTTGTCGATATCACGCGCCGACACGGCACCGACAAACATGGCAAGGAGGCATACGCCTAGTAGTAATACTAAGGCTTTCCTCATTATTTTATTCCCCCCAGCGTTAAGAGAATAATCCAAACCAATTAATATCTCGGTTTTTTAGAACGAAAATAAATAACGCTGTCTTACCTTCCGGATCGAGTCTCAAACACCTCCCGAGATCCATCCGAACAGCACACACAGGGCCCCAACCGTTGTTACAGTCAGAATTGTGTCGAGCAAGCCTGGCACTCCAACGGCGGTCGGCGTGGGCTAAACCCTGTAGCGGGCAAGACTACCCTCATGGGCCACGTATTCATCCTCCGAGATTAAAGCCAGTATATCACGAAATTTCCCTGTCTGTCAACACATAATCCACCCTTCCCCGTTTCCTTTTCGGCTTTTGGATCATCCCTGGAAGACATACAAAAGGGGGCCGGATCCATCCGGCCCCCTGCGGCATACACTTTCAGAAAATACTGTCAGAGTGGTCTGTCCTGATCAGCCTGCAAATATCGGCTACAGGCACAGTGCCCCGTCACCGTTTTGTAAAACCAAGCGCAGAGGCCTGAATCATTGCTCTCCAGAGATCATCGAATAATCGCAAAACAAGCCAAAAGCCGCATGGAGGCATTTCATCAGTCCAAGCCTGTTCTCCCTTGTCTTACCATCCTCACAATTGATCAGAACCTCGTCGAAAAAGTCGTTGATAGCGGGAACGAGCCCGGCAAGTATCTTGATTGAAGAACTTCCTTCACCTGGAAGGGCAAGGCGAAGAAGCCTTGATCCGGCCTCTGAGGCAGAAGTGAAAAGCCCGATCTCGGATTTCTCGGTAAATAACGACCGGGAAAACCCACAACTATCCCCCTTGTCTTCAGAGAGACAGTTCAGGGCCTTGATCCCCGATTCGAAGGTGACCTTTTCCCTCATCCCCTTCGGGATGATATTTGTCACCCTCTTCATAGCAAGGATGAAGTCCCCAAGGGAACCTTCATTCCGCATAGCCTGAAGTTTTTCTATCATCTCACGTGCGGCAAAAGGAACAGTCCATGGAGACATCATGATAGAGGATACTATATCATGATCGAAATCCTGACTGCGAAGCATCGTAATGAACCGCTGGGAAAACAGCTCGGTCACCTCACCTGTCACCTTTTCACGGTCGAACCCGTCCGGGACCAGTCCCAGATCGGAAAACCCCATGCAGCTTCTCGATATTGCCTCTGGAAGATCGAGATCAAGATTCCTCTCGACCGCAATCCTCAGAATACTTATCGCGTGCCTTCTGAGCGCGTATGGGTCCTGATTACCGGTCGGACCGAGACCCTGGATCCAGCATCCCATTATCGTATCGAATCTGTCAGCAAGGGAAAGGACCGTACCTGCATCACCTTCAGGCAACCTGTCGCCGGAGAATTTTGGAAAGTAGTGCTCGTATATCGCCGTAGAGACTTCCTCCGGCTCGCCCGATATCCGTGAATATTCACGCCCTATATATCCCTGGAGCAGGGTGAATTCCTTTCCATCCTTTACCATCTCACTTGCAAGATCAGCCTTCAGCAATCCCGCCGCGCGAGCGATATTCTCCTTGAGCTGCCCCTGCGAATACCCTGACGTGGAATGGATCCACCCGGACAGCCTTTCGATCCGTTCCGACTTCTGCCTGAGAGTGCCCAATCCCTCCAGCCACACTATATCTGCAAGTTTTGCGGCCATCTTCTCGATCGGATACGAAGTGTCTTCCATGAAATAGAAACGGGCATCCGCGAGCCTCGCCTGCAATACTCGCTCATACCCTCTTGTTATTTTCAGCTTGTTCTTCCGTGCACCATCAGCAAAGGCGACAAACGAGGGCAACAGATCCCCATTTTTGTCCTCTATTGAAAAATACCTCTGGTGACTTTTCAGGGCTGTCACGATGACCTCACGGGGCAGTTCCAGAAATGAGGGGTCGAATGAGCCCGACATTACGACTGGAGATTCTATGAGGTTCGCCACCATCCCGCTGAGAGCCTCATCATTCACCAGTAGCCCCCCCACCTCGACTGCCGCTTTTCCGGCCATCTTCGAGACCCGTCTTTTTCTCTCCTCATGGTCGAGGATGATCCTGTTTTTCTTCAGTATCTCGAAATATTCCGGAATCCCGTTTACCTTCATGAATCCTTCAAAATAGGGTGACACCCGCGTAGACGATGACGAGGAGACTGAACCGAGCCTGAACGGCAGGACCTTACCTCCATAGAGAGCCAATACCCATCGTACGGGCCTTGCAAAACGGAAGCTGCTGTCATCCCATTTCATTACTTTGGGAAAACGGATGCCGGATATCCATTCCGGAACATTATCGACAAGGACCGCTTTCGCAGTTTTCCCCCTGATCTTTTTGACAATGGCAAGGTATTCGCCCCTGTCAGTGGTAATTTTCTTGAGATCCTCAGCAGCGACACCTTCTCTCCTGGCAAACCCTTCGGCTGCCTTTGTGAAATTCCCGTCCTTATCAACTGCAACAGACACGGGAGGACCCATAATCGTCTCTTCGGACGCCTCCTGCTTTTCGTCAATATCACGGATGTGTACGACAAGACGGTTGGGAGTTCCACTCACATATATCGATCCATACTTTATTCTTTCAGCTTCAAGCCCACCGCTGAATAATCCCTCAAGTTGTCTCAATGCTCCGTTTATATATCCACTCGGCAGGTTTTCACAGCCGATCTCGATCAGCAGTTCTTTTTTCATCGGCTTTCCTTTCTCCTGCTCTGCCCATCACCACGCAACAGTGGGAATCCAAGCTCCTCCCTCTGCCTTACATAATTGGAGGCCGTCTTTCGCGCGAGGTCCCTGATCCTTCCGATATAGCCGGTCCTCTCCGTCACGCTGATAGCCCCCCTTGCATCGAGGATATTGAATATGTGGGAACACTTCAGCACATAGTCATAGGCGGGGAGGATCAGGTTTGCCTCGATCATCCGTAACGCCTCCTTTTGATATTTCTCGAATATCTCGAAATAGAGGGATGGATCGACAGCCTCGAAATGGAACGCACTGAATTCCTTTTCGGCGACCATGTTCAATTCCCCCCACTTGATCCCGTTGCCCCATTCTATTTCCATTATATCGTCGACATCCTGTATATACATGCATATCCGTTCGAGTCCATATGTGATCTCGGCTGATATCGGGTCCAGCTCAAGCCCCCCGGCCTGCTGAAAATATGTAAACTGTGTTATCTCCATCCCGTCCAGCCAGACTTCCCATCCCAGACCGGACGCTCCCAGGGTAGGAGATTCCCAGTCATCTTCGAGCAACCTTATGTCATGTTTCGAAGAATCGATACCGATCGCTTCCAGACTGGCGATATACAGCGCTACAACATTTTCCGGAGCCGGTTTCAAAATGACCTGGTACTGATTGAATTGTTGTACCCTGTTCGGGTTCTCACCATAGCGGCCGTCCTTCGGCCTTTTACTCGGTTCGATATAGGCAGCCTTCCATGGTTCAGGGCCGAGTACGCGAAGAAATGTGGCGGGATTCATAGTCCCCGCACCTACCTCGGAATTATAGGGGGTCATAATCAGGCAGCCTTGTTCCAGCCAGAACTGCTCAAGTGTCGATACTAGTTCCTGGAATGTCAAACTCATTCAACTCCTTTTAAGATCTTCAAAGCATTAGGCAGCCTGTACCCTTCTATATGAAAAGTAAAGAGTCTGTGAAGGACCCTGCCTATCTCCTGACGGATCTCCCTGTCCAGTTTCGTTTCGGTCATATCACCCGGACCACCTTCGATCATCTCTCTCAACAATTCGGAAGACCGGCAGGAAAGAGATATTCCACCTTCACCACACCCCACGCATGTAACATATCCACTGGAAGGATTAATCGTGATACCTGATCCCGCAAGACCTTTTTTACATTTCGAACATTCATCGATTGCGGGAAATACGCCTCCAAGATCAAGCATTCGCGCCTCCAGCGCGAAGAACAATGTCCATGGATCCACGCACCGGTCAAGACTCAGGATAAATTCTTCGAGCAGATCGAACATGCCACCGTCCGTCCCGGCATCTACCACCGCCCGATCGACCACTTCGAGTCCCGCCTGAAAAATACAGATATTTTCAAGGCAACCGCTTTTCGGATCGAAAGCATGGATGCCACCTATCTCTTTCAGAAGCTGCAGAGACCTCTGTTCTTTTTCATAGAACAGTATCTCGGCTGTGTTCCCCGTTCGCAGACTACCGTAAAACTGACTCCCGGGTTTCCTGGCCCCTTTCGCAAGGAGACTTATTTTTCCATGTCGCTTTGTCAGAGCCGCCGCGATGATGCTTGATTCACTGTAATCGAAACTCCTGAGGATCACTGCGCGATCTCTCGATATCCCGCTCATCTCTCCTCCAGACGTCAGCCAGTCCCGATCCAGTTCAGGAAGATCGTAGCAATACCAAGATATACAAGGATGCCGACGATATCGTTCACCGTCGTTATGAAGGGTCCTGTAGCAAGGGCAGGATCGATATTCGCTCTCTTCAATAGCAGGGGAATCAGGACTCCCATCATGGTCGCCCAGCATATGATGATAAACATGCAGAGCCCAAGCAGCATACCAAGTCTTACATTCTGCTGCCACAGCATGACCATGACGAGCAGTACCGAACCGAGCACGATCCCGTTGATAAGCGAGACTTTCAGCTCCCTTAGCAGTTTGCCTCCGGTATTGGAGATACTCAGCCCCCCGACGGCAAGTTCTCTCACGACGATAGCTGACGACTGTATACCCACATTACCGCCCATCGCCATTATCACCGGGACAAAGAAGGCCAGAGCGATAATCGATTCAAGTGAATCCTTGAAACTGTTCATCACCATCGCGGACGCGATCCCGCCGAACAGACCGGTAAGAAGCCAGGGCAGCCTCGCTCTTGACAGTCTGACCGGAGATCTCTCCCAGAACTCCTCTTCACCTGTCCCGGCCATCATCGTTATATCCTCGTTGGCTTCCTCCTCGATCACGTCAATAATATCGTCGACCGTGATCCTTCCAGCAAGCACGCCCGAAGAATCCACAACAGGCAAACTGTAGAGATCGTATTTCGAGAAAAGCGCTGCCACTTCCTCCTGATCAGTTTCCGCGGTCACAGTGAGGAAATCCCTGTCCATCACGTCTTCTACCCTTTTATCAGGATCCTCGATCAGCAATTCGATCACCGGGATGCTGCCCTGAAGTCTTTTACTTCTGTCTATGACGAATATATTCTGAATATGTTTGATCTTCTCCCCTACGGTCCTGACCACCCCGATCACGTCCGAGATCTTCATCCCCGTCATTACGGTGACGAGTTCTCGCTCCATCAGTCCGCCCGCGGATTCCTCATCGAACTTGAGGAGTTCGCTTACATCCTCATAATCCTCCCGGCTGATTTTATGAAGGACGAGTGGTACATTTGTTTCGGGAAGCAGATTGATTATATCGGTAGCATCATCACTGGCCATAAACTCGATAAGAGGGACAACCTCGTCAACAGAGAGAGTCTCCAGAATATTGCGGGCTATCCCTTCGTCGACGAGAGTAAGTACCTCACTCGCCGTCTCCGGTTGCAATACCCTGAATACTATCTCCCATGATTCCCCGGGAAGGGCCGATATCACGTCAGCGCAATCTGGTGCCCTGAGACCCTCAAGGACTCCTCCCAGGGCCGACATATCTCCTGTTTCGATTATTGCCTCGATAGCCTCAGCTATCTGGTCAGGCTTTTCTTCCATAGTGCTACCTCTGCATTTTCTGGAAGGATGAGAATGAGGCCAAAACACAGCCAAAGTCAAGGCTTTATTAACCGTCTGGTCTTTTCAGGATCAGGGGGCTTTACCGTTGACCTTGTCTCTACCGATTTTTACAGGGGGAATGACCGCTCCACCCGATATGACCATCTTGAGGGCATCTTCTACAGAAGCATTCATGGGAATGGCTTCCTCTTCCGGGATCATAAGGAAAAGTCCGGAAGTCGGAATTGGAGTAGTAGGTAGAAAAACATTGATATACTTCTTTTCCGGACCATCACCTATCCTCGTCACCCAGGTCGACGTAACGAATCCGACGACATATATTCCGGGCCTTGGATACTGGATGAGAATGGCCTCTCTGAACACCGTCCTCTCATGCCGCAGGAAGACTTCGCTTGTCTGTTTGATAGCCGTATACATTCTGTTCACAAGGGGAATCCGGGTGACGACACCCTCGGTCCATTTCAGGATCTTTCTGCCGATAAAATTGCCGGCAAAGACTCCAGCCACGAGAATGAGAAGGATAACCGCGATAAGTCCGAGGCCCGGAATATCGAGGAAAGTATATTTCTCCACCAGGGGCTTGAGGATATTATCCATCGACACAAAGATCTTGTACAGTATCCATCCTGTCAGAACGGTCGGCAGAAGGATTACCAGCCCCGTTAGAAATTTTCTTCTCAGCCACACCATTTTATATCTCCAGTCAAAATTCCATTCATTTTACCTGTTGACCATGTGCTGCGGATGTCAGAGCTTCGTTACTTTTCTTTTCCTGGCAGCCTTACGACTACTTCTGCGATCCTTTGCCCCTCCAGGCGGGCGATCCTGAACTGTATCCCCTCATATTCTATCTCTTCTCCCTCTTCGGGGACACGGCCGAGAAAGTCAAAAATGAAACCTCCAAGAGTATCGACATCCTCGGAAGGGAGAGAGATGTCCAGCAGGTCATCGAGTTCATCGAGATTGATCCGACCCTCGGCAGTATATGTATTCTCTCCTGTCTCACGTACCAGAGGTTCTTCCTGGTCGTGCTCGTCTCTTATCTCACCTACTATTTCCTCGAGGATATCCTCAAGAGTAACTATTCCAGAAGTTCCTCCATATTCGTCGACAACTATGGCAAGATGCTTTTTCATCATTTGAAATTCTCGAAGAAGTTCCTCGAGCTTTTTTCCTTCCGGAACGAAAAATGGCTCTCTCACCAGACGGCGGATATCGTCATTCTCATCCTCGCATGAAGTATCGACCAGGTCCTTGACACATAGAATGCCTAATATCCTGTCGATACTCGTATCATAGATCGGTACCCTTGAATGCCCGGCTTCGGATACCTGTTCCCGTATATCTTCGATATCGGCCTGAAAATCGATAGCAAAGACATCGATCCTGGGAACCATCACTTCCCTTACCTTCTTCTCCCCGAACTCCACTATGCTTCTCACAAGCATGCTGCCATTTTTCTCTATAAAACCTTCGCTGCCTTCGCCGCTGCCGGGAAGCAGGAACAGGGGAAGAGCTATTTCGGCAGAAAGATCGGGGAAAGGAATGGATACGAGTTTCAGCAGAAACACGCTCAATGGCCGGAGAAGAAAGAAAAATGGAAACACGGGGTATAAGACCATGGCCGCTACCAGGCGTGGTTTCCTCGTCGCGACCCCCGCACCAGCAATAAATGAGACCGTGATAACCAGCGCACTGAGTAACGCGGGTATGAATCCTGTTGTAATCCTGTTAGTGCCGCCGGGATGCAGAAGACCGCTGATCAAACCCGGAAGATTGACAGTCGACAGGATTATCAGTAACGCCTCAAGCAGAAAGAGTACCAGCAGGAGATGAAGTCTTTCCCTGTGAAGAAGTCTGAGAATACGTCTCCCCCTGGTCTCCCCGGGAAAGGCCTTTTCCTCATGCATCCTGGAAAGCACAGGAAAGGCAGTCATAGCACCTGCGATAACAACCTGCGCGGCTATAAACAATAAAATCCTGGCAATTGTGATAGTGATACTGTCCATCTATTCACTCCGGGAGGTCATTCGAACATTCTGTCGAGTGTCCGAACAGGAACCGCTCCTTCCAGATGACGACGTTCGGCTTTTTCCATTCTTCGGCTTTCCACTTCGCTACCGTGGACAAACCCCCGCACATGGCAGAGGCCGTGAACTACCAGCCTGAGAAGCCATGAGTGGCGGGATACCCTTCGTTTCGCGGCTCCAGCGATCAGCCTGTTCCAGCATAAATATATCTCCCCGACCGGACCACCGGGAGAAAAAGGATCCTTTTCATCAGAATAGCAGAAAGTAAGTATCTCCGCGGCTCCTTTTTTTCCCTTATAATTCCTGTTCAGCCAGGCCATCTTTCTCTCTCCCACCAGAGTTATCTCTACAACAGCTTTTCGGGGAGTAAATCCCGACGCCAGCTTAGTGATATCCTCAGCAGCCCCGTTAAACTCTGTTCTTCCTGTCACCCTGGGATTGCTGCTTTGTATTATCTTCATCTGATCTTTCCTTTGCCTCTTCCTCATCCTGTTTGGGATATGAGATGCGGGGATGGAAAATTCCGGTGAGAAGCTGAATGTATTTTTCCTTGATAATGGAGATGTCGTTCAGGGTCAGCCCGCTGTCATCAAGCTCACCATCGGTCATCCTGGCCTCGAAGATCTTTGAGATCATAGCCCTGATACGTGGAGCATTGGGCTCCTTGAGCGACCTTACAGCAGCTTCACTCGAATCTGCCAGCATGATGAGAGCAGTCTCCTTGGATCTCGGTCTCGGGCCGGGGTAACGGAAATCATCTATGTTCACACTATCGTGAGAATCGTATTCCAGGGCCTTGTTATAAAAATAAGCCATTACGCTGGTCCCGTGATGTTCCCTTATTCCATCTATTACGATATCGGGCAGATTTTCACTTTTCGCGAGTTCCACTCCCTCTTTCACATGGGAGGCAAGAATAAGAGCACTCATAGTGGGGGACAACTTTTCATGCTTGTTCAGGTTGTCTCCCTTGTTTTCGAAGAAATACTCCGGCTTGGCCAGCTTGCCGATATCGTGATAATAGGCCGATACGCGAGCAAGAAGTCCATTTGCCTGAATGTCGTGCGCCGCCGCTTCTACCATGTTCCCGATCATCAGGGAATGCTGATATGTGCCGGGAGCTTCCATTATCATTCTTTTAAGAAGAGGCCTATTCAGGTCACTGAGTTCCATCAACGTGAAGTTTGTCGTCACATTGAATAGCGATTCGAATATCGGAAGGAGAAACATAATCAGGATAGTGCAGACGAATCCGTTCGCTATTCCCCATATAGCATCCCTGAGAAATCCGGCGAATGTAATATTTTCAGCAAGTCCAAAACTCACTATCCCGATAATATAAGCTATCGAGACGTAAAGGAAGATCGTGTAGAAGTTTTTTCGTTCCCTGAGCTGTGAGATAGATATTATCGCCGCCACTCCCGCCAGTACTGAGATGAAAACGAACCCGGCGGACATATCCGCATGGGTGACCAGCATGAAGGCAGCAAAGAAAGTAAATATAAGGGCCGTCATCGGGCCAAAGAAAGCCGCGGTCACAAGGGGGACAAATGCGGCAGGAATCAGATATTGGCTCAGAAATGGAAGTTTGATCACAAGAGCTGTGAGAAGAAGATAAGACACGACCGCGATGAACGCGAGTCCCAGTCTGGCTCTTTCAAGCAGCACCGATCTATCGAATTTCATGAGGGCTATACCCAGAACGATCACAAGACTCAAGATCCTCATGATCTTCCCGATGTAGAGAAGCACTCTCTTCCACCAGGAAGTCTCGATCTCCATTCGGACCCTGTTCGTTTCGAGAGCCTTGAGAATATCGACCTGCCTGGCTGTGACCTTGTCGTGTTTAGCGATTATCCTCTGGTTATTTGAGACACTGAATGCTTCAGCTACTTTTTCCATAGCGACATCTCGCCGTGTCCGGGTCTCTTCGTGGTCATATACAAGATTGGGCATCAGGTGAGATCTGAGAATATTGTAGAACAATTCGATCGCTTTATCATCGTTTCGAAAAATCCTTCTCGCTTCTTCTATGATCACCGATTCAAGAGCGCTTTGTTCTACTACCGGAGATGACAGGATCAGTTTTTCCGTGTCCCCTGAAACTACCGTTATATGGGGATAATCTCTCCTGCGCAGGGGGCTGGCGTCATTTATGATCCCCTTGTCGAAGAGCTGCTTCTGAAGCCTCAACCCTTCCGAGAGCATTTTCCGTCTCAGTGTCCTGTCAAGCAGAAGCTCTACAGGATCGCGCCTGAGTCCTGGAGCCATATCCCTGATCCAGGATATTTTCTCCTGCAGACTCAGCGTGTCGGCCGAAGCTATCGAACCGATCCTGCCGATGAATCCTTCCAGATCCGCGGGGAGATGCTGGACTCCCTCTTCTTTCGTCCAGAAAACAGGAGGAACTTCGACGGCGGCCTTAGCCCTGTTGATCTCGATCTCCTGTTTGCTCAGCGGCACAACGAAATTAAACGGAGCTATTACGTCAGAATCGGCGATTTCACCTTCTTTGAACTGGATCTCCTTGCTTTCTCTCGTCGGAGGAAACAACAGCACGGACAGGATAATGAATACCACCGCGCCCGCGATAGCCAGCATTCTGCCATTCAAGTCGAGACTGTGTGGAATCAACTTCATTAAATGCCCTGAGGACATCCAGAACTTACCGTTCTCTTTTCCTCCGGAAGCCTGATCAGCCATCGTTTTCCTCCAGATCCGACCTTGTGTTGTCCCTCGATCCTCGTTTATCCGGGCCGGAAGTCTCACGGTTACCTGGATTCAGGGCGCTGAACGCCTTGATTATCCTTTTTACAAGCCTGTGCCTGACCACATCCTCCCCACCAAAGGTCACGAACTTTATCCCTTCCACATCTTCCAGGATATCCCTTACCGCGACCAGACCGGACATGGCTGGATCCACCAGATCGATCTGAGTTATATCACCGGTTATAATAGCTTTTGAATTAACGCCCAGCCTCGTGAGAAACATCTTCATCTGCATAATCGTGCTGTTCTGGGCTTCGTCAAGCACCGCAAAAGCATTATCCAGCGTTCTGCCCCTCATATAGGCAAGCGGCGCTATCTCAAGTACTCCGGCATCAATCATTTTGTCGACCTTTTCCCTGCCGACCATATAGGTCAAAGCATCGAATATCGGCCTGATATAAGGATCGATCTTCTCCTTGAGGTCCCCAGGCAGAAATCCGAGGTTCTCTCCCGCCTCGACTACAGGCCTCGAGACATAGATCTTTTCAATCTCGCCACTTTTCAGGGCCGCGAGCGCCATGGCGATGGCCAGGTAGGTCTTGCCCGTACCTGCAGGTCCTATCCCAAAGACTACATCGTAATCTCTTATCGCGTCAACGTACTCTTTCTGTCTTACACTCCGGGGCACGATCTTCCTGCGCTTCACGCTGGAATAGAATACGACAGATCCATCCAGTGATTCGATACCTCCAGAATCATTCTCCCGGCCATGAAGTATCGCATGCACATCACCTTCCGTGACAACCCGACCAGAACCGGCTATCCTGATCATCGTTTCCATGACAGAAGTAAGTTCATCCAGCATACGTGTATCCCCGTCCAGGATGATCTCGTCTCCTCTGACCGTTATCTGATGGTCGAAATGCTTCTCGACAAGTTTCAGATTGGAGTCCTGGACCCCGAGTATCCTGACCGGATCTATACCTGCAAATGACAATATCCGTTTTCTTTTGCGATATTTCAAACGATCCCCTTTAACAGAAAACTCCTGGCCCGGTTTTTGGCGAGCCAAGAGTTATCATGGATGTCTCTGTTTATATCCTGTTCATTCCGAGGGATATTCCCTGGGCACAACAAGTTCCTGCTCGGGGAAAATAAGATCAGGATCGTTGATCCTGTCCTTGTTGGCTTCGAACAGCATGGGCCATTTACGATAGTTGTCGTAAACCTCCCAGTAGCCGGCTATCTTGGACAGCCACTCGTCCTGAACGACCTGATGCCTCTTCGGCCAGTGCCTCGGTATCTTGAGAGTCCAGCCAGCAAGTACCCAGTCCGGATCCTCGATCATGCTGTAATTGGCTCTCCATATCCTCGTCCATTTAAGAGGATCACCGTAAATCTCTTCGTAACCCGACAAAGTCCACAGACATTCGCCGTAGATGAGTTTCCACTCCTTCGGCAAAGCTTCAAGAGCCGAGATCTGTCTGCTCAACTCATCGATATTGGTCGTCAATCGTGAATAATCCCTCTCGGCGTCCCTTAATTCGCGAGTCAGTCTGGTGATCTCATCCTTGTTCTCTTCGAACTGAGCCTCAGCCGATTCAGACCTGCCCTGAAGAGTGTCCAGTTCGCTGGCCAGAGCGACACAATAATCTTCCCTGTCGCCCTTCGAAAGCTTCTGATACTCCTCGTCCTCGTAGTATTCTCCCTGGGAAATATCGATAGGTCTTGGAGTATATCTACTGCAGCCAGCCGCAACGACCAGGATCGCAGGGATCAAAACCAGAAAAAATAACGCTTTTCTATTAAGCATCCTCATTCTCCCCGTGGTAAACCTGTCCACTATTCTCTGCCGCTGCCTTTTTTAAGTTCGTGCAGTTTCTTCGTTAATTTTGCGGGATCATCCTTTATCCCGACTATTTCACTCTGCCTTTTTGCCAGGCTGCTGCTGAGATCGTCAACTCTCTGACCAGTCTCTGCTTCTTCCTGTTCAAAAGTCTCCGCGTCAAGCCTGGTCTCATCGAGTGTTACCAAGCTGGTGTTACAAGGCAGTGCCGGTCCGCACCCATTGACGAAGACTCCCAGCAACCCCAGCAGGATCAGCATGATAAGCCCTTTACCTGCAAGTTTCATAAGTTGAAATCCTTCCTGCAATTATATTCTGTGTCAACCTATCAGATACGTTAATATCGCTCTGGCTTTGTGTCAAGTAAAAAGCCTCAGCTAACAACGATGCAAAAGATATGCCTGAAAATTCCCTGTCACTCCTTATCGTTTCTCATGACTACCCCGATATGCAGTTCGTCGAGAAGCTCAGGCTCCACATCAGAAGGTGCTCCTTCCATAAGTCCTTTGGCACTAAGAGTTTTCGGAAACGCGATAAAATCTCTGATAGATTTTTCACCGGCCATCACCATGGCAAGCCTGTCGACCCCGATCGCTATACCACCATGTGGTGGAGCACCAAATTCGAATGCCTCCAGGAGAAATCCGAATTTTTTCTCCGCTTCGTCCCTGTCGATACCGATAATGGCCATGAGTTTCTCCTGAAGCTGCCTTTCATGGACTCTGATAGAGCCGGACCCCAGTTCCGTACCATTACATACGAGGTCATAGAGGTGGCCCCTTACTCTTCCGGGATCATCCTCGATCGTATCAATATACTGTTCCAGCGGCATGGAAAAGATATGATGAGCGGGCTGCCATGCCCCGTCATCGCCCTTCTCAAAGAGAGGGAACCTGTTGACCCAGAGAAACTTAAAGCTTTCACTGCCGTCCAGAAGATGGTTGTTTCCAAGATCCGTCCTCAGCCCCCCCATCGACCTTTCGACAAGGGAACATTCCCCTGCGACAAGCAGGAGAAGGGTACCGTTCACGTCTTCCGGGAGAAACCTGATCCTCAGGTCATCAAGTTCCTTTTCTGAAAGAAAACGGGCTATCGGAGAGTCTACGCTGTCTCGCCCGAGTCTGATCCACGCCAGGCCCCTGGCTCCCGACTCCTTCACGGATTTTTCAAGTTTCTTGATCTGGCTCTTGGAAAAATCAATACCTTTTTCGAAGGAAATAGCCCTGACCACTCCACCATCATCTATCACGGATCTAAAAGCATCAAACCCGCTTTCCCTGAACAGGTCGCCGCAGTCCGATATTTCCAGGTCAAACCTCAGGTCCGGCTTATCCGTACCGTATCTGAGCATGGCATCGTCATAGTCTATCCTTTCAAAGGGAATCTCAAGTTCGATGCCGAGGGTCTTTGAAAAGACATCTCTCATGAGCATCTCGGCAAGCGCGAAAACATCATCTTCCGAGATAAAGCTCATCTCTATATCGATCTGGGTGTGTTCGGGCTGCCTGTCCGCCCTGAGATCCTCGTCACGCAGACAGCGGGCAAGCTGAAAATACCTGTCGACCCCCGATACCATCAATATCTGCTTATAAAGCTGAGGACTCTGGGGCAGGGCGTAGAACTTGCCCTCATGCAGCCTTGACGGGACAAGGTAATCACGCGCTCCTTCGGGAGTCCTCCGAACCAGCAACGGAGTCTCGACTTCAAGGAATCCCTTTCCGGACAGATGCTCCCTGACGGCAAAAACGAGTTCATGTCTCAATTGAAGTTTACTCTGCATGGAATCCCGTCTCAGATCGAGATACCTGTACCTGAGCCTGAGGTCGTCATTAGCCTTTGCCTTGTCCGAGACATTAAACGGAGGCACCTTGCTTCTGTTGAATACTTCCACCGCGGAAGCCTCGATCTCAATCTCGCCGGTGACCATGTCGCGGTTCACCATATCATCAGGCCGGAGCCTTACCCTCCCCTTAAGGGCGATGACATCGCCTGCCCTCAAAGAACGGATCAGATCATGGAGCTCCGGAGTGTGGGCTTCCACTACAGCCTGGACAAGGCCTGTCCTGTCCCAGAGATCGAGAAAAGTGAGTTCTCCGAACTCTCTCACTTTTCTCACCCATCCGGCCACCGTCACGTCCTCGCCCTCGATACCAGGGCCGAGTTCTCCACATCTGTGGGAACGCTTCCAGTCTTTTCCCATATGATAGACTTTGGGTCCGTTCACTATCTGGTCACCTTTCATCGGAGGATTTCGGCAAGCCCGTCCATCGACACTTCCTTCTGCTCGCCTGTTTCCATATTCTTTATCGTTACTTTTTCTTTTTCCAGTTCATCCTGACCTATAAACACTGAGAATCGGGCACCCGCCTCAGAAGCGGTCTTCATCTGTTTCTTCATCGCCCGCCCCGAAAGTTCGCAGACTACATGGAAACCTTCACGACGCAGCCTGCCAGCCAGCTTCATCGCCATGGAGGCCCCCTCTTCGCCAGCGATTATGAAGAATACATCGGGCCGTTTCGGGCCGAGTTCCGCAAGAGCCTTTTCCGGAAGGTTCTCAAGAAGCCTTTCGATACCGGACGAAAAACCTATCGCAGGAACATCTCCTCCCCCGCAATCTCTGGCAAGACCGTCATAGCGTCCTCCTCCACATAAAGCGTTCTGACCTCCCAGCCCCGGACGAAGAATCTCAAATGCGGTCCTCGTATAGTAATCCAGCCCCCTGACCAGGAGAGGGTCAAGAACGAAATCGATATCGAGATCCTTCAATATTTTCTGAAGTTTTTGAAAATGTTCTTCACACTCCCCGCAAAGATGATCGGTGATCACGGGAAGCTTCTTTTTGACTTCGACACATTCCTTGCAGTCAAAGATCCTCATGGGGTTTATCAATGCCCTTTCGCTGCAATCGCCGCAAAGTTCGTCCTTGTGTCCTTCCAGCGCATTGACAAGAGTCTCTCGGAAGGCAGGTCTGCAGACAGGACAACCAACGGAGTTCAACGATACTTCCAGGCCCTCGAATCCGAACATCCTGTACACTTCCAGGCTCATCTCTATCACTTCGGCATCGACTGCCGGATTCGAACTCCCGATAGCTTCGACTCCAAACTGATGGAACTGGCGGTACCTGCCGGCCTGGGGCCTGTCATACCTGAACATCGGACCGATGTAGAAAAAGCGGGTCATTCCTCCACTCCGGTGGAGTCCATTCTCCAGAAAGGATCTCATAACGGGAGCTGTATTCTCGGGCCTTAGAGTCATGGCCCTCCCCTTCTTGTCCTTAAACGTATACATCTCCTTGGAGACGATATCGCTCCCCTCGCCTACAGTCCTGACAAACAGTTCCGACATCTCGAATATCGGGGTCCTTATTTCACTATAACCATATCGCTTCGCGAGATCGGCCAGCCTGGATTCGATTCCGGCCCATCGGACCATAGTCTCTCCATAGAAATCCTGTGTCCCTCTCGGTTTTTTGAATCTCATCTTTTAAACCTCTTCCAATCGATCTTTTCTTATCATTTTCATATTCTTCAATATTGCAAACAGCGACCCTGCCGTTATCCCGGCAATATCGGCAAGAAAATCAAAAAAGCTCGAATCCCGTCCGGGAATATAGCTCTGGTAGAGTTCATCAAGGCCACCGAGGGCGGCTCCCGTCGCGATAGTCGCGAAAAGGAGAGTCCACCTGAATCTCCTGTTCCCGTAGCTCAGCCCCCTGAAGAACAACACGGCCAGGATCGCATACTCCGAAAAATGTACGACCTTGTCCGTCCCCACGGGGAATTTCATATCACCTGGAGTGACATCGGGAATGGATGACAGCGAAAAGATCATGATCACCCAGATCGATAAAGGCAACCATCGTTTACACAGGCCCACAGGGTGATCCTTTCATTTACTGCCGACAAGCTATCGCGTTTCGTGGTAATATAGCTGTTCCCGGCAGATTCTTTCAAGGCAGATAATAAATAATCTCACTGAGCAGGGAATCTGGAAAATCTCCCGGGATGGCGGGCGCGTGCTCCGGAAATTCGACAAACCCGCCAATACCGATCCGATGAAGATCTCGGGCGAGAAGACCGTCGACGCGGGCAGTTATCACTGGTAGTCTCGAAAGAAACCCTTTCTTTTTCCACTGGTCCACACCGTCACCGGTCGCGAGGACGATATCGATCGCCTGACGCCCGGTGTATCTCACGTCAAGAACACCTTCTCCGCCTTTTCCCACCGCCAACAGGTTCCTGTAGCTGTCAAGGCTCAGACCTCCACCGACATATTCCCCGAAGATGACACCGTATATGACCTCTTCATCACACAGCCTGCATCCGGTGAAAAATACTCGATCGCACAATACCCCGTCTAAAAGACCCTCCTCAAGCAGGATGACTGCGGCAGAAAAATATCCGGAAGCTGCTCCAGGAAACGGAAAGATATATTTCCCGGTCTTCAACTCATCCACTGTAGAGTCTTTGCGGACCAGGACCACTCCCCTCGAATAACTATTTTCCCCCTGCCGCGTCGCAAGAAGGGAAAGCTCCATGCCACCGCCGGTGGAAAAAGCCTTGTACTGGAGAGAAGTAAGAAGATAAAAATCACAACCTTCAGGACGGCTGTCCGCGGAGAAATAATGCCAGCTGACATTTCCTCCGTCCCTCTCCCTTATAAGGAATGCGAATTCATCCAGCACTGCCGAACAGCAGGACGAATCGAACGCGCTTACACCTACACGGATCGGAACGTGCCCCATATAATCGGGTTCGAAGAAAAATGCAGCGATGGCGAGGAGTATGATTATGACGAAAGCGGCGATCGAACTCCTTCTGTCATGATAGGAACTCTCCTCATCTATTCTCGGGACCCTGTCCTTCATCTTCCGCCCCCCCATCCTTTTCTGATCCGCCAGACCGCTTCCCCGCAGCTTCGGCTATAGTGATCTCAAACACTTCAATATCCAGATAATATTTTTCCACTCCCTGCGGCACGATAACCTCAGGTTCCAATCTGTAATCCCCCGGTTTTCTGGTAGTGATGTTGAGGATCACCGAGATATCGTCCGACACGATTCCCTTGATTATATCTTCCGGCCCCTCTATCGTCACTGAGACTACTTTCGGAAAATAATCGACGAACATCTCATTATCGTCCAGGAGGAGGGTCGGAGGAATATTGGAAAGGACCCTGGTCGCTCTTTTCCTGATCTCCATCTCTATCAATATTTTCTCTGGAATCACCGAGATACCGCGTCCATCCATGGTCAGGCCGACCTCCTCGGTGATCTTCCCTCGCCTGTTGCGGATGTCTATCTCCTGTGTCGTAAGGAAGTTGATGCCCGACACGATACTCGCCGCGCCCCGGATCCTGACCCTCGCCGGAATCACGACCGGGCTGCTCGTTATAATAATATCCTCCGGTATCTTTCCCCTGTACGCGATTTTCACGGGAACCAGCTTCGTGACCACCTGCTCGAAATTCAGTACCAGTGTCTTGGGATTGTCGATGGATACATTTCTCGGGTCAAAATCCTCCGGAAGATTCAGCACGCCGGCGGAAAGAGGAATATTTACTATTCCTCTTCTGACCATCGATAGATCGATAGTAGCTTTCGACCGGCCAAATAACCTCAGCTTGAGGAGACTGCTTCTGGGACCCCTGACAGTCACCTCGATCGATTGGGGGACATCGTGGATTATCGTCAGGCTGTCTGGTATACCAGTCAGCATCAGCGGGACCCGGAATGACTGATTCTCCCCCTGCTGAGCCGTGACATGCAACCAGAGAAAAACGGCAAAAACCAGGGAGATGATCTTCGCCCCCGGGTTTCTGACAAGTGCTTTATGAAAATCCTCAAATTTCAATCCATGACCTCATCCTGCCGGTCAGCAGGGATTCATCTGACTATCTTCAGTTTCTGACCTGGCCTGATCCTCGACCCGTCTTTCATTCCGTTCATGGCCATTATATTGCTGACACTGACGCCATACTGCCTTGCGATCTCCCAGAGAGTCTCGCCACGGGTGACCGTATGGGTCAGCATTTTTCTTGGCTTCGCTCCGCTGTCAGCGGGTGGGTTCTCAAGCAGGTACTCCACGATCCCGGCGGCAATACCCTTCGCCATCTTCTTCTGTACCTTAGTCTGTTTTATGAGTGACAGGTCCTTCCTGTTCGACAGATACGCGACTTCGACAAGAACGGACGGTTTCTGCATTCCCCTCAGAACGACAAAGTTCGCCTGCCTTATCCCCCTGAAGCGGATGGGGTAACCATCACTGATATTCGTTGCGATTTTCTCGGCAAGGATCCGGCTTCTCTCCATATCCTTGTAGCGGCCCATGTCGGCAAGTATGAACGTGGCCAGATCATCGGTGTCTTCTGCCTGATCACCCATCTCGACGATCATATTCTCCCGTTCGGCAACTATCTGGGCGTTTTCGTCCGAAGCTCCTTCGAGCGACAGAAAATAGACTTCCGACCCCCTGATCTTCGACGACGGGATCCCATTGAGATGAACACTGACAAAACAGTCGCCTCCATAGTCTCTCGAGATCTGGACCCTGCGCCCCAGGCCGACATCGTAATCTCCATCCCTCGTCAGGACAGCTTTAAACCCCTTGTTAGACTCTATCTCCCTGGCTATCATCCTGGAGAGGGTCAGGGCCAGGGTCTTCTCCATTAT
>JAGLYV010000049.1 GCA_023131975.1 Candidatus Krumholzibacteriia bacterium | reverse complement strand
TCACCTTGTCTCTTCCTATTCCCACCCGGCATGGGGGGGGGGGTTGACACGATTTGCGATAATGTGCTATGATTTTCATGTGAACAGAAGAACCTCTCCTCTTCTACTCTCTGCGTAACATGACACTCGTGTCTAAATCCGTTAAATTTGCAGATAATTATATTATATATAGATACTGAAAAAGGACGATGTCATGCGCTATTTTATCGCGATATCACTTATCCTGTTCGTTATTTCGGCTTCCGCCCCCGCGTTTGCGGCGGGTCAGGCCGGAGCGGCGAACTATGAGATGTACGACTGGGCAGTCAAACAGTCGAACGCAATGGACAAAAACTGGGAAGACGCAGTAAGCAGGAGTTCCGGTGGACGGTCCACCACTATGGCCCCGGTATATAACGGAAGATCGAGAGTCAGACACCGTCGCGGCCGGGGAACTACTGCGGCCATGTCACGCATTTTCACCACTGGCGGCAGCTCCAGGACAGGAAGCAGCCGGGTGAACACGGGCGGATTTATCCACAAGGGAATCAGATCCGACTATTTTTCCCTCAGTACGAGGAAAAGGAGTGGCGCGACCAGAGGTAACAACATGCCGAAAAGCCCCGCAAGCGCGAGACTGAAAGGCATGAGACGCGCTCCTTTCAATTCTGCGAATTTCAATAGAAGTTTCACCACCGGCAGCAACAGGACAATGAGAAAAAGCCCCAGGATGGGCACTCGGCGCGGGGGAACCAGTCGGACAAGATCGACTGTATCTTCGGGACGTCTCGGAGCATCACGCGCGAGAAGAAGACGCTGACGGGCCACCTCCCTGGCCGTCAGGAATCGAATAGAAGTAAGGCAGAGCCACTGTGCGGTTCTGCCTTTTTATTGTCTGGGTGTCGAAATATCTTACACTAATAAAGCTGCGAAAAAAGACCCAGCACAGGCGGCGCTTATCTGATTATTTTACAATGCATTGCAAAACACTCATGGTGGCATATCAATTGCCACATAGAGGGTGTGAACGTGATTATACAATGACTATTATAATGAATTTCGACACTATATTAAGGAGATGAGATGAAAAAGATTACGCTGCTTTCACTTACGACCATCGTACTTCTGGCCGCCTTCAGCTCCGCCTATGCGGTGCCAAGGCTCCAGACCTACATCGTCGACTCAGAATACGCCGAGAGGTACAGTTGGATCGACAGCAGATCATGGGTCACCAATTCGCAGGAGTTCGACCTCAAAGTCGTCGGCTACTGGGGAGTCTCCGCGACTACCGACTCTGAGCTCGGCGGCGGATACGTCCCGTTTGTCTCAAACAGCATACCTACATACGATTACATGGACTGTTACCTGGCGATCAGCGTTCCCTGGAACGAGTCAGGCACCGTCTGGATCAATGGCGTAGAGATCAACTCTTTCTACACGTATGGAGACGCCGTCCCCGTCGGCATGCTTCCTGACTGGTCGCTTCGTGATATGCCACCCGCCCTGTACGGAAAGTTCAACTTTCACAATATCGGCAGGATCGATAATGACCAGGTCGGCGCCTGGCATTACGACCACGGCATCATCGGTGCGGCCGGATGGGGTGACGAGATATTGATGGATGTAGTGGTCAGCGGTTTCGACTGGGCTCACTTCGATGCCATCGGCGTCGACTCGAAGGGTAGGACCTACACCAACTCGTACTGCCACGACTCGAGTTATTTTGCGACTCCTGAGCCTGGCACCCTCAGCCTGCTGGGACTCGGGCTTATCGGAATAGCTCCCCTTCTCAGAAGGAAAAAGGTCGGTTGATCCCGGAAAAAGATATTTACAAGGCGGAGGCCCCTCGCGGCTTCCGCCTTTTTTTATGGCACCCCTTTTGCTGTTCATTCTCCTTGCCGAAACTATTGAAAACCTTATAGTATCGCTGAATAATAACTTGCCGGAATGGAGAGGGGCATCCTTGGACCTTTCAGCCGAAACGCCAGCAGGTAGATCGCGGGTAGTGGAGAAGCTATTGCTTCTCGCCTGTGTGATACTGGCCATAATCATTTATCTGCCTGTCATCAGAGGCCTCGCCGGCCAGTGGATGGCGGATCCCAACTACAGACACGGGCTTCTCATCCCCCTGATCTCAGGCCTCATCGTCTGGCGTGAGCGCGGCTCCCTTTCTGGACCTCACGAAAACATCGGCAACCTCTACGGCCTGATCCTGATCTTTATCGCCGCAGGCCTCCTGATAACAGGTACGGCTGCCGCAGAACTCTTCACCGCCAGGGTATCGCTTCCTTTGATGATGTTTGGAATAATCCTGTATCTCGGCGGACGGAGATTTGCGGGAAAGATCGCCTTTCCGGTCCTGTTCCTGCTGATGATGGTTCCCCTGCCCTATATCATATATTTCAAGATGACCTTCCCGATGCAGATACTCAGCGCGAGACTCAGCTCTGCCATCCTGCGCGCGATAGGAGTAAGCGTCATCCGGAAGGGCAACATCCTGATGCTTCCCGGCTATACACTTGAAGTAGTCGCCGCGTGCAGCGGGCTCAGGTCACTGATGACGATGATCACCCTTTCAATGGTATTCGCGTACTTCTCGTCTCTGGGAAAAACAAAAAAAATCATTCTCGTCGCCTGCTCGGTCCCTGTAGCAATCGCGGCTAACATGATAAGACTCGTTGTCACGGCTCTCGGCGCCTACACTGTCGGAGCCGGGTTTGCCGATGGTCCGCTTCATGAGATATCGGGGCTGATCGTCTTCCTGGCAGGAATGCTCCTGCTTATGCTTTGCGCCGGAGTGTTGAAATGGATAAAATAAACAGATCGCGCCTTGTCGTTCTGGCAGTGATACTGGCCGCGCTCACTATCTATACATATGTCCTCAGATACAGGGAAATCCCAACCGCGGAAGTTCCCGACCTCTCGACCATCCCCCTGCAGACAGCCGGATACAGCGCTGTCGAAGAGTATATCGAACCGGAATCTCTTCGCCTCCTTGGAGCCGACATGACACTGGCACGCTCCTATACCGGAAAAGAAGGATCCATCGAGCTTTTTCTCGGATATTTTGCGAGACAACAGGAAAACTCACAGATACATTCGCCGAAACATTGCTATCCGGGATCAGGGTGGAATATAATCTCCGAAGGTGGAGTCAGAATCACCGGCGGCGGCAGAGAGAACCGGGCGAAAGAACTGGTGATCACAGACGGCGGATCGCGCCACCTTGTGATATACTGGTTCAGCATGAACGGCGAATTCATCCCGGATGAGTTCGCGCTGAAATTTTACCAGATGAAGAGTGCACTGCTGTCGCGTTCACAGGCGGCGGCATTTATCAGGTTTTCCACTCCCATCACTGATGGGTCGGAAGCAACCGCGAGGAACCGGCTCCTTCCATTTATAGAGGAGCTTTCCCCGGCGATCATGTCTGCGATCGGCCCAAAGTCCGGCGCGGAAAGGAAAGATGGTTAAATGGCAGGACCCACGATACTGAACGACCCCGACTCGGAAGAGAGATTCAGCTTTTCGGCCGGATTCAGGTCGGCATCCAGAGCCTTCTTCACCTCCGTGACACTTCTCCAGGACTTCAGGGTGATCCTGCCTGTATTGCTGTATCTGTTGCTGCAGCTTCTGCTCGTGGCAGCTTATGTCAACAGCCGCGTCGAACCCTGGACCACGTTCTGGGCCGTATTCGCGCGAGGGATAAGCAGCGAAGCCCTGGGCCATTTCCCGGGTCATCTGATCCTCATGCAACCCATACTGGGAAGAGTCGAGATATTCCTCGATGCTTTTATCCATATAATATTCCAGTCTGTGACGGTATCGCTGATCGCGGCGGCCTTCAGAAAGAAAAGTATATCGATCGGGGCGGGATTCAGGCTCGCCGGCAGTCGCTATTTCAGGCTCGTCGGAATCTCCGTGATCAGTTCAGGCGCGGTCTTCGCCCTGGTCAATATCGCGAGACACCTCTCCACCGGGTTCGACGGCCTGACCAGAATAGCAATCAACGGTTCGGGCGTGGTCGCGGCTCTTCTCATACAGGTATTGTTCCTTTACGCTATCACCCTGATCATTTACAAGGATCGGCCGTTCTGGAAAGTCATTCCAGGTTCGGTCAGGTTTGCCCTGAGGTTTCCGATCCCTTCACTACTCATTGTGCTGATTCCCTTCATAGTGACACTGCCAACGACATTTCTCAGCCTGAAAGCCGAAATGATCGCTCTCCAGCTTGCTCCTGATTTCATGATCCACAGCATGATCGCGACCCTTGTAATGGAATTTATAGCCACATACCTGATAACTGCCGGAGCGGTGATCTTCTATATCCACAGAACGACAGAGGTCCACGGATCATCTTCCACGGAGGGAAAACGATGAAAATCCTGACACAGGGAATCTCGACAATAATCATACTGGCAATGCTTTCTGTCATGGCTGCTTCCTGCGGCGGCGGCGGCGACCTTTACGATGCGGAAAAAGACCTGTTCAACGCGAGAAAAATGAATCGTGAACTTGTCGTAGCATCGATGAACAGGGAGTTTCTCACCAGGACCCTGGCCGCATACCGTGGAATAGTGGATAAATACGAAGACAAAAGGGGCAATATCGAGGGTATGGAGATGATCGTCGTATCGGCACTGATGGAACTGGCCGAACTCGAATTCAGAGCCGGAATGATCGAGGAAGCCCGAAACGACTTCGCCGTGGTCGCCGATATGAAGGAAACGATAACAGAGGCGAGGGCCAATGCGATCTGGTCCGCCGGGTACATATCACTGGAGCTGGACGATTACGCCTCTTCCCTGAGATTCTTCGAGATGTTCGTCTCTGAATACCTGACCCCCGACAAGGCGGAGGCAACATTCCACATGAACAGCCGGTACCTCGTCACGCCTGTACGAATAGCCGGGATCCATTCGAACCTCGGCGCGGAAAAAGACTCGGGCCGATGGCTCGGAAAGGCTGAAAAGATATTTAACGATCTGATCGCCTCGTCCACGGACAGCCTTCTGGTCAGAGAGACGAGATACAATCTGCTGACCGCGCTCCTCCAGGGAAAGAAATGGAATGAGGCCCGGACGACGATCGCCGGCATGAAACAGCTTTATAGAAATCCTTCTGATATCCCATCCCTGCTCTTTCTCGAATCCAGGACCCTGACAGAGGGCCTGGGCAGGCCCGAGCGGGCCATCCCCCTGCTTAAAGAGATCATCGATGAGTATCCCGACTCTCATCAGACCCTTCCAGCCATGATCGATATTGCCGGCATCTATTTCACGCGGGGAGAATTGCGGAAGGCTGAAAAGATCTACAACGAGATCATCGAAGAACACGGCGGGGTCACGGCCCAGGCGGCAGAAGCCGCGTGGCAGCTTGCCAGGATCGCCGAATCGGAAAACGACTGGGTCTCCGCGGCGCTTCATTACAAATTGACATACACTCACTATCCGGCAACGATACAGGGCATGGAAGCTCCTCTCCGCATCGTGACCCATTTTCGCGAGCTGGGCGAAAAGGAAGCCACCACGAGCGCTTTTGACAGGGCCATGGAACAATTCAAAAAACTCATCTCTGACCAGTACAACAAAAGCATAAGGATACTGGCGGAAGAATATATCGTCCGCGCCTTTTCGGAAGACGGCAGATGGGATGAAGCGGCAGAACACCTCCTCGGCCTTCCCGCAAAATACCCCGATTATCACAAGTTCCGGGGCAACTACCTGCTGGCCGCTTCGATCTTCGAAAAAGAGCTTGGCGACAAGGACAGGGCTACCGAGATACTTACCGAATGCATCGGAAAATATCCGGACTCAGGGATCGATGCCGAAGCACAAAAACAGATAGACAGGATAAGGGACTCACGATGATCAGACTCCCCTCGACCTTCTCCATTGCCGCTTCGGGAATGCTTCTGCTTTCCGCGCTCACCGCGTCGGTCCGTGGCAGATTCAGCACTCAGAAAGTATTCTACATCCTCTCCACGCTCCTGCTGTCCTCGATAATGCTCGTCCAGGGACTGTTGATCCGTTCGTCTTTGCCCGACATCGCCCTTTCGGAATTTCGGATCATGCTCGGACTGATGATCGTATTCCCGGCCCTCGGCATTCCTTTTTTCTTCTTTTTCGCGCGAAGCACCGATCGGGAATCGACCAGGAAACGGATGCCAGGGATCATCGGCCTGGGCCTGCTTCTCGGATCGTCCGCGGTCTTTCTCCCGGCAGGTATTATCGTAAAAGAGATCTCGTTTACCGAGGAGATGTTGTTCTGGAGCATCACTCTCTCCAGCACAGGCAAGGCCCTTGGGATGATCTTTATCATAGCCAATGTATTTTTTCTTTATGGCATCGAAAACACTTACAGGACGGCCAACATACCAGCCAAAGTAACGCTGAAATATCCGACGCTCAGCATATTTACCGCATCACTGATCAATCTGTTCGTCATCGGAAAGGCCCTGTCCCTGTCGATAGTCGATCTGCCGTCAATGATCCTGGAGACCTGCGGCATGATAGTGATCGCTGTTTCTTTTCTCTACGCTGACCTCAGATATCCCCTGTTCGATATCAGAACGAAGATGCGGTCGGAGACCTCTTCCGTACTCTCCGTGATTGTAGCCGGGCTGTTTATCCTGTCCATAGCCCTCGTATATTATATCTCAGCCCTGGCAGGACTTTCATTCGACCGGTCGGGATTCTACGTAGCGGGTGTCTTCCTGATCTTCCTTTTGGCCGCTACGTCAATGTCAGGCAACGCGCGCAGAAGACTGCGCCGCTTCATGAACGACAATTTCCTGGTCGGAAGATACAACTACAGAAAAGAATGGCCACATTACGCCACGATGATGTCCTCGAGCAATACGGTGAACGATCTGGCCTCGAACACGGTCAGCTCCCTCTGCGAAACGGTGATGGTCAAAAAGGGTATTATCTGGCTCGACGTCGAGAATGGACGAACGGCCACCTATGGCCTTACCTCGGACGATTGGAGCGACGAAGAATTACGGACCCTTTTCATGAACAGGCCGACCGGGAAAATGGTAATTCTCAGACGTCGAAACCGTGATCTGAAAAAGCTCCTTTCGCTCATCGATGACAAGAGTGGAAGCGGCCTGGCAAACTGGGTGGAAGCGATCGCCTTTCTCTGCCACGGCGAAGAATGCAGGGGCGTCATAGCCCTGGGGCACAAAGACAGGGGGAGATCATACACGGAGGAAGACCGCGACTTTCTGACCAGCGTCGCGGACCAGGCGACTATAACTCTGGAGAATCTCCTCATGGAGGAGAAGATACTCGAATCGAGTCAGATCGAATCGTTCAACCGATTCGCGTCGTTCGTGATCCACGACCTGAAAAACACGGTGGGAATGCTCTCGCTGACCGCCGAAAACGCGAAAGACAATATAGACGACAAGGAATTTCAGAAAGATACCATAGACACGATCAACCGATCCGTGGATAAGATGCGTGCCCTGATCGACTCCCTGAACGCCCATAAATCGCCAGGGGCGATCACGCGGAAGAACACCGCCGTTTCACCCGTCATCCGCGGCAAACTATCGGCAATCTCGAATGTGGCGATCGCGCGGGATGTGGAAATACGACTCGAATGCCCCGATGACATGATCGCGGACATCGATCCTTCGGCACTCGAACGTATCGTGGAGAACCTTGTCCTGAACTCCATCGAATCGACTCAGCCAGGAGGGGAGATCTCTCTCGATGCCAGAGTGGACGACGAAGGCGTTCTCTATATCGACGTGACCGATACCGGGTCCGGATTCGATCCCGGTTATCTTGAAGCCAGCCTTTTCAAACCGTTCAGCAGCACGAAAAAGAACGGCCTGGGAATCGGCCTTGTACTCTGCCGTGTGCTGGCGGAGGCACACGGAGGAACGATAAGCGCCAGCAATATCTCTGGAAGCGGGGCGAAGGTCTCGGTTATACTTCCCCCATCGAACGAGCCTGACCGGTTTGTTCCGGGAATCCGATGAAAGGAAATCCTGGTGACGAAACTCCTTATAGTAGATGACGAAGAAACCATCCTCAAACAGCTCAAGTGGGCATACAAGAAGGAATACGATATCCTTACCGCGGTATCGGCAAAAGAAGCGATAGATGCGGTAAGAACCGAAAACCCGGAGCTGATGATCCTGGATCTTTCCCTCACCCCGGGCTCCGGCCTCCTGGAAGGGTTCCAGGTACTCGACGATTCACTCGACATATCACCCGGCCTGAAGGTGGTCGTCATCACTGGACACGACGACCGTGAAAACGCGCTGAAAGCTCTCGAAGCCGGCGCTGTGGATTTCTATTCGAAACCGGCGGAAATAGAGGAACTCCGGATAATACTTCACAGGGCGGCATATATACATTCTCTCGAGACCGAACTGGCGGACCTGACAAAGAGTCTCAAGCCGGGCGGCGACTTCGAGGGCATCATCGCGATGTCTCCTTCGATGCTGGATGTGTTTGAGACTGTCAGGAAAGTCGCGACGACCGATATATCGGTCCTTATCACCGGTGAAAGTGGAACAGGGAAAGAATTGATCGCCAGGGCCATCCACAACCGTTCGGGGAGAAACGACAAGCCTTTCATCCCTATCAATTGCGGCGCTATTCCGGAAAACCTGCTCGAAAGCGAATTGTTCGGACATGAGAAAGGCAGTTTTACGGGAGCTGATTCGTCCAGATCGGGAAAGTTCGAGACAGCGAACGGCGGCACCCTCTTCCTAGATGAGATCGGAGAGCTTCCTCTCGCCCTGCAGGTAAAGATACTGAGATTTCTCCAGGACCAGGTCATAGAGCGTGTAGGCGGCCAGCAGCCGATTCAGGTCGATGTGCGTGTAATAGCCGCCACAAACAGGGAACTGGCCGGCATGATCGAAGAAAGGACCTTCAGGGAGGATCTTTTCTACAGGATAAACACCATCGCGATCTCTCTTCCTCCATTAAAAGAGAGAGGTGACGACGTCCTGCTTCTCGCCATGAGATTTCTGTACCAGTACCGCAACGAATTTTCGAAAACCGTAAGGGGATTCAGCCAGGCAGCACAGATGAGCCTTTACAATTATCCATGGCCCGGAAATGTGCGTGAACTCGAGAACAGAGTCAAACGGGCGGTCATCATGTCTACCGGCAGGATCATTCAACCGGCCGATCTCGACCTCCCGATTCACGATGATGTCAGGGAGGACGGACCCGGGAGCCCGGAGAATCCCACCCTGATCGCCACTAACGGATCTGTATCATTGAAAGAGGCAAGAGATAACACCGAAAAAAGGCTGATTCTGAACACACTTCTCAGATGCGCGGGAAATGTATCGGCAGCCTCACAGGAACTCGATGTCAGCCGCCCCACCCTTCATGACCTGATGAACAAACACGGCATAGACCCCGCGGAATTCAGGCCCCCCTCAAAGAAAAAATAGCCTTACCCGGTCCGATCCCACACCTGCCCACCCGGGCTTCACACTTTTATTCAATCGTGCTTTTTACGAGATAAAAAGAATATTTCATGAGCATCTCTACTACCCGCAGCAGTCTGATCTCCCACCTGTCCTTATCAATTTTGCGAACTGCCCCTGATCTTCATGGCCGGTGCCGGATCATGCCCGGATGATCCTTATCGTTCCCCATGATTCCCCGTTCCTGCCAGATGTTCCTCCGGAATGACCGGTTCCCCACACGCCCCGAAACAAAACAAGCCCGCTCCAGGACACCATGGTATGAAAATTGCGGAAACCCGCTTGAATCTGTTATCCACCCCGATCCTTTACCTTGCGAAAGGTCCGATCATGAAAAAAAACAAGGTACGTTCCGGTCTGACCACAGCAAAGACCAGAAAAAACTCCAAGAGAACAGGGAAGAAAAACCATTCAAAACATAAAAGTGATGGCGCCGGCATCACGATCACTAATGGATGTTTCTCCGGCCTTGAGATCTCACTGAAAAAGCACACCACCATGCTCGGAAGCGACATATCGTGTGATATCTGCCTCGACCATTCGTTCGTTTCCGACCAGCACGCTACGATCACAAAGGTGAACGGCTATTACGTGCTGGAAGACCTGAACAGCAGACATGGCACATCCATTAACGGAAACGAAGTCCACAAGATCAAACTGAAGAAGGGCGATCTGATCGGCATCGGTAATTTCGAGCTGAGGTTTCGGAGCTGATCTGTACCGTATAGACGTTTTTTTTATTTATCCAGCCTTTCGTTTCTGCTAGATTCTTTCTCAGGTTAACTGCGCACGGGGTAGTCCCCGCGTTTCAATAAGTTTCGGCAAGTTGCGCTGCAGCCAATGCGAGCAGACCCGACAACAGGAATCGACAGGAAAGGATAAACCGCAAGTGGAGAATCAACCTGAATTGAAGACCGGAGTAGGCTCTTTTCCCCGCTCCTTCTGGGTAGCAAACGTGATGGTACTCTTCGAAAGGGGAGCATACTACGGGTTAAACGCCCTTCTGGCCATCTACCTCTCTGAGCATGTCCGCAACGGCGGGCTGGGCTTTACCGCGGACATGGTCGGACTCTTGCAGAGTTTCGTCTACGCATTGACTTACATCGTGCCGATCCTCGGTGGCGCCCTCGCCGACAGGTATGGATACAGAAAGATGCTCCTCGTTGCCTTCTCTCTCCTATCCGCGGGATACTTCATGTCGGGGCAGGTTTCCAGTTATGGCGTGATATTCGTCACACTGCTCGTAATGGCCACAGGTTCCGGCCTGTTCAAACCGATCATCTCCGGCACTATTGCGAGAACGACGAACGAAAAGAATTCGGGATTCGGATTCGGCGTCTACTACTGGATGATCAACCTCGGCGCGCTCGTGGCGCCCCTGGTAGCAGGATATATAAGGGATACCCTATCCTGGAGCTGGGTGTTCACTATCAGTTCGATTTACTGTGCACTGATGCTCCTTCCGACCATCTTCATATACAGAGATCCGCCAAAACCGAAAAATCGAAAGAGCTTTGCGGAAGTACTCTCGGGAGCCCTCACTGTACTCTCGGATGCCCGTTTCATGCTCCTCATCTTCGTCTATTCATGTTTCTGGATACTCTATTTTCAGAACTTCGGATCGGTACTCTGGTATCTCCGAGACTTCATAGACCCGACGCCGATAAACAATTTCTTTGCCAGTATGGGGATGAACTTCAAACTCGGCCCCGAGCACGTCACGGTGATAAACGCGGGAACGATAGTGATCCTTCAGATCTTTGTCAATATGATCGTAAAAAACTTCAAGCCTCTGCCGACGATGGTAGTCGGCATTCTGATCGGGTCGGCCGGATTTATCTTTCTCGCATTTTCACAGCATGCCTGGATCTTCATCCTCGGAATCGCGATATTCTCGATAGGAGAGATGACCTGTCATCCGAAGTACTACAGCTATATCGGCCTGGTAGCCCCGCAGGACAAAAAGGCTACCTACATGGGATACGCTTTTCTGTATGGAGTAATAGGTTCTCTCGTCGGCTCGAACGTCGGCGGCGAGATGTATCACTCGATTCTTGCTCCTCTTGTAGGCAAACCTGACGTCTCCTCTACATTGCGGAATTTCTGGCTTGTATTCGCCGCTCTCGGTGTGGTGACGATGTTCGCCTTAATCGCTTACAACAAGCTGTTCGGGGAAGACACGGAAAAGACACGCACCAAAGCCAGAAGGGTCATGTTCTTCATCTACGGTCTTTTGATATTCCTTTCAGGCGGCATGGTCATTTTCGTTAATGCCACCAGTGGCGGCATTCCTCCCAAGACCTGGATACAGTCGGCGATAATGCTTCTGATCGGTATAGGAGGACTCTACACTCTTAAAAAGAGTAGCGAAACAGCCGAAGCCTAGGGAGGAAGCGCGTTGATAGCCAGAAACAGATCGATCGTCGCCCTTGCGGTTCTGCTTGTCCTCCTGAGTTCTTGCTCAGGCGGAAGCGGAGGTGCCGTCGAAGTCCTGGAAGATCCGGTCTATGGGTTCTATCTCGGTGAGAAATCCGGCGATCTGTTCGAACGGGTCCAGTATAAGACTTCGTGGACCAGGGCAGAAAACCCGAGGACCAGCTACAGGGGCGAGATTTACGAATTTTCAAGACCTGCCGACGGTTCGAGGGAGATATCCCGCCTCAGACTGACCTTCGTTGACGACATGCTGATGGAAGTCGTTGCCTATATGAGAAGTACGAACATCTCGAAGCTGAATCTTCTGAAGCACCGAATCGAGGAAGACTACGGAGTACAACCGACTTCACCGGACGGCACGACCGAGATGGCATACAAGACCTACTGGTTCAAGGTGCCAGGCATGTCGATCACGCTCAGAAGAATAACGAAAAAACCTGAAAACGAATTGTATATCCAGTATATGCACGACGAGTTTCACCGAAGGATAAAATAACCGGGGACCGGAGTACTCTACCGGCCCTTACTGGTCCTGTAATCTTTTATGGCTTCTCTCAGCGCCTGCTCTCCGAGCAACGAACAATGCCTCTTTTCCTCGCTCAGACCCCCGACAGAATCTTCGATGTCGGCTGCCGAGATATTCATCGCTTCCTCCAGGCTCCGGCCCTTTGCCAATTCCGTCATCGCGCTCGATGTGACAATGGCTGCCGAGCAGCCACGGCACTGAAACCTGATATCCTCGATGCTCTCATCCGACACTCTGATAGTGACCAGCAGCCAGTCGCCGCATGTCGGATCGCCGCCCATGCCTGTGCCATCGGGATCTTCTATCGTTCCCACATTGCGGGGATCCATGAAGTGGTCGAAAAATTTCGAATCGAAGAATTCCATTCCAGTCCTTATGCTCTCCTGCCTGTGGCCGTGTCATCCTCCCGGCAGAAACCGGCTCACCATCTACCAGCCAAGAGAACAACCGTCCTTCCTCGCCTCCGTGCCGCCGACCAACACGTCATTAATATGATCGTACCATATCCCCTGGTACCCTCCAAACCCACCGTTCTCCTTCACGAGGAGATGCCCCATATCGATAAGTGCCCTCAGGACTCCAGGATCGAATCCGGATTCGAAAGCCACCTTTCCGCCGTCGGTCATCACGCTCCCGGTCGGCTGGGATGATCCGTAATGTCTGACTCTCGGAACATCGCCCGCCTCCTGGATACCCATTCCGAAATCGATGATATTGCAGAGGATCTGCACGTGGCCCTGGGGCTGCATGGATCCACCCATCACACCGAACGCGAAGACCGGCCTGCCGTCTTTAGTGACCATAGCGGGGATTATCGTATGAAACGGCCTTTTGTGGGGCTGGAGAGAATTGGGATGTTCCGGATCGAGATTGAACAGCGCTCCCCTGTCCTGGAGGCAGAAGCCCAACCCGTCCGGTACCGGGCCCGATCCGAATCCGGCATAGTTGCTCTGGATAAGCGACACAAAGTTTCTCTCGCTGTCGGCCACGACCAGGCAGGTCGTCTCTCCACTCTCCAGCATTGGATCCCCGTGCGAGACCTCCCTGAGCGCTCTTCCCGAATCGATCGACTTCATCCGCTGCCGCGCGTATTCTTTAGAAACAAGACCTTCGACCGGGATATCGCTGAATTCGGGGTCGGCGTAAAACCTCGCTCTATCCTCGAACGCCAGTTTCTTCGCCTCCACAAGGTAATGAATATACTCGGCACTTC
>JAGLYV010000048.1 GCA_023131975.1 Candidatus Krumholzibacteriia bacterium | reverse complement strand
TTCTCTGCAGGCGGCACAATCAGCACAAGGCAATCAAAAACTTTGGGAAAAAGAAAATACATAGACATTCGAAGAGGGAATAAATGAAAGCACGAGAGTGGAATCGATAATGTCGAAGCAAGGTTAGATGTGTGAGATCAGGATTCCAATCGGTTCGATGATTCTTCAAATTTCCTGAATCAAACCGACGGTTCAAGAGTATAACAAACGGTATGATAAAATCACTTGCGGATTGACCGCAGCTTGATCTTTTGATAGAATTTTCCGGCATTTCCAAAAAGATAGATCAGTACTATGACGAAGGGATCTGTACGATGAAGAAACGTTCCGTAGTAAAATCAGTCGGTGCCACAGCGCTGGCAACCACGGTGCTGACAACCGCAGCGCTGACAATCGCGGTGCTGGTATTCCTCGTGGGCATGGCGCCCGAGATTGCGTCCGCGAATACTCTTCCTCTGATGCGTTTTCCCGATATCCATGGCAATACGATCGTATTCGTCTGCGGTGAGGATATCTGGACCGCGCCAGCGACTGGCGGGATCGCGACGAGGCTCACCATACACGATGGAGCGGAACGATATCCGAAGTTTTCGCCCGACGGTTCGTCTATAGCTTTTACCGGAGCATACGACGGGAACAACGATGTCTACGTGATGAATGTCCATGGCGGCAACATCACCAGGGTAACATATCATCCCGACGTCGATGTGGTGATAGGCTGGCATCCGGTGAAGAACAAGATCATCTTCAGTTCGGGCCGTAATGCATTCAACAGGTATACGCGACTCTATATGATAAATCCTGACGGGACCGGCCTTGAAGAGCTGATCATGCACGAGGCAGCCCGTGGTTCATTCTCTCCCGATGGAAAGAAGATCGCTTACAACAGGGTGGCGAGGGAACACAGGACATGGAAACGCTATAAAGGCGGACTTGCGCAGGATATCTATCTTTTCGACTTCGAGAAGATGCAGGACAGAAAACTGACCGAATTCGATGGTACCGACCGTATCCCGATGTGGATCGGAGACAGGGTATATTTCAGCAGTGATCGAGACAGGGTGTTGAACATCTATGCTCTCGACCCGGCGACCGGCGCTGTCGAACAGATCACAGATCATAAGGAATACGATATCCGTCGCCCGAGCGAAGGTTCGGGAAAGATCGTCTACGAGCTGGGTGGTGATATCTGGAGCCTCGATACAGTTTCCGGCAAGACGGCAAAGGTGGATATCCAGGTCATGAGCGATGCCGAGGAGACGAGGCCCTATTTCAAACATGTCGGAACGGCCGTGACGGATGTCGATTGCTCTCCGGCAGGAGAGAGACTGCTCGTGTCGGCCAGGGGCGAGATCTTCAGCGTGCCGAAGGAACATGGTATCACCAGAAATCTATCGAATTCATCGGGCTCGAGAGATAAGGATCCAGTGTGGTCACCGGATGGTAACCGCATAGCATATCTCTCCGACAAGTCAGGCGAATACGAGATATATGTTGTCGCGCAGGATGGCAGTGATGAAGCTATAAAGCTGACCAGTCACGTGGACGGCTATCGCCACTCACTTCGCTGGTCTCCCGACAGCAGAAAGATAGCCTATACGGACCAGACCTTGACATGTTACTACATCGACGTCGATTCGAAAAAGATCACGAAGGTCGACAGGGCCGAGTACGAAAACGTCGATGTCTCTCTGGATCTCAAGCCCATATATGATTTTGCATGGTCGCCAGACAGCAGGTATATCACCTACTCGAAGCTGACAGAAGAGGGCATCTACCAGGTTTTCGTGTATTCGCTCGACACTGGAAAGAAACACTGCGTGAGCGACGGATTGTTCAATGATTTTCACCCGGTGTTCTCGAAGTGCGGGAAGCATCTGCTTTTCGTTTCGAACAGACGCTTCAGCCCGACCTTCTGCGATTTCGAATGGGAAATGGTCTACAAGGATGTGGCGGGCATCTACTCCCTGACTCTCGAGAAGGGTGGGCAGTCGCTGCTGCCGTTCAGGAATGACGAAGTCGAGGTCAGTGGGGGGGGCGGGGAAAAGGGTAAGAAAGAAAAAAGCAGGAAAGGTAAAAACAGCTACGACAAGGCTGTTTCGATTGATTTTGACGGGATCGCCGGTCGTATAGAACATCTGCCCCTGCCTCCTGGCAACTACCGTTACTTGTCTGCCGGGGACGGGGAGATATTCTATCTTCACAAGGACGATGGCGACTTCAACCGCTTCGAGTTTCGCGCGATGGGCAGGATGGACCTTTTCCGGTTTTCCCTGGAAGACCGTGAGGCGAAGAAGGTCATTGCCGGTATCGACGAGTACAGGCTTTCCTTCGATGGTGAAAAGGTCGTATACAGGCAGGGTATCAATGCTGGTATCATCGATGTTTCCGATCCCGATTCCGATTCCGATTTGGAAGGTACTAACATCGATCTGTCTGGGTTGAGTTTTCTTCTCGACCCCGTAGCCGAATGGCGACAGATATTCGATGAAGCCTGGAGGATGGAACGCGATTTCTATTATGAGCCCAACATGCATGGCGCTGACTGGGACGCTATGAAGGTGAAGTACGGAGCCCTGATAGACAGAGCTACGTGCAGGCAGGACCTCGGTTTTATCGTCGGTGAACTGATCGGTGAACTCAATACCTCGCATACCTATGTCTACGGTGGTGATTTCAAGCGGAACGCCGATCATTCAGGGACGGGCATGCTCGGTGTCGACTGGAAGGTGGAAAAGGGAGCGGAATACTACAGGTTCGAGAAGATCTTCAGGGTGCCTGACTGGACCCGTGAGATCATTCCTCCGCTGGCGAGGCCAGGCTCGGAAGTGGCCGACGGTGAGTACCTGATAGCTGTCAACGGCACGAAGGCCACCACGGACATGAACGTCTACAGCTATTTCCAGGGTCTTGCCGGTCAGCAGGTAAAACTACTGGTCAACGACAAACCATCGATGAAGGGTGCACGCGAGATAAATGTCGCGGCCGCACGCGGGGAAAAGACGCTGAGGTATCTCGACTGGGTGGAGCATAACAGGAAACTCGCCGGTGAGAAGTCGGGAGGGAAGATAGGATATATCCATCTGCCCGATACGTACACCGGGTCGGCCAGGGAATTTCCAAAATACTTCTACGCGCAGACGCGCAAGAAAAGCCTCATAATCGACGGCCGCTTCAACGGCGGTGGCCTCGATCCAGCTATCTTCTATCAGCGGCTGAATAAGAAACATCATTCATACTGGACGCGTCGCTACTCGGCCGACCAGGGTGACCCGCTTCTGGCTCCCGATGCGCACATGGTCTGCCTGACTAACCGGCAGGCCGGTTCGGGCGGAGATATGGTGCCGATGGAGTTCCAGATGATGAAGATGGGGCCCGTGATAGGTACGAGGACCTGGGGAGGCCTGGTAGGAGTCTCGATGTTCCTGCGATTGATCGATGGCGGAGGACTGACGGCGCCCGATTACAGGATCTACACGCGGGAAGGGAAGTGGATCGTCGAGAACGAGGGTGTCACTCCGGATATCATAGTCGACCTCGATCCGGTCGAGATGTCGAAAGGTCACGACGCCCAGTTGGAGAAGGCGATCGAGGTCCTGATGGAGGAGATGAAGAACGATCCGAAATCGTTCCCGAAACATGACCCGTTCAAGGTAGATAAATAGGGGACAGCGGGGTAAGGAAAGTGATGATTCGAGGCTATTGAGAAACCGAGGGTGATAAGTAGTCTCGTACAGTGAATATGAGCCGCTTCGGGCCGCAGAGCCCGGGGCGGTTTCAGTATGAGGCTCAGAGCACCTTTCGACATCAGATTCCGGGGGGCGGTTTCAGGATGAGGAGTTTTTTTAGAGTCCGGTGGGAATATCGATGAACCGTACGTCGAGCCCGAATTCGGATCCGATCATATCTCCCAGGGCCTTCACTCCGAAGGTCTCGGTGCCGTAATGACCTCCGCAGACCAGGTTGACCCCATATTCCCTGGCTGTGTGATAGGCTGAGTGGGCCGTTTCACCGGTCAGCATCGTGTCGCAGTCGGCTTCGGCAGCATCCTTTACCATCGAGGCGGCTCCGCCCGAGATGATTCCCACCTTGCGGACCATATCTTTTCCGAACGGGAAGGTCCTGACACTTTCACCGGTCATTTTCCTGATCTTCGCGGAAAAGCTTTTGACTGTAAGAGGTGAAGGAAGTCTGCCACAGAAGCCGATCAGGTATCCCTGGTATTCTCCAAATCTTTCCATCGTTTCGATTCCGAGCAGCTGTGCCATGCGAGCGTTATTCCCTGTGGCCGGATGGCAGTCGAGGGGAAGATGCGCGGCGTAGAGGGAGATGCCGTGTTTCAGCAGCAGTCCGACGCGGCGAGCCATTATCCCAGTGACAGGTACAGGGTCGCCCCAGAGCAGGCCATGATGTACGAGGAGCATGTCGGATCGGTTCCTCACGGCTCTGCGGATCGACTCTTCGCATGCGTCCACGGCGAGAGTGATCTTCGCGACCGTTTTCGAGCCTTCCACCTGAAGGCCATTCAAAGATGAATCACGGCTGTATGACTTGATGTCGAGCAAGGTGTCCAGATAGCCGGTCAGTCGGCTAAGAGTGATAGTTTTTCGGCTAAGAGTAATGGTCTTTTTGGCTGTTTTCTGTGTCATGGTCTTTCAGGTCCTTCTGCCAGTCTTGTCGGCTAGTTGTTCTTTCGCGCGTCATCGATACCGGCCTTCTCGAGTTCTTCCGTGTAGATGTCCTCCAGCTTTTTCAGGTCTGTCCGTTCCGGGCTTTTGTGCGCCCGCGCTCCCATGTCGGTTGCGAGAATATATCTTTTTCCGTTCCGGTATTCGATCTCTATCTCGGTGAGTGACATACGTTTGTTTCCGGTATCGACTACGATCGTCGAATCGAACCATTCATGATATGTACCACTATGGTTTTTTCTGCCGTTGACGACTATGTCTATTCCGTCGATCTCATCCGCGAGAGACAGGCTCTGCAGCCATCCCTGGTGGCTGATGGCGATTATAAGGTCGCAGCCTTCCTCCCGCAGTTTTGATACGGCCTCCAGCGCGGCGATATTCGGATTTTTAACATCGTAGTATTTCGGGACTATCGGATCGACGTCATATATGAAGTGGGGGAGGACTACGCTGAAGATCCCGACCCGGAGTCCGCCCTTTCTGCCGAAAAGAGTCGTCTTGCCGCCAACGTTTTTTATGATGTACTTACTGCCCAGCGTCTGCTGGCCGCGTTTGTCGTAGATGTTCGAAGAGATGAGGGGAATGTCGTATTTTTCGGCAGTCTCAAGGAGTTTACGGCGGCCGAAGCGTATCTCGTTGTCCGCTATATTGACAGCGGCGTAATCCATTTTTTTCATCGCCTCGAAGAAGTATCTGTAGTCCAGCTTGTCGGTCTTGACCTTCCTGGCTCTGCAGAAATTCCCCGTATCAAGTAGCAGGACCGAACTTTCCGCGCGCTGGTTGTCGATGTAGGAAGCCCACCTGGCCATCCCTGTGTATTTGTCCTTCTTTCACCCGCAGGGTTCGCGATAGCAATTAAGCTCGTTGGTGACAAATATCTTCAGGCTCGTTCCGTCGGGTACGGGGTCCCTGGGTTCGGTGGAGGCAATATAGTATTTCAGTGGCACATATAGCGCGAGCATTATAAGAAAAGCCGTCAGCGAAATGCGCAGAAGGACAGGTGTCTGCCTCTTCTTTCTTCTTTTAATTCGTCTTGTCACCATTGTATTTCTTCAACCAGTTGTAAAGTGTAGGTTTCGACACGCCGAGCAATCTGGCCGCCTTCTGTTTGTCTCCGGTCATCTCCACAACTTTTTTTACGATCGATTTCTCGACCTTGGGGAGTACCGGGTCGGACACCGAGTATTCGACGTTTTCCAGAAGCGATTCGACGACATCTTCCAGGGTCGAGAGCGCCTGAGCGTGCACGGTCTCCGTATGTGTGAGGATGCTTTCCGGAAGCTCCTCGGGAAGGATCGTGTCCCTCTTCGATATGATTATTAAACGCTTGATCGTATTCTCGAGTTCCCTTACATTGCCGGGCCACTCGTACTCGTTGATATAGGTCATCGCTTCCGGCGATAACTTCTTCGTTGGAATATTGTATACCCTGCAGAATGTAGTCAAGAAATGATTGCAGAGCAGACTTATATCCTCACGCCGTTCTCTCAGAGCGGGAATCCTGATAGGGAATACGTTGATCCTGTAGAAAAGGTCCTCGCGGAATGTACCCTCTTTCACCAGTTGCGGAAGATCTCTGTTGGTGGCAGTGATGATCCTCGCGTCGGTCTTGATCTCGCGGGTGCCGCCTACGCGGAAGAATTTCCTTTCCTCGAGTACCCTCAGGAGTTTTGCCTGCAGGCTGACCGGCATCTCCCCGATCTCATTCAGGTAGATCGTGCCGCCCGCCGCTTTTTCGAAATGCCCCACGTTCTGTCTCATCGCTCCGGTGAAGGAGCCTTTTTCATGGCCGAAGAGCTCGCTTTCGAGCAGGTTTACGGGGAATGCCGCACAGTTCAGATGATGGAACGGTTTGTCGTTCCTTGGTCCCGTATCGTGAATTGCCTTCGCGATCAGATCCTTGCCGGAGCCGTTCGGGCCGGTAAGAAGTACAGTGGTGTCCATATCGCGGATATTTTCGATCAGGTCGTACACCTGCCTCATCGCCGGCGATTTTCCGATGATATCCCGGAAAGTGATCCTTTCCTTCGTCGTCGTTACGATATTGGGTGTGGATTTTCTGGTTTTTTCGGCCTCGGAGAGCTTTTCGAAGAGAAAGAGTCTTTCCAGGCCCAGAGTCACCTGCTGGCTGAAAGCCACAAGAAAACTGTGATCCTCGTCGGAAGCCTCCACGGAGCGCCTCGAAGAATCGAGATAGAGGAAGCCTGTGACGTCATCGCTTATCCAGAGCGGTGTGCAGATGATACCGGGATGGGCCGCCAGGAAATCGTCGCTGACCTTTCCCTCGGGGATCTGGGACCGGGATATATCGAGAGGATAGCCGAGTTGCCGGGTCAGGCTGAGGATGGCGATGATGTTCTTGTCTGTCAGTATACCCTCCGACTCGAGTTCGCCTTTGACCGCGAGTAGCCTGTATGTGTCCTGGCTGCCTGTCTGCAGGATGAGCGCGGCTCTTTCCATGTTCATCATCCTGCGAGCTGTCTCGGTGACGGTCTCGTAGAGCTTGTCGGAGTCGTGTATCGTGCGTATGAAGGAGATGACGCGGCACAGAGCACGGAATCGCATCGAATCGGAGTCGATCCTGCCGGACATCCGGGATATCCTCTGGTCCAGATGTTTCTGAAGGTTCTTGACCTGCTCGGGGATGTTGTCGCTCTCGCTGATAAGAGAGATAGCTCTCAGCAGGTATTCGCGGGCAAGGTGTTCGTTTTCCTCGTCGAGGTAGAGTTCTCCGATCTCGGCTGTTACCGAGGCCGCGGTCCGCTTTCTTCCGAGAAGGGAGAGCTCGAAACTCGTCCCTTCGAATTTCATCCTGCCACTTTCCCTTTTGCCCTCGGCAAGCAGTATTCTACCCTCCAGAAGGTCGAGAAGTATCGTTTCCAGGCGTGAGCCGATCTTTTTATTCAGAGCTCTTGCCTGGCTGAGCAGCCCCTTTGTCTCTGTGAGTTTTCCCTCGAAGAGGCACAATTCGCCAAGCCTGCGGAATACGATTGCTTTTTCCCTTATCGATTTTGTCTTGTGGCATATGTGAAGGTCTTTGAAATAACACTCACGGGAGGAATCGAGGTCCTGCCTCAGGAAGTAGATCTCCCCGAGTGTCCCCCATATTTCTGCCAGTAACTGCTGGTTGCCGAGGTCTTCGGCGAGCTTGCGGGCCATCGAGCAGTTTTTCTCGGCTTTTTCTATCTCTTCGAGGTCCATGTAGGCCAGGGCGAGGTTGAGATGTGCCGCCGCCAGTCCGGGGATGTCGTTTATCCGCTGCTTGATCTTCATCGACTTGAGGAAACTGTCAAGAGCGTCTTTCATCCGGCCCATCGACCTTAAGACGAGACCCAAGTTGTTGTTTGTAGCGCCGATCCCGCGTTCGTCGCCGAGTTCCTCGCGTATCGCGAGGCATTTTTTATGACAGTAAAGAGCCTCGTCATACTTGCTGCGGTTCCAGTTGATCGCTCCCATAAGGCTGAACGACTGGGCCAGTTCCTGCTGGTCCTGTTTCTTGTCTATTATCTTCTGAACGAGGAGACTGTTTTCCCAGGATTCGTCGAGTTTGCCGATCCGGTAGTAGATCCACGCGAGATCGTTGTAGAGACGGGCCCGTTCGCTGGAAAGTATGTGTTCGCCGTGTTTTTCCAGAGTTTTTTTGAGCAGCCCCTCAGCTTTCTTGAAATCTCCCCTCTTCTCGAGGATCTCGCACTCGCGTCTGATCGCTTCGGTCGCGATACCTCTGAATGTCTGCCACTCGTTCTTTCGGTTCATTTCCTCCCGGCATTTTCTGAACAACGACTCTGCCTTGTCGATGTTGCCGATCAGGGAGAAATAGTCGCCGAGTTCGAGATAGAGTTTGAAACGCATTTCGGGTGGAAGATGGGTCTCCAGCTTCATATCGATGAAATTCTCGTTGAAGCAGCTGATCGCGTTTATTCTTTTGCGGGCGAGCAGCAGATGAAAGATCTCCATTCCCTTAAACGCGGCGTCTTCGTCCAGCCCTCCGTATGTAAGATGGAAATAGATATACGCGAGAGGTGTTCCGGCTTTTTCCTTCAGGATGCGCGAGATAGATCTATGCAGATCCTTTCTGCGTGCTGTCGGGATGGATGATCGTATTCTTGCTGCCAGGCTGCGGCTGGTGATCCCGAAGACCAGGCACAGTTTGTTTCCCGAGATCAGGGAATTCTCGGCCCTGGGCACAATGAACCCCATAGAGATGAGATTCTGCAGTGTCTTGTAGAAATCTTTTTCCTCGGTCGAATAGATCGACTGGAGTATCTGAAGAGGCACCTCGAATCTGAATATCGCTATAAAATCAAGGACCGATTTTTCTTCGGGTGCCAGCGTGTCAAAGATCAAATGGATGCTGTGTCCGGCTTTGCCCACCTGTTCGGTGTCAGCCGCGGGGGTGGCCCTGTTTTTGTCGTTCAGCGGGGCCTGACGCTCAGATATCGACTGGATCCTGGCTCTGATCCCTGCTTCGGAGAGTGTCTTGACTCTGTTCAGCGATTTGAGGAACGGTTCTCTCTGTGCTGGAGGCAGGAGAGCAGTGACCGTTTTTCTGCCGACTTCCAGGTCGGGTGCGGGCAGTTCGATCTCATCGACCTTGAACCTGCTCATTTTTCCCTCTGACGACAGGGCCTCGACGAATTTTTCCTGAGAATCCTCGTCAGTGACGATTACGGCCAGCGAACAGCGTTCCATTTCCCTGGAAAGCCGGTCGACGACGCATCCGTTAAGAAGGTCGTCCCGGGAATGATCGTCGATAAGTACGAAGTCATGTTTAATGCTGTCCTGCGGCGAGTCGAAATCGGTGAAAACAGTCTGATCGCTGAGGATATCAAAGCCCTCGAGTCCCCAGTCGGAACGAAGCCGAACAGCTGCCTCGCGGAGAAATGATGTTTTCCCCGTACCGGAGACTCCCCGGATGATAACGAGGTGTTTTTCGCCATCCCTTGTCTTCAGGGCTTTCTGCCGGAGTTTTCTGATCGTTCCCGGGCTGATTTCCGTGGGGCTGTTGTGAAATGTGAGGCATGGGATCTCCTTGACGTATTCGCCCAGGAAATCTTTTATTCTCTCTATCAGGTCGTAGTATTCATCGGGGGGGGTCGATCCGGTCAGGCCTTCCAGGCTTGCGGCGATCTCCCGGCAGTCCCTGGAGACCGCAGGCTCGACATGTTCGCAGAAAAGGCTGAATATATTACCGAGTCCGTGAAGATCACTGAACATGGGACAGGCATCCCGGTCCATGCCGGTCCTGTATTCATGTCTGATCATTTCGCAGGGGAGAAGGTACGCAACGGGAAGGATCATCGGTGAACCATCGACCAGCGCCAGGTTTCCGGGAGTGAGATTGTTGAAGAACAGGCCTGAAGCCATGACATCGAGGATTGTGCTGGTCAGTTCCCGCAGGATCTCCACCGCCCGTTTTGGACCCAGCGTTGCGACAGCTTCAGGGATGAATACGGGCTTGAAATGTGGAAGGAGGAAGGTGATCCCGTTCCCCGATTCCTGGAGTGAGAGCGCGGAAGGAGCCATTCTGGTCTTCTCTGAGAAAAGATGGTCCCGCATCCTCAGGTCGTTTTCGCACAGCGCACTTTTTGAGGCGGGATGGAGAGAAAACAGGAGATAGTCCCGGTCGCTGAGTGAATCGGTGACCTCGTATCCGTTCCATGGATAGAAACTGCCCAAGCTCACATTCCGTATATAGCGTGGATTGAATCCCTTATCCTGATTTTTGTCTGTCATCGCATCCCTGCACGTAAGATTATTAGACCAGTAAAAATACTTTACCGCATGTGGGGCAAAAGTACAAGCTGAAGATTAGTGATTACGAAAAATTCTTGTGTTTTCAGAAATAGACGAGATCGTGGGGTATCAGGGTATGTAGAGCATCCTGCCGCAGTTTTCGCAGGTAAGAAGTTCATGGCTGTAAGCCGAGGAGAAGAAGGATGTCGGCAGCTTGACGAAACATCCGAGACACTGGTTGCCGCTCACAGGGAGGATAGCGACCTTGTAATGCCCGGCCAGTTTTTCATAGCGGTTAAGAAGCGCTGTCGGTATCTTCGATGCCAGTTTCGTTCTCGCCGTCAGGAGTTCTTCCAGCCCCTCAAGCTTGAATCCCATGTTCTTCAGTTCATCGGTGGTGACCTTGTCCTTCATGTCTTTGATCATGATATCAAGGTCCTGAAGGCCTACCAGAAGTCGAAATTCTTCTCTCATTATTCATCACCGTCCAGTACAGCGACAAGTGAGGCATAATCTTTTACGGTCAGGAGTTTTTCGAGCTTCTGCGGTTTCTGGATGATGCCGATCAATTCGCTCAGGAGTGCCAGATAGATCTCCGCGCCTTTGTCTGACGGCGCGAGGATGAGAAAGAATATCTTCGTGTTCTCACCGTCCTGTGCTTCAAAATCGACTCCGCCTGCTGATCTGGCGAAGAGAACGGTCAGTTTTTTGATAGCCAGAGACCTGCCGTGAGGAAAGGCCACACTCATCCCAAGTCCCGTGCTGCCAAGGCTTTCACGGTTCTTAAGCATCTCCATGATGAAATGTTCGTCGGATATTCTGCCTGCGGTCGCGAGACGTCGAACCATCTCCTGCAGGACGGAAGATTTTTTCCTGGAACGAAGACTAAAAATGCAAAGATCTTCTTCGAAGAACGAAGCGAGTTTTCTCGATTCCATACGGCCCTTTACTTCCAGTGTAAGGTTCACACGAAAGACTATTACCTTATAACAATTTAAACTTTTGCTTACAATACTTTTTTGATAGTATCAGGCGATAAAACGTAATTTTTTTTTAACGGGTTCCAGTACTGTTTTTTGAAAATATAGAGAACAGGCTGAATATTTTGAACCGGGAGTTCTCATATGGCACCTCCCCAGACATCGGGCGGGTTCATAATCAGGATAATGGGGGCCGAATATTTCGTCGTCGATGGCGACAAAGAGGTCCGTTGCTCGGTGAGGGGCAATTTCCGTATAGGAAAGAGTTCCGAAGAGGGTATGCCCGTGGTCGGAGACAATGTCACTTACAGGCGGGAAAGTCATGTCGATTCGCGGGGGCTGACAGGCATGATCGTCTCCATCGAACCGCGAAGATCGATCTTCGCCAGAGCCTACGCGTGGGAGAAGAAGGGGCACAAGGTCCTCGGAGCCAACCTCGACAGGGTATTTCTCGTGCATTCCATGAAGCAGCCGAAATTTACACCGAGGCTTCTGGACAGGATGCTCGTCGCGGCAGAGTGCTACCGTATCGAACCGGTCATCTGCGTCAACAAGATCGATCTGGCGCGAGATGACGTGGAGATAGAGAACATGATCCTTCCCTACAGGAACCTCGGTTACGAGACAGTGCCGTGCAGCGCGATCAGCGGGGACGGGATCGACAGGCTGAGAACGTTGATGTCGGGGGTGAGGTCGATCATGGCGGGACCGTCCGGAGCCGGAAAGACCTCGCTTCTGCAGGCGCTCCAGCCGGGGCTGGACATCAGGATCTCTGACGTCAGCCGAAAGACGGGCAAGGGAAGGCACACGACGACACACTTCGAGTTTCACCCGCTCCAGGGTGGGGGATACATCGGAGATACTCCGGGAATAAGGGAATTCGGTATATGGGGTCTGTCGAAACAGGGGTTGGGAGGGTGCTTCAGAGATTTCGAACCGTTTATCGGTACATGCCGCTTTGCTACATGCACGCACAGCCACGAGCCTGAATGCGCCGTGAAGGAAGCGGTGAGTCAGGGGAAGATAACGGATGAACGTTACGAGAGTTATCTGAAGATCCTTTCCGAGCTTCCCGACATGCTGGATTGATGGTACGAAGGTAAAAAGGTAGAGCGGCCCGAGTGAGCCGCTCCATAGGTAAGGAGAGATTGAAGGCGGTGGGATAGTTGATCCGCTCTCTACCCTTAGTACGTAGATGCCGGGATTTGGTTCCAAAATAAATGTTTTTTTCTAAGGATAAATAACCAGATATTTTCCGGCATGCCGGAACGCTTTTCGAAACGGAGAGAAGGGTTGCTCAAAAGGATCGAAAAACGGGGAAAACTTTTTCTTGCCCGTCGGGCTTCATCCCTGTTCGACACGAGGAAGATGACTCCGGATGACCTGAATGCGGAGACCATAGAGAATATCCTCGTGATCAGGCAGCATAACCAGATGGGTGATATGCTCTGTGCAGTGCCGGCGTTTCGGGGTATTCGCAACCGCTTCCCCGGTGCCAGGATATCTCTTGTCGCCGCGCCGATCAACGCGCTCGTGATGAATGGAAATCCCTACATCGATGAGATCCTGACTTATTCCAAGGAGGGGCAGAGGAGAGACCCGTTCACCCTGCCACGATTCATCCGTTCTTTGAGAAGGCGGAAATACGATCTGGCCATCGTAATGAGTACAGTATCTTTTTCGATAACGAGCATGTTTCTGGCGGTGTTGAGTGGCGCCCGCATCAGGGTCGGTTCGACGAGCAGGCCGTTCGGCCACGACCTGACTTCGTATTACTACAATATAGAATTGCCGCTTCCGTCAAAAGATGAACTGGAGACCATGCATGAAGCCAGGCACAATCTTTTTCCCCTGGAGGATATCGGTGTCAGGGAGGATGACCTGAGATCACTTATCGTGCCGATCGCCGACGACGAGATGGACTGTCGGAGGTTGAAGGATGTAATCGATCCGGAGAGACAGGGGTATATGGTCATTCATCCGGGGGCGGGGAAGAAGCAGAATATCTGGCCTCCCGCAAGGTTCGCGGAAGTGGCTTCCCTGTTGACCGAAAGGTACGGGTTCCCTGTTGTCGCCATACGAGGCCCGGTGGACGACGATTCTTTCTCTTCCTTCCTCGATGAGAGCAGCCACGTGCCGGTTGTTCTCTCCTGCCCGACGACCGGCCTTCTGGCCGCGATGATGAGAGATGCCGCAGTCACTCTCTGCAACGATACCGGGGTGATGCATATCGCCGGGGCGGTCGGAGCGGGATGTGTCGCTGTATTTGGTCCTACCGAGCCTGCCAGGTGGAAACCTGTGAATAGTAATGTGCTGGCCGTGAGGGCCGATGACGGGAAGGTGTCCTCGATAGAAGTGGCGGAAGTACTGGCCGCCGCGCGATCCCTGATCGACTGATTTTCTACGGACCGCCAGGTGGATCAGAGGGGAGAGAGACTGATCTTCAGATTGACGGTCTCGTCAGATGGAATGAAGACTTCCGTAGTCCAGTCTCTGAACCCGGCTTTTTTCATCTCGACCATATGTTTCCCCGAGGTCAGGCTGATGGCTTTTGGAAGCGGTGTTATTCCTATGAATCTGCCGTTGACGAAGATCCTCGCGCCGGCATCGGTCTGGAAGCTGAGATAACCGGTCTTCTGCTTCAGGAGTATCCTTCTTTTCGACAGCTCCCCGGCTGTGATATTGACGGTCTCGGAATATTCGGTAAAATCCTTCTGTCTGCATGTGATCCTGTGATGTCCCGGTTTCATCTCTACGGGGCCGTACCTGTTCCCTGAAACCCTGAACACACCATCGATGATTATATCTGCCTCAGGCTCGACCTGGATATCGATGAACCCGAGGAGTTCTTTGACTGCCGGCTTTTCTTCAGTCACCGGCGGTGGCGTTTCATTCCGGGCCGGTCCACCGTTGTGGGGCGCAGGCTCATCGTTGCCGGACGCAGGCTCATCGTTGCCGGACGCGGGAGCATCGCCGATCTGGTCCGGATCGTCCGCGCCGGACGCGGGAGCATTTTCGGGTTGGACAGGATCACGGCCATTGCTGGCGGGATCATCTTTGTCCTGCTCTGGCTCGACCTTATCGGGGGGCGGATCATCCATGTCCATTGTCTGTCTGGCATAGATGGTTTCCGCTGGAGCGCTGAGAGTATCGTTCGAATCGGTACTGCTCACCGCGTTATACTGCGCGTTGTCCTGCATCGGAAGGGGCATATTTCCGGCAAATCCCTGCGCGGAGATCACGGGGCCGTTATCGGCCGAAACGGGGCGCGCGGAACTCAGGGATCTCAATTTTGTCTTCATCGTTTCCAGCCGTTCAGGGTTGACCGCCAGGTAAACGGCCGCAATCGTCATCATCACCGCGGCGAACGTGACAGGGAGAAACAACCGGCGTCTATTCTCCCGGGGCGTCTGCCGGTTTCTTCCGGCTCCGTATTTTTTCGTATTCCGTGATCCCGGTCGGTTGTCGTTTTTTATTCCTGTCGTCACCGACAGGTATGCGGGTTGACCCGCGACAAGGCGCCGGAATCGCCGCCGCGCGTCCATCACTTTCTCGCGGCCAAACATATTTTCAATCGTACGGGCCATCTCGAGCGCGGTACGGAATCTCTTGCCCGGCTCATGGCTCATGGCTTTCATCACTACCGATTCGGATTCACAATCGGTGTCGGTTTTTATGCTCGATATAGGGGCGACCGAACCGTTTATAATATTCTGGATGACAGCCGCATAGTTAGTGGCGGAGAACGGTTGAGTGCCGGTCATCATCTCGTAGCAGACTGTGCCGAGGGAGAACAGGTCGCTTCTCCCGTCTATTCCCTCACCTATGGCCTGTTCGGGAGACATGTAGAGCGGAGTGCCCAGCAGGGTGTCTGCTACGGTCTGCTCCAGATGGCTCTGGGTCAGTTTTGCCAGTCCGAAATCAGTGATCTTCACCTGACCCTCACGGGTTATCATTATGTTCGCGGGTTTGATGTCACGATGAACGATTCCGCGCTGGTGAGCATGGTCGAGGCCCAGACAGATCTCGTACGCGATGAGGAGTACAGTCTCTTCGTCGAGCGCGCCGTGCTTTTCGATAAGGTCCTTGAGAGTGATTCCGTCGATATACTCCATGACGATGAAGTAGTTATTTTTTGAGACCCCCGAATCGATTATCCGCACGATATTCTCATGATCGAGGCTCGCGGCCGTTTTGGCCTCCTGTTCGAACCTCCCTGTGAAGTTTTTGTCAGAAGTGAGGTGGGAATGAAGCCTCTTGATGACGACCTCTCTGCCGAGTGAATTCTGGATCGCCTTATAAAGTACGGCCGTCCCGCCTGTCGCCAGCGTACCCAGAATCTCGTAGTTCCTGCCTTCCATCGTTCTTCCTTCCGGTTCCGCTGGCCGGCTATCGCGCGCTTGCCAGTCTGTCCGCGAGATATTCGGGCAAGCCTTCCGCCCTGATCCTTCTCTGCGCGGATGAGACATTGTATGACGATCGGTGCATCTGGATCTTTCCCTTGTCGAGATCAAGCAGTGTGAAACTGGCCGCGTTGATGCCATCGCGCGGCTGACCGACACTGCCGGTGTTTATCAGGTATCTGGACGAGGGATCGATCCCTGTAAGTGAGGAATGACATATCCTCGCCCCATCGTTTTCATTCCAGGAGATGATCCCCGGCACATGGGTGTGGCCGACGAAGATGAACCGTTCTTTGAATTCATTGAAAATCCGTTCGGCCTGTCTTACCGTGTAGACATATTCCCATTCGAGCGGGTTGCCGGGTGAAGCGTGAACGTACAGGCATTCACCGGACGAATAGATGGGAATGTATTTTTTTATTTTCAGTATATCTTCTTCGCTCAGGGAATTGCGGGTCCACTCTATCGATATCGAGGCTATGCTGTTGAAAGTACTATAATCCTGTTCGCCGGTGACGGCCAGGTCGTGGTTTCCGCATATCCTGATATTGGCGTTCTCTTCGATAAGGCTCACGCATTTGGCGGGGTCCGCGCCGTATCCTACTACGTCACCGAGAGACACTACGAGGTCTGGCTGGATAGCCTGGACTTCGGTGAGGACTCTTTGGAGAGCATCGCTGTTGCCGTGTACGTCTGAAAGGACAAGTATTTTCATGGTATTACCGTTTGAACACGAATTCTTCGGGACCTATGGCGATAAGGTCCTCCTCTTCGAGGACTTTTTCGATCATACGTTCACCGTTTATATTCATCTCTTTCCGGCCTTCCATCTTCTGGATCACGTAATCGTCACCCGATCTTGTGATCTCGACTTTTATCCGGGGAGCGAAGATGCCTCCGAGTCTGATATCGGAATCGCGGTCTTTCCCGATAACGGTCTTCTCGCCTCCGAGGGGGAATTCCTCCTGATCGCTTCTTCTGTAGAGGCGGGGGGGATCCGTGTTGCCGGAATTGTCGGACTTTGGGGTGGTATGGGCCGGAGAATCGGAGTCGCTGACCGGTGAGTCGACGCCGGAGCTGTCGGATGGGCTGGCAATCCCGCTGCCACGGTCCGACGGGCCGGTGCCATCGATATTCTTCGCTGCTTGTAAGGAAAAGCCAGGGATGATCATCGTCTGGTCCATAGCGCCGGATAGTCCGGGTTCGCATGACGAGACTTTGAAGACGATCTGGTACTTTCCGATCGTGATCACGTCTCCGCCCTTCAATTCGGCGTTGTCTATTTTTTCACCGTTCAGGAATGTGCTGTTCTTGCTCCCAAGGTCCTTAACGTGATAACCGTTTTTCCACGAATGGATCACTGCGTGTTTTCTCGATACTCCGAGGTTGTCTATGACTATATCGTTATCCGGGAGCCGCCCGATCGTGACGTGCTTCCCCGTGAAGGTGTAAGTTTTGAGGGGACGGTTCTTGAGCTTCACTACGAGTTTCGGAGGCTGACTGAGAAATAACGACGAGATCAAGCCAGTGTAATCATCCGGAATCTGTCTGGCGTCTTCCGCGTATGTGACCGTCAGGTCGGTATAGAGGTTTATTTCGAAAGGCGAATGGGCCGACATCGTATAGACCTTTACCAGAAAATCTTCCCTGTGATCGGGATGTTCAGCTTTTTTGAATGACAGGCAGTGGTATGTAGCTATCGCCTTTCCGTCCTTGTACCTGAGCATCACGAGATTGCCCGGTTGCTGGGCGGTGACCAGGGCGTTGCTGTGTTCTTCTTCGGTCCTGTCGAGCAGGTCGTCCAGATCGACGAGGGTCGAGCTGATTCTCAGGTCAGCATCTTTCTGCGCGTAAACGAGCAGGGAGTGATAGAGGATCAGGCTTGTCGCATAAACGACTATTTGCGGGAACTGTGTATGTGAGAGCCTGGTGAAGAAATCACGGAGCGTAATGGATTCGAACTCTTCCGCGGTCTTTCCCCCGATCCAGTAGAACTGGCCTTCCCTCATAAATACAAGGTACTGCACCTGTTCGTTGAACACTTCCATTATGATCGGTGATTTGCGACTTGCCGCAAGGAAATCCTTCAGTATCCCGTCGAAGCTGTTGGGGTCGAAATCGACGGGGTTCATCAGCACTCTGTCATACGGTATCTGGAGCCTTGACATCTTCTGCCATCCAAGCAAAGAGGGAATGATACCTCGTACCAACGCAGACAGGAGGCCGACGCCTCGAATCAACGTAGAGAGGGACTTACACCCCAAACAACGCAAGAAAGGTGCCAAAGAGCTGTCGTGTGGGGAGATGTGACTTGTGGCAGGGTCGTGATTTGCGGACAATGATATTTCCGATTGAAATGATCTCACAGAAATGTTAGAATGCAAGTTCAGGAAATGGTGTGGTAATTTTTATCTAGCCGGTGAATTTGCCATGTTTGTTAATCAACTGCCGGTGTGATGGACGGTGACAGGCTTCAGATGAAACTGTATCTTCCCTTCACCCAGTGAGTATCAAGGAGGTATTGGGTGGCCGAGACAGGTAAGATCAAGTGGTTCAATGAAAACAAGGGATACGGTTTCATATCCCAGGACACAGACGGAAAAGATGTATTTGTACATTACTCTGATATTGAAGGCGACGGGTTCCGTACACTCAGTGAGGGCGAAAAGGTGGAGTACGAACTCGCCGATGGACCCAAAGGGCCTCACGCCACGAAAGTAAGGAAAGCAGAATAGTCGTTGGTACGACTGACAATCCGCGATAAAAAAGGAGACGCTGAGCGTCTCCTTTTTTGTGAGTTATTCGAATGCCGGTCGAAGAAACATCAGTTGTGTTTTTCCGCTTCGGCGTGGAACCTCTTGAGATTGCGTTTTGCCTTCTCGTTGCCAGGGTCGATCTCGACTGCCTTGTTCCAGGCGTCAAGCGCCTCTTCCACGCGGTCGAGCTTGTAATAAGCATTGCCCAGGTTTGTCCACGCGGAACCGTTGTTCTTGCTTCTGCCTATAGCTTCGTTGTACATCTCTATGGCTTCCGCGTACGAACCGAGTCTGTAGAAGACATAGCCAAGGTTGTTGTATGTAGCGCCCAGATCAGGATTGAGCTCGATCGCCTTTTTGAACGCCTCGGTCGCCTTGTCCTCATCGTTCATCTCGGTGTATGTCAGTCCCATATTGTTGTAGGCCTCGGTGAAATCCTTATCCATCTCTATGGCTTTTTTGAACATCTCGAGGGCCTTCTCGTACTGTCCGTTGTGGTAGTTCATTACGCCGGCGTTGTTGAGTTTCTTCGCCTCGGACAGCATCCTTTTCTTTTCTTCTTCCTCAAGACTTTTCTTCTGGTTCTCCACGACCTGTATCATCTCGTTGTGGTTCTCGGAGAGTTCCTCGACTATCTTTCTGCTTTCATCGAGATTTTCATTCATCGAGCCGATATTCTGATCCAGGGACTCTTTCCAGCCTGAGACCTCTGATTTGAATTCCTGGATCCTGTCCTCGCTTGACTTGATCTGGCCCTCGATGTCTTCGGTCTTTTCAGCGAGAGTATCCGCGATGCTCTCTATGACCGTTCTGTTGTCTTCGGTGATCGAGTCGAGAGTCTTTTTCAGGTCGGAGATACTGTTTTTCATAGTTTCAGCGATCTTGTCCTGTCTGCTTTCATTTTTTTCCTGCATTTCCTTGAAGAACCCGAGCATATCGGAGGCGCTCTGCTGCTGGAAGTCCCATGCCTTGTCGAGCTTGTCAGTCACAGGGCCGATACTGCCGGAGAGTTTTTCATCGACCGACGCGATTTCTTCGGCCACGGAGCCGATACTGCCGGAGAGTTTTTCATCGATTGACGCGATTTCTTTTGTCACAGAACCGATACTGCCGGAGAGTTTTTCAT
>JAGLYV010000047.1 GCA_023131975.1 Candidatus Krumholzibacteriia bacterium | reverse complement strand
GCTTCTCAAAATCGAGAAGCCTTCTTATGGGGAGAGAAGGATTCGAACCTTCGAAGGCGTCGCCAACAGATTTGCAGACTGCCCCCTTTGACCACTCGGGAACCTCCCCACAGGATCTATTTAAAGGACCGGAACGCGGTCGGGAAAAGCAAAAACTCCCCCCTTGGCCGACTTTCAAGGGAAAAAAATCCCCTTTTTGCAGCTAAGAACCACCCGGCCTCTCAAACTCATTGGAGCTGGCGAAGGGAATTGAACCCCCAACCTACTGATTACAAATCAGTTGCTCTGCCGATTGAGCTACGCCAGCTTAGGGCGTACTATGGCCCATAAAATTTCAAGTGATAAATAATAGAAATACCTGGGCCTCCTGTCAAGAAAAAAAACAAAAGAAAATCGACTGAGGAAAGGTTGACTGGCACGGCAACACCTCACAGCAAGATCCGGCAACCTTCCCTGTCCGGAAAACACTGAATTTACTCTTGACCATGTCATCATATATGTGTTAACATTCCAGTGTGGACAGGTAGCACCAGATTCAGACCCGCTGGTCCTGTCCTTACCTCACGGGACGCATGCCGGATCGACGGCATGCCTTGAATGGGAAGGAGACCAGGAAAGGTCGCCGGGACGTAGTGTCTTTGCGTGCTTTTGCCGGTCTCACAACGATACCCGGAAGGGTTGACCCGCGAAAGGGGGACCGCTGAAAAAGGTAAATCAACTGGCACCTGTAACCTTTCAACCCTGAGCCATCGCGGCGGGTTGCTTCAAACTCGCTACAGCGCGGCACAGGCCGATCAATCAATGAGAACCAGAGGAATGGGAATTACCCGTTCTTCGCTGTTCAACCTTTGGAGGATTTAAAAATGAAGAAGCTAGTACTGCTCGCAGTAGCACTTATGCTGCTTCCTGGCGCTCTTTTCTCTGCCGAGATCATCCGCGATGGTGACCCGGCATTTTTTGTAGGTTTTGTCCCGACCGCTCAGGTCATCAAGGGTGAGAACTACTGTGACTGGATCGCCAACACGAACTTCGGTTTCGTTTCCGGAACCTGTACCGCGATGGACACCTTCTGCCTGCATTACTGGGATGATCTCGGCTGGGCGATCAGCTCTGCTGACTTCCCCGAAGGCGCATGCTTCGAGGTCGGCTCCGGTTCCTACTACTGGAACGAAGTCTGTATCCAGGTTCCCTGTGATGCCGTAGTCGGTTCGTTCAACAATCTCTGCGCCTACATGGCTTTCTGCGACGTCGAAGGCGTCTGCCAGCCTGACAGCGCTGACTGTGAAGATCCCAACATCTATAATGGGGATCCTTACTACAGCACCACCTGCGTAGAGCTCGAAGTCGTCGTATCACCTCCGGCACTCTACATCCTTCAGGATACTCTCTACTATGTAGAGCAGGGTGCTGTCGCTGCGTATATCCCGTTCTCGATCTGCAACGGTGATCCCTGCGCCCCGGCGACCGCTTATGGTTACAGCATCGTCAGCCTCGGCCTCGTTGGCCCGGCGATCAACGTCCTCGCCGTAACCGGTGGAGTCGTTGGTGGAACATGCGAAGATATCTATGGCATCATCGATGCCGGTCTTGCCGATGTCTGCGATTATGACACCCTGACGATCATCGCCTGGGACGACGCGACTGGCACGGTTTACGACACATGTGTACAGGTCATCCACGTTGTCGAGCCTGTACCTGTACCTCTCTTCACGACGCCAGTTGTGACGATCCTGGTTCTGGCCATGATCCTCGCCGCCGCCGTCATCATGAAGAGGACTGCCATAAGCAAGGCCTAAAGCCTTTGCCTGATATTCTGACGTGAGGTATTAGACAATTAATTCGGGTCATGGAAAGAAGCCGGAAGGTGAAACAGAAGAAAAAAGGAAAGCGTCAGCTTTCCGGAGAGAGTTCATAACCTTTCTCATCCTCTTCTTTACCATCTGGCTTCTTTCCTATATTCTCACCCGCCGCTACCCAGAGTTTCTGATCCTGGCCCAGAACTTCGTCGCGAAAGAGGTCGCCTGGTTTCTCTCGACCTTTAATTACAGCTTCTCAATCACAGATTCGACACTGACCTTCCACACCGACCATGGTGGCGAAAGGCTTATCGTTATCGCCGAATGCACAGGTATATATACTTCGATCATATATTTTTCGATCATCGCCGCTTATCCGGCACGGATTTCCGAGAAGATCGCGGGGCTCCTGATGGGCATTCCAGCCATTCACGCGCTTAACCTGGTCAGGATGATATTCGTCTCGCTCGTACTCTTTCACAAAAGAGAGTTGTTCGATTTCTTCCATGGATATCTCTGGCAGGTCGCGTTCGTCATCTTCATGCTGCTTCTGGTGATCTTCTGGATGAGCCGGATGGTAAAACCGCGTAAGATCTCACCCTCATCTTCCCCGGAAGAATGATCATGAGTGATACAAAAGACAATTCCAGCATCAACCCGGTCAAGGGACTCCTGGGAAGTCTTCCCCTGTTCTTCCTGAAATTCCTCGGAGCTTCGCTGGTCCTCTATCTGATCCATCTCAAGGCAGGATTCATCTATATGCGCCTGATCGCCTGGGGAGCGAGTCCATTGCTGGCGATCTTCGGCCACAGACTTGTAATGGAGAATGCCCTGAAAGTGACCGAGGAGATATCGCTCAACCCGGTCGTCTATATCTCGCTGGTATTAGCCGTTTCGGGGATCCCCTGGAAGAAAAAGATACGGCCGGCCATTTTCGGCGTACTCATCCTGTCGGCCGCCAATATACTCACGGTGTTCCTGGTGTTCATGAGTTATTACATGAAAAGTGAGACGCTCTGGACCAGCACGGAGTTTTTCAACCTGACGATCAACTTCTTCCTGCCGATCCTGCTATGGTTCACCCTGATGCCTGTCGGCAGGCTCTTCACTCCACGGAGTCCGAAGGCTTGACCTTCGAACCATCCGGTCCGTCCTCTATCGTATAACCAGCCGCTGCCACCTCAGCCCTGATCTCGTCGGCCCTGGCCCAATCCTTGTTCTTCCTCGCGTCTTCTCTCTCCCTGACCAGCTTGATGATATCCTCCGGCACTTCGACATCTCCCGTCGGAAGTCCGTCCCTGAACAGGCCGAGTATCCCGTCGAACATCTCCATGAGACCTGTCAGCGCCGCCACACCGACCCTGTCGTTCTCGATCAGGGAAGGGTCATCAGCCTTGAGCCTGTTAACTTCCCTGACCAGCCGGAATATATGCCCCACAGCCTCTCCGCTGTTGAAGTCATCATCCATCGCCTCAAGAAAATCCACCTTCACCTGCGCGGCAAGCTTTTCGAGCGGGCTTTCCCCGGTAACGGTATCCTTGCCATCTCCAGATCGTTCCACCCCGGATGATGCCCGCTGCCTGGAAGAGAGTTCGCCGAGGTAGATACACAGGTTTCTTATCCTGTCAAACCCGGCACTGGCCTCTTTGAGCCTTTCCCTGCCAAACTCGGTCGTCGACCTGAAATGTGTCGAGAGAAGGTAGAACCTGATGACTTCGCCGGGGAACTCCTTCACGATGTCCTCGATCGAAAAGAAATGGCCGGTAGATTTCGACATCTTCTCACCCTGCAGGTTCAGCAGGCCGTTGTGCATCCAGTACTTCACATAAGGATTGCCTGTGGCCGACTCGCTCTGGGCGATCTCGTTCTCATGGTGGGGAAAGATCAGATCCAGTCCACCACCGTGCATATCGATCGTATCGCCAAGGTACTTCATCGACATCGCGGAACATTCGATATGCCAGCCGGGACGTCCCCGCCCCCACGGTGAATCCCAGGCGGGCTCACCTTCCCGCGCGCCTTTCCATAAAGTAAAGTCCAGTGGGTCTTCCTTCTGCTCCTCCACCTCTATACGCGCTCCCGACTGCAGTTCGTCGATCTTCCGACCCGAGAGTTTTCCGTAGAAAGAACAATCCCGGACCCGGAAATAGACGTCGGTCCCGCCCTGATAAGCAAGATCCCTGTCGACAAGTCTCTGAACGAGGCCAATGATGTCGTCTATGTGTTCGGTCGCCTTCGGATAGATATCGGCCGGCAATATGTTGAGCTCTTTTTCATATTTGAAATACTCGGCTATATATCTCTCGGCGATCACATGGAAATCCACACCCTCGGCATTCGCCTTCTCGATGATCTTGTCATCGACATCGGTAAAGTTCTGAAGGTAGGTCACATCGTAACCCACAAATCTCAGGTATCTTTTTATTATATCCCCGGCGACAAAAGCCAGCATATGTCCCATGTGCGGCTTGCCCTGCACCGTCATGCCGCAGAAATATATCCCGACCTTCCCCTCATGGACCGGCTTGAATTCTTCTTTCTTCCTTCGCAGCGTATCGTAGACTTTCAGCGTCATTCCATCCTCCCGGCGCCGGACTATCGGTCCGCGCTGGAAATATCCTAGGTGAGATTTTCAACTATCGCAGGCCCGAGGGTCCTGACGACCTCGACCAGCAACTTTACAGTATTATCAAAATCTTTCCTGCTCAGTATACCGGCAGAACTGTGAATATAGCGGGTGGGCACACCAAGTACAAGTGTGGGGACCCCCGATTCGTTGAGATGGATCCTGCCTCCGTCTGTTCCCCCGAACGGTATCGCGCTGAAATGAAAAGGTATCTTTTTCTTTTCCGCGACCGAGGCGACATGATCCCTCAACCGCGTGTTCGGTATCAGGCTCGCGTCGTAGACGCAGATCGATACTCCCGCCCCGAGTTTCTCTGTGCTTCCCTCGGGAGAGCCTGGAAGATCACGGGCGATATTGACGTCTACGGCGATACATACATCCGGCCCGATCGCGTGACCGCTGGTCACGGCGCCACGCAGACCGACCTCTTCCTGAACGGTACCGACCCCGTAAACGGTGCTGGAAAGCTTGAACCTCTTCAGCTTTTTCAACGCCTCGACGACCACCAGGCATCCAGCCCGGTTATCCCAGGCCTTGGCCATATACGTCTTCCCGCCATTTAGTATCGTAAAGGGAAAGTCGGGGACTACCGAATCTCCCGGCCTGATACCGAGAGTCTCCGGCTTCTGCTTCCCTGAAAGTCCGACGTCGATAAAAAGGTCTTTCGGGCTGAGCGGTTTGTCACGCTCATCTTTCTCCATAGCGAAGGGACTCTTTGAGGCGACCACGCCGACGATCTCTTTCTTCGAAGTAAAAATCCTCACGGGAAGGCCGATCAGCCTCGGCGACCACCAGCCACCCAGAGTATTGAACCTGATAAATTTTCCAGTGAAATGGGAGACCATCAGGCCGATCTCGTCCATATGACCGGCAAGCATTACCTTCGGCTCTCCGGTGCTGCCGCGCAGCCTGCCGATAAAAGAACCGAGCCTGTCCTTTTCGATGTCGCATATAGGGGCCAGTTCCCTTTCCATCAGGGCGAACACTTTCTGTTCAGCTCCAGACACGCCGGGCGCCTCTGTGAACTCCTTCATCAGCTCTTCAAGTCGGTCCATCTCTTCCTCCAGCGTTCAATCCCTGTCCAGCGCGAGAAGACATATCTTCTCCACGAGCTGCCCAAACGATATTCCGGCCTCGCCTGCCGCCATCGGCACGAGGCTCAGGCCCGTCATACCCGGCAATGTATTCACTTCAAGGCAATAAGGTTCTCCGTCGTCGGTCATCCTGAAATCGGCCCGGGCATAATCCCTGCACCCCAGCGCATTGTACGCGAGGAGGCCTTCTCTCCTCAGCCTGTCGGCCGTTTTATCGTCTATCTTCGCCGGCACTTCGTACCTGCTGGTTCCTTTCGTATATTTACTCCGATAATCGTAGAACCCGCTGAAGGGGATTATCTCGACGACCGGAAGCGCCACACCGTCAAGTATGGCGACAGTCATCTCTCTGCCCGGGACAAACCGCTCGACCAGCAGTTCCTTGCCGTACCTGGCCGCTTTCTCGAGGGCCGGGCCAAGTTTGTCCGGTGTCGGGACAAAGGAAAACCCTACGCTCGACCCCTGGCAGTTCGGCTTGATTATCGCCGGGAACCCTATTCCGCTCTCTATCGTATCGAGGACTCTCCTCGTCTCTATATCTCCGCCACTGACCGTAAGCAGATGTGGCGCGGTCTGCACTCCGGCCTGGTCGAACAATGCCTTCGCCCTGTCCTTGTTCATCGCCAGGGCGCTTCCCATGATGCCGGTACCTGTGTATCTCACTCCTGCCGACTCGAGCTGGGCCTGCAACGTACCGTCCTCCCCCGCGCCTCCGTGCAGCGCGATGAATACGACGTCAGCGGAGAGGATCGCGTCAGAGACAAGCCACTCGAATCTCTTGTCACGGTCCAGGGGAGACACCTCATCCAGCGGCGCGTCGCCGATCGACACCTGCTCCGGCTCGCCCTGATCGTCCATCGACAATGCCGGATCGATCGCCGTGACCTTATGCCCCAGACTTCTCAATGCCTCTATGATACCGAGTCCGCTCGATATGGAGACTTCCCGTTCCGGCGAATCTCCGCCCAGGAGCACTGTTATTTTCATCTTCTTTTTTCCCATCATCTCCCGCTTCCACGATTCTTTCACGCTATACCGGCAGCCTCGAGGGCGCTGATCACATCGTCCTTACCCTTTACGAGAAGTATGGCCGTCAGATCGGGGCCGTGTCCCCTGCCGGTCACGGCAGCCCTCAGAGGCATATAGAGCCCCTTGCCCTTCACTCCGGCTTCTTTTCCCGAATCTTTTATTACCTGCTTGATCCCTTCCACATCCCAGGGCTCGAGCTGAGCGAAAGACCGCGCGAATATCTTCAACAACTCGCCGCAACCTTCGAGAGCGGCAGTGGCATCGTCATCAAACGACAATGGCACAGGCATGAATGGGTCCGTTTCATGCTCTATCATCGAAAAGCTGGGAAGGTTGTCGGAGAGGATATCGAAGATCTTTCCAAGCGACTCCGCCCCATAACGCTCCCGTATGGCCCCGGGAAAGAAAGGGGTCGCTTCATCGAGATATCTTTCCGAGCCTCCTGCCCTGACATGCGAGGCAGAGACCCAGTTCAGCTTGGCCTCGTCGAATATACTGGGGCTGTCCGACACTCTCTCCAGCTCGAACTCCCCTATCAGATCATCCATCGAGAGGATCTCGCTGTCGCCCTTTGTAGACCAGCCGAGAAAGGCGAGATAATTTACGACAGCCTCGGCAGGATATCCCTTTTTCCTGTAATCCATGATATTGGGAGCGCCGTGGCGCTTGCTCAGCTTGGTCCTGTCCTCCCCGAGGATCAGCGGGATGTGGGCGAACTGCGGCTGCTGCATCCCGAGCGCGTCATAGATCATTACCTGGCGCAGAGTGTTCGCCAGATGCTCTGCCCCCCGGATCACATGCGTTATCTTCATCAGAGAATCGTCCAGAGCGGCAGCGAAATTATATGTAGGCAGCCCATTCGACCGGAGGATCACAAAGTCTCCGACCATTCCCGCGGGAAACGACACATCGCCCCTTGCCATATCTGCTATCGTCCTGTCGCCTTCCCCCTCGACAGAGAACCTGATGCTCTCCGGAAGGCCGCGATCTCTGCGCTCCTCCCTCTCCACATCAGTAAGATGCCTGCAGGTGCCGTCGTACTGTGGCGGCGCGCCGGCATTCTTCATCTCTTCGCGTTTTGCGTCAAGTTCCTCATTCGTACAGAAACAGGGGAAGGCCCTTTTCCCGGCAACCAGCCGGAGAGCATGTTCTTTGTAGATATCCATCCGCTCCGTCTGCCGGTAGGGACCGAGATCCCCACCCTTTCCGGGCCCTTCATCCCACTTGAGTCCGAGCCATGAAAGATCCTCAAGGAGTTTCTCCTCGAATTCACCTGTAGACCTCTCCCGGTCTGTATCCTCTATCCTTATTATGAATTCGCCGCCCGTATGCTTCGCGAAAAGAAAATTGAACAACGCTGTCCTGGCCCCCCCTACGTGAAGGTACCCTGTCGGACTGGGCGCGAATCTTACTCTCGTCTTCTTCAAAAGACTCCTTTCAATCGCCTCGGGGAAAAAGGATGACAACGGCCCTCGCCGCCATCGCCCTGCCCTCTCCCACGGGGCCCATTCCCTCACCCCTCGTAGCCTTTACAGAAACTTCATCACTGGAGACACCGAGAGCTTCCGCGATATTCCCCGCCATCCGGTCCCTGTACGGGGCCATCTTCGGAGACTCGGCATGGATCACAGAATCGACATTCCCCAGCCGGTATCCCCTGTCCTCCATCAGCACCCTTACGCGACGCAGCAGCTCGAGACTCGATATATCCCTGAATTCGTCCGTCTCGGGAAAATGTTCCCCGAGATCACCCAGGCAGAGCGCCCCAAGGACAGCATCACATATGGCATGGACCAGGGCATCCGCGTCTGAATGCCCGGACAATCCCACCGGGTTCTCTATTTCGACCCCGCCGAGCACGAGCTTTCGCTCCGGCAGAAGGGGGTGGATATCATAGCCGATTCCGATCCTGGGATCTCCAGTCAAATCAACCGTCCTCTCCAGCATTCTCCATGTCCAGCACACACCCCGAAAGGAAACTGGAACTTATCCCGATATCCTCCCTGACCGTGACCTTGATATTCCATCTCTCCCCGTCCACGACTCGCACGGGAAGCCCTGCCGCCAGCACGAGAGAGCTTTCGTCTGTGGATGTCCTGATGACATCTTCTGATGTAGCGTATGCCTTTCTCAACACATCCATCCTGAACGCCTGCGGGGTCTGGACCGCGACTATCCTGTCCCTCGGCACTATAGTCTCCAGCTCTTCGCCCCTGAGGCGACCCAGGGTGTCGGTAGCCTGAAGGACCGGAACGGCCGCTCCCGACCTCTCCGCCTCGAGCACTACCCTCTCTATCAATCCGGCCGACACGAAGGGCCGGCACCCATCATGTATAACGACTATATCGGCATCTCCGGCCTCCCGCAGCCCGATCTCTACCGATTCCTGTCTCGTCTCTCCACCCGCCACGACACGGATCGCGGCTTTTCCATGGTACCCCGCAATGACCTCTCCGGCTTTTTCCTCCCAGCCGGCCGGAACCATCACGACAAACTCATCAATGCCACCCCAGCGCACAAGGCTATCGAGTGAATGAGCCAGAAGGGGCCTTCCCTCTACCGGGTAGAAACTCTTGGGCATCTCCCTGCCCAACCTCAGCCCTCTTCCCGCCGCCGCTACGAGACACACTATATGCCTGTCTTCGATACCCATCCTTCGCCCGTTCCTTTCCTGCTGTCAGAAGATCTCCAGCTTCAGATACTTCTTCGGATTTTCCCTTATGTCGGTCACGAGCGAGTCGAGACCACCTATAGTCTTTTCCAGCCTGTCGAGAAGTTCCCTGTCCTGCAACAGGGCTCCCATCGTGTTATCGTTCGTTTCGAGCCTGGCCACCAGTTCACCCAGGGTCGATGTGACTTTTGAGATATTATCGATAAGTCCGGGCAGTGCTCTGCTGACATCATCGAATCGGAGCATCATCGAATCGACATGGGCCGTGTTCCTGGCAAGCATCGAATCGATCCGCGAAGCCGACCTGGAGAACGAAGCGATCCCGCTGTCCATCGATCCCATATTCCTGTCCAGCGCGTTCCTGACCCGCTCACTTACCCCGGCGAGGTTATCGATAGCATTACTGAGCCTCTCCCCGTCGGTCAGCTGCCGGGTGACCATTTCTATATCGTCGACCAGCCGGGTGATCTCCTCGATGACGTTGCCGACGGCAGCCAGAGCTTCCGAGATCCCCGGATCGTAGACACCTTCGAGAAGAGCGCCACCCTCAAGCATGACATCGGAACTGCCCATAATGATCGATACTATCCTCTCGCCCATTATCCCCCTCGTCTGCAGGACCACCTTCGAATCTTCAGGGATCCTGGCCGAGGTATCGAGTTCCATCGTGATTATGACATCCTGCTCCCTCAGCGACACACTCTTCACCTCACCTTTTTCGACCCCGTTCACATGGACGGCGTCTCCGGGATCGATTCCTCCCACCATCGGGAATATAGCGTAAAATTCGTATTTCTCCCCGCCGAGCTTGAACCCTTCGAACCACATCAGCCCGATGGTGAATATCATCACCGCGATGAAGATCGTGAACCCGACTCTCAACTCAAGCGCTTTGTATTCCATTGGTGGCTCCCCGTTTCAGCCCCGTCAAAGGGCCGACATCGGCCCCTCGGCCCGTCCTTCTACAAACTGTCTGACAAACTCGTTATCGGTAGACCGGATATCATCCGGGGTACCTTCATGTATTATCGCACCCTCATAAAACACCGCTATATGGTCGGCGACCTTGTAGGCGCTCCCGATATCATGTGTCACGACTACCGAAGTGATATCAAGTTCTCTCTGCAGATCCCTGATAAGACTGTTTATGACATCGGCCATTATCGGATCGAGCCCCGTCGTAGGCTCGTCGTAGAGAACGACCTGGGGATCCATCACTACCGCCCTCGCCAGGCCGACCCTTTTCTTCATCCCCCCGCTCAATTCGGAAGGAAACATGTCCTGCATCCCCTTGAGACCGACGAGGCGCAGCTTTTCCGCTACTATCTCTCTGACCTCTTCCTCACTCAACCCGGTATGCTTGCGAAGGGGCAACCCGACATTCTCACCCACATTCATCGAATCGAAGAGGGCCGCACTTTGAAAGAGCATACCAAAGTGCATGCGCATCTGGAACAGTTTATTCATGTTAAATCGTGTAATATCTTCATCTTCGAAGAATATCTGTCCGCTGTCGGGCCTTAGAAGTCCGGTGATGTGCTTGAGAAGGACACTTTTGCCACAACCGCTCCTTCCCATCACAACGAGGGTCTCCCCGTACCCTATATCAAGGTCCAGCCCGTTGAGCACAGTCTGTCCGCCGAATTGCTTCGTAAGATCCCGTATCTTTATTATCGACTTACGTTTCATCTTTTCCCGTCACATGTCTCCATCAGCCTTACGGCGCAAAGATCACCCTGAAGATAAGGGAAGCCAGCAGATAATTCGCGACAAGTATCAGGAGGCACGAAGATACGACAGCCTTCATCG
>JAGLYV010000046.1 GCA_023131975.1 Candidatus Krumholzibacteriia bacterium | reverse complement strand
GCAATGATATATCCGAAAAAGAAGGCCTTGATCAACCCTCCCACAAGATCCTGATACCTGAACAGATATTTCAGTCCGCTCTCGAACACATTGAAGCTCACCCCTATCGACACCTTGGCCACGATCATTCCACCAAGTATGGCAAGAAAATCGCTGAATACGGCAAGCACCGGAAGCATAAGGGTCGCCGCGAATATTCTGGGCAGTACGAGGTATTCGACCGGATCTATAGCGATCATCTCCATGGCATCGATCTGCTCGGTCACCTTCATCGTACCCAGTTCTGCCGCTATCGCCGCACTTACCCTTCCCCCCACAACGAGGGCGGTGAGTACCGGACCGAGCTCAAGCGTGACCGACTTGCCGACAACGGCACCGAGATACCTCAGGGGAATGAACCCCTGGAACTGGTACGCGGCCTGGACAGCCGTCACGGCGCCTACGAAAAGCGAAGTCACCAGTACGAGGGGCAGGGAACCGGTACCGATCCTTTCCATCTGGACAAGCGTGTTCCTGAGATTCCGGAAAATCCGGAGAGAGATATGATTGATCCTGCAAAAAAGGATAAATACCCCGCCGACTTCCTCGACAAACCCGAGAAAAGCACGACCGAGCATTGTAAAAAACCTCAATTTGACCTCCAGGGTCCGGCCCTGCTCCCATGCCGGGGAAATAGTCCACTTCGGAACGGCAACACTCCCCCAGGCTAGAAGACCTCTTCCCCTCCGGGAATATCGGCAGTCGCCATCGAACGGAACCGCGTATACTGCTTTTCGAAGATCAGGTCGACCGTTCCTGTCGGCCCGTTTCTCTGCTTGCCTATGATCAGTTCCGCCTTCCCCTCTTTTTCGGGGTCACCCGGATCATAGAACTCCGGCCTGAACAGGAAAAGGACAAGATCGGCGTCCTGCTCTATCGCGCCCGACTCTCTCAGGTCGGAAAGCATCGGCCTCTTGTCGCCACCCCTTGACTCGACGGCGCGGGAAAGCTGGGACAGAGCAATGACCGGCACGGAAAGCTCCTTGGCGATCGCTTTCATCGTCCTCGATATCGAGGAGATCTCCTGCTGCCTGTTGTCGCTTTTCTCGCTTGACCTGGCAAGCTGGAGATAATCGACCACGATCATGGACAGGTCGTGTTCGGCCTTCAGCCTGCGAGCCCTCGCTCTCATATCGAGAGTGGTGATCGCCGGCGTGTCATCGATGAATATCTTCGATTCAGATAAAAGACCTGCCGCGTTGGTCAACCTCTCGATATCCTTGGCCGAGGTAAATCCCCTCCTTACCTTCTGGGCATCTACCTGGGCCTCGGCACAGAGCAGCCTCTGCACCAGCAGTTCCTTGGACATCTCGAGACTGAAGATCGCCACCGGTTTCTTTTCCTCAAGTCCCACATGCTGCGCGATATTCAGGGCAAAACTGGTCTTTCCCATCGACGGCCTGCCGGCCACGATGACCAGGTCGCTCGGATGAAAACCCGCCGTGTACTTGTCGAGATCGACGAAGCCCGTTGAAAGGCCCGTGACGCTCTCTCTCGATTCGTGGACCCTCTGGATCTCTTCGAACCGTTCCTTGAGAACGTCCTTGATATGCAGGAACCCCGAGCTCATACGCGATTCGGACACCCGGAAGATCTTCTGCTCCGCCTCGTCAAGGATATCACCCGCGCCTGTCTCGGCTCTGTAGCATTCGCCCGCTATCTCGGAAGATGCGTGGATCAACTGACGGAGAATATATTTCTCCCGGACGATCTTCGCGTAATATTCGATATTGGCAGCGGTAGGCACTGAATCGACAAGGGCTGTCAACGCGGCTATGCCTCCGACTGCTTCGAGATCGCCCGCCTTGCGGAGTTCTTCCGAAAGAGTCATCACGTCGATCGGCTCGTGCCTTGTAAACAGCGACACCATCGCCTTGAACAGCCTCGAATGTGCCGGCCGGTAGAACGACTCGGGCAACACTATCTCTATCGCCCTGGTCGCCGCTTCGGGTTCGAGAAGTATCCCGCCAAGAACGGCCGTCTCGGCCTCGACCGCCTGCGGCGGCAGCCTCTCGATCAACTTCCCTGAATCTTCGATCCTCATCTCGTTTGCCATTTTACCCCTTCCCCGCTATCACGCGGGAGTCCATCAATCACCAGCCCCCTCATCGCAGATCTTTTTCAGCAATTTCATATCCTCCCACGTAGGCCGCTTGAAGTTCGGGTTCCTGAGAAGCGCGGCCGGATGGTAGGTGACTATCAGTCGGATGCCATTGTAATGGTGGATCCCCTCGCGAAGTACCCTCAGCGATTCTTTCGTCTTGAGAAGAGTCTGCCCCGCGACCCTGCCCAGAGCGCAGATGACTACCGGATCGATCAGCTGGAGCTGCCGGGCAAGATATTCCTCACAGGCGACCACTTCGACGTCCTGCGGATCCCGATTATTGGGAGGACGGCATTTGAGAATATTGGCTATGAAAACGTCTTCCCTGGTAAAACCGATCGCCGCCAGGATCTTGTCGAGCAACTTTCCGGATCTGCCGACAAACGGCACTCCCTGGAGATCCTCGTCCCGCCCGGGAGCCTCACCTACGAATACTATCCTGGCCCTGGGGTTGCCGTCTCCGAATACGGTGTTTGTCCTTGTGCTGCTGAGAGAGCATCGCTCGCAGCCAGCAACTGCTGTCCTCAGTCCGGCCATGTCCATCGAGGATATACCCGAAGCCGGCGGGTTTTCTGTTGTCACCTCCGGCCCGGAAACCACTTTTTCGCTGTCAGGCAATCGAACCATTCCTTCCCTGTCATCAGGCATCTGTCCCGGCGATGTCTTGAGGGCGATCTCGTCCTCGACCGGAGACGCAAGCCGATAAACGACCATGTTCCCCGCGGACAGACGGTCCCTGAAATATTTTTTTATGTCTCCGTGAAGCACGCCGCCGCTCATCTCTTCGCTTTCCCGAGTCTCCCGTCAGCGGCAAGCATATCGACGATCATCCCCGCGACCCTGTCCTTGGAGGTCAGTGGAGATGTCTCCAGCTTCCGTGCCCCCTTGAAAAGCGTCACCTGGTTGGTATCGGTCCCAAAGCCTGTATCCGCTCCCGCCATATTCAACACCATGTAGTCGCAACCTTTTGCCGCGGCTTTTCTGACAGCGTTCTTCTCTCCATCAACCGTCTCCAGCGCGAATCCTACTATGATCTGTGAGGATTTCTTCCTGTCCCTTACCGCCGAGAGAATGTCTGCTGTCTTCACCAACTCTATAGAATCGATCCCGGTCTCTTTTTTGATCTTCTCCTTCGCCCTTCGGGAGGGTCGAAAATCGGAGACCGCGGCTGCCATCACCAGAACGTCGCAGCGGGGCAAAGAACGAAGAACGGCCGTTTTCATCTGGGAAGCCGACCTCACTTCCCTGATGACATCAACGCCGGGCGGAGGCACATCGACCTGCCCATGAATAACGGTGACCTTCGCGCCAAGTTCCATGGCTCTGGATGCGATGGCAAACCCCATCCTGCCGCTTGAATGATTTGATATATATCTTACCGGATCGATCTCCTCGATGGTCCGTCCCGCTGTCACGAGAAAACGGATCCCCTCCAGCGGACCCGGCTCGAACGATCTCTCAAGCACGGCCATTATCTCTTCAGGCTCCGCCATCCGTCCACTACCTGAAGTCCCGCACGCCAGCTCTCCACTTCCTGGCGCTATCATACGGCGTCCATCCTTTTCGAGAATAGATATGTTCCTCTTCACTGCCGGGTTGGCCCACATCCCGTCATTCATGGCTGGGGCCATATAGACTGGAGCGGCAGTGGCACATACGACAGCCCGCGGAAGATCTCCCGCCATGCCCGATGCCACACTGCCGATAAAATCGGCCGTCGCGGGCGCCACTACGACCCGGTCAGGCCATGTGGCAAGCTCGATGTGTTCGACAGTCGGAAGTTCTCTCCGCGCAAAGATATCTGTCTGAACAGGATTGCCCGAAAGGACTTCGAATGTAAGTGGTGTCACGAATCTAGTCGCTGCGTCTGTCATTACGACCCGGACCTGTGCTCCGGATCTCTTTATCAACCTTACCAGGTAGGCGGATTTGTACGCGGATATCCCGCCGGTGACTACGAGAAGTATCTTCTTGCCGTCGAGGGCGACCTTATTGTCTTTACTCCGCCTCCGGCTCCTCATAGTAAAACTTCACTTTCCCTTCGATCATGCGGTTGATAGCGATTGTGGTGGGCTTTTCCTCGATCTCCTCCGGAGACATCTTGATGATCATATTGATCCTTCTTGCTTCTTTCGCGAGGACCCTGATCGCTTCATACCTGTTTTCAACCTGGACCAGGATATCTTCCATTGCCTTAGTCTGCATATCTACCTCTCGTGTTAGTACACACCCTCTCCGGGAACCACGTCCGCGCGCTTCCCCGGTGGTTTGCCGGCCTCTGTCCTGACATGGGCCACCATTGCAGCGGGAACTTATATATTTAATACATTCAGGGCATTTTATCAACCCAAATGTATGGTTCCGACTTCCAGATGGAATAACAGCGCAAGCAGACTATCGGCCCACCCCACTCCCCGAAGTGATTATATCCCTTATCTCTCCGACACATTCATCCAGGTCACCGTTGACGACCCTGTAATCGTATTTCGAACTGTACCCCAACTCGCGGTTCGCGTTGGCCAGCCTCTGCCTGATGACCTCATCATCATCGGTCTCGCGCCCCCTGAGCCTTTCCTCGAGTTCCTCGAACGAAGGAGGCATGATGAATATCAGCATGGATTCCGGCTTTCTCGCCTTGACCTTCATGCCGCCCTGCACGTCGATCTCGAGCAGGACACTCCTGCCTTCTCCCAGGCGCCCGTCAACGAATTCCTCCGAAGTACCATAGAGATTGCCATGTACCTCAGCCCATTCCAGCAGCTTTCCCTCGTCCCTGATCTTCACGAAATCCTCACGGCTGGTGAAGAAGTACTCGACCCCATCACTCTCATCACCTCGAAGCTTCCTCGTTGTAACAGAGATCGAGCGGTCTATCCCCTCCATCGTCTCGAGTAATCTTGAAACGACGGTCGATTTCCCCACCCCTGAAGGGCCCGATATCACTATTATCATTGGTCCTGCTGTAACTATTTTCTACTCGCCCCCGCTCGTCCTGCCCTCGTTCCATCTCTGGGTGATCGTCTCGACGGCGATCGCGGACAGGATCACGTGACCCGATGCGGTCACAAGGATCGTCCTCGTCTTCCTCCCCTGTGTCGCGTCGACAAGCTTGCCTGACTGACCGGCTTCTTCCCGATACCGGCGCATCGGCGCCGAATCCGAGTTTATTATCGCGATGACCTTGTCTTTTGCCACAACATTTCCAAATCCTATGTTCAGCAGCATCTTTCCTCCGAAAAGCCCGGCGCCCGAAACCATCTGTCACAACGGATGCGCCCGGGCCGGACGAATTATTCCAGGTTCTGCACCTGTTCCCTGATCTTTTCGACTTTCCCCTTTATCGTTATGCAATCGCCTATTATAGCACTATCTGTAGCCTTGTTGCCCATGGTCGTCGCCTCGCGGTGTATCTCCTGAAGCAGGAAGGTAAGCTTCTTCGATACTTCTCCGCCCTTTTTAAGGATGCCGGAAAACTGCCCCAGGTGACTCTTCAACCTGACAAGTTCCTCGGAGAAGTCCGCCTTGTCGGCCAGAAGCGCCGCCTCCACACCCCACCGGCTCTCGTCGAGCCCCATGCTTCCCAGAAGCTGCTCGAGTCTCTCGCGGACCCTCGCCAGGGACTTCCTGAGCGCCACAGGCGCTTTCTTCTCGATCCCCGCAGTGAGCCTGACGATCGCCGCGATATGCTTTTCAAGATCAGCCTGGAGGACGAGGCCCTCTCTGCCCCTCATTTCCGCGCACCTGCCGAGCGCCTCGACGACAGCCCTGTTCACCGCGGTCTTCATCTTCTTTACCGGAATAGAACCGGCTCTGCTTGTGAACGCATCGGGAAGGGCCAGCAACGAATTGATATCCACATTCCCCGGGATGCCCTCCTTTTTCGCGAAGGCGGAAAGTTCGCCGTACGCGCTCTTCAGGAATCCCCTGTTGATCTCGAAATTGCCGGTCTCGAAATCCTTGTCAAAAGCTACCGTCACGTAGACATGTCCACGCCTGAGCTTCTTTCTGAGTATCTTTTCTATATCATTGTCGTATCCATTCAGAAGCCTCGGTGTCCTTATCGAAAAATCCATATACCTGTGATTGACCGTCCGGATCTCGACTGTCACTTCACCGTCACCGATCTTCGCTGAACCCTTTCCGAAACCAGTCATACTGGTCACCATCATTCTTCTCCCTCTTCGAGAATCTGCAATTATCTACGGGCAGGCCCCATCTTAAACTTAAAATCATACTTTGTCAAAGAGAACGAACTGGCCCTGCCGGGTTGACATGTGTCCTCCTCCACCTTATCATACCGCGGATGAACGGAATGACGGCATACGCGCTCGGAATCGAACTGGGGAATATCCTGCCGGGGACTCCCGTACGGTCCATCCGGAAATTCCCGGGTGGAACGGTTGTCTCGCTGGACGGACGGCAGGAGATGCATCTCCATGTATTTCACTTCGCCAGGGAAGCCAGGATCGTCATATCCGACAAGCTCCTGGTCCCGTCAAAATACGCGACCGACGCGTTCCCGCAGGCGGCGGGAACACGCGTAGAGGCGGTCAGGCCACTCGGAGTGGAAAGAGTGATACTCTTTTCTCTCTCCGGACAGGGGAGCTGGGGAATAGATGTGGCCCTTACCCTCCGGATCGACCTGTCTCCTGGAGGAAAAGCTTTTTCCATCTTCCGGGAGGAAGGAAACAGGCCCGTGATGACTTCGGGAGCGACCCGATCGAGAATACCATCTTCCCCTGATCAGCTTCCGCCTGAAAAACGGTATTCCCTGCTTTCACTGCCACCCGTGATCCCCGATGGACTGGCTTCCCTGATGGAGGAAAGACTCAATGGACCGGCAAACGAAGACGCGCCGCCCGCAGGCCCGGACAACCGGGGGCCCAGGCTCCTCGTCGACCATATCGCCGGCATCGATCCAGCCATCGCGGAGATGCTGGTATCTTCATTTCCCGGCGACCCGGAGAGGTTGTGGGCGGAACTTTTAAGGATATCCGCCAGCCTGGACCAGGAACTGTTCTCCTGGAAAATATTCGATCTTCCCGGGACAACGCACGGCGATATCTGCCATATTTATCCTGTCGATCTGCCTTTCGAGTCCAGGCCCGATCCCCCCTCCGATCTTCTTCAGGCTCTCGATATCATGGCGGCCGAAAGGACTATACCGGACTATACCGCTTACCTGCGAAGGATCGTATCAAAACCGGTCAGACGGGAGGTAAAGAGAACCAGAAAACTCCTGTCCAATCTCGACGCCGACCTCGAGTCCGCGTCAAAGTTCGAGGAAATGCGACAATTCGGCAATCTCCTTACCACATACCACCACCTCTTAAGAAGGGGAATGGACAGCATCACAGTGAAAGACTATTCCGGTGAATCAGAGATCACTATCAACCTCGACCCCTCTCTCACACCCGACAGGAACATAAGGTCATATTTCCGAAAAGCGAGGAAAGGCGAAAAGGGCCTGATGATCATCCGGAACAGGCGGGTAGCTATCAGGCAGAATCTGTCCGAGGCAAAGAAGGAACTCGAGAGAATCGAAAAATCGCTGACACTCGATGACCTCCTCGCCCGGTTACCTGCCCCGCGGGATGAAAAGGAAGAATATAAAAAAGACGGAACGGCAAAGCCTCCCTTCAAAAGTTTCAGGCTGGACGAGAGTCATACGGTATACGTCGGTCGCAATGACCGTCAGAACGACAGTCTCACCCACAGGTTCGCCTCGCCTTCCGACCTCTGGTTTCACGCGCAGGGACTCCCGGGATCGCATGTCGTCCTGAAGGGGGCCGGAAGCTCTACTCCCCGAAGACTCATCGAGATCGCGGCCTCGATCGCAGCGTATTTCAGCAAGGGAAGAAACTCATCTACCGTGCCTGTGATCTACACCGAAAAGAGATACGTCCGCAAGCCCAGAAAATCCAGGCCGGGGACGGCAAGCTGCCAGAGAGAGAAAACACTTTTTGTCAGCCCTGTCCTTCCTGACGATGATCCAAAAAAAAACGGGACCACTCGATAGGCCAGGCTCGGCACAGGGCGGGGCGAAAAACCCTCCAGAACCTTTCAGATCGGGCAAATAAAAAAAGGAGGCTACAAGCCTCCTTTTCCGATAATAGTGCCAACAGCCGGTCGGCGGCGAGCCGCCCATGCTGCCAGGTAAACTGTTATCCCCCAGCCACACATCTTCCTGTTACCGCGGGCAAATATCTAAATCGCAAGAGCCGTACCAAAACAAAAAAGACCCGGCAGAGAGCCGAGCCTGTAACTTGCTGATATTAAATATGTTCCGCAAACCCAAAATCAGAGTTTAAAACGCCCCATTAGCCCGCATAAGCGCTTGAGTAAAAAAATCTGATTCCGCGTTAATATTTTTTACTCTACTTTTCCGCGTAGCCAGTCTCTGTACCCAGCAGGTATGTGCTTCCGCCGCCCAGTCCGAGTTCGAGACATACCGGGGGGAAAAGACCCCACTGCATGTAGATCGAACTGTATGGCAGGACCTCTCCCTCGGCGGCAATGATGAATACGCGGTGGTGTTCAGCATCGACCCTGTCGAATGTGATGGTGAAGTTACCTGCAGTATAGATCCTGTAGACTATGCCATCGAACTGCACAACCTGGTACCCCGGGCTGATTATCTTCTCACCGGTATCCATCTGGTTCTCAAGCGACGACGCAGCCGAAACTGACGAAGCTGCCAGGACCAGCACTGAGACCGCAATGAAAAAGACTCCTGCTATGCCCTTCATTAAAAAGTCTCCCCTCTTCTTTAAAGAAGAACGAGCAATCTCCTCTGTGGTGTCAGTCGACGATGTAGAGCAAAGGTGTATGCAAAGTTGTAGTTACGGTGAGCAATATAGCACAAATCCGCTTTTTCTTCCAGATATATTAATTCTTTATTAAGATCGGCAGACTTGTCAAGTATCTTTTCCTTTCATTTTTTTTATTTCTTCCAACAGGTGCTCGAGAAAGTCACCCTCCACCTTTCCAACGATCTCCCCCTTCCTGAAAAGGACCGCCCCCTTTTTTGTGCCGGCCAGCCCTATATCAGCCTCTTTCGCCTCCCCCGGACCGTTGACCTCACACCCCATCACTGCCACCGTTATACTGCCATATCCGGGAAGAACGGCCTCGAGTCTTTCGGCCAGGGGAGCCACATCCAGATGACTCCTCCCGCAGGTCGGGCAGGAGATTATCCTCGGAAGGTCCGGCCTGAGCCCAAGCGCGGAGAGCATCGCTCCAGCGACGACTATTTCACGCACGGGGTCTCCCGAAAGTGACACTCTGACCGTATCTCCGATCCCTTCGGACAGCAGCATGGTCAGCGCGACTACAGACCTGGCCGTTCCGGAAAGGACCGGCCCCGCTTCCGTCACCCCTATATGAAGAGGATAGTCATACCCGGAAGAGAACAGCCTGTTGGCCTCGACCGTGACGATCGGATCTGACGATTTCAGGCTGAAAACAAGATCCCCGAAACCTTCCTGCTCGAGCATGGCGAGAGAACTCGCCGCGCTTTCGCAAAGCGCCCGTGCCGGATCTGTGGTATAGAGTCCGGCAAGCTCTTTCTCCAGGCTACCGGCATTGACACCGATCCTTATGGGAATCCCTGCCCCGGCGGCCGCTTCCGCCACGGCAAGGGTCTTTTCTTTTCCCCCGATGTTCCCCGGATTGATCCTCAGTCCCGCAACGCCATTTTCAGCCGCGGCTACGGCCAGCCTGTAATCGAAATGTATGTCGGCGATGACCGGGATCGGGCTTTCGTCGCAGAGCCCGGAAAGTGAATCCACATCGTTCATATCGCGGACAGATACCCTTACGATCTGGCAGCCCGCCACCGCAAGCTCCCCGATCTGACCCAGCGCGCCCGCGACAGAAGAAGCTGGAAATGTCAACATCGACTGGATAGACACGGGTGCGCCGCCCCCGACTTCGACCGTCCCGTAACGGATCTTTCTGGTCTTTCTTCTTTCAGGTAACGGCATCTCTCTTCCTTTCAACACTTGCGGATGATTCGATCCATCCTTACAGCTCCGGCCCACTTTCCCTGCAGTCTCCCTTCCTGATCGTGATCCTTTCGCTGTCCAGGAATTCGAGCATCGGCACCGCGTGCTTTCTGGTCAACCCGAATCTGTCCTTGAAATCACCGACCTTCATAGTCTTACCATCTGCCAGCATCACCCGGAGCGCTTTTTTCATATTCTCGAATACTCCCGAATCGATATATCCGTCACCACCCACCTTGCGCAGCCTGCCATCGGCCAGTAGAATATGGATATACTTCAGGATGTCTTTCACATCATCGATCTTGTGAGAAAGATCTCTTCCTGTGACGAATGCGGGCCCGGATTCCCTGGCCACCGTGGATATCCTCTCCAGGATCTTCACATCTTTTTCTGAAAGTTCCATCTCGCCAGTCCCGCTTCTGACCTTGCCATCCCTGAAGAAGAAGACCTTTTCCCGGTTGGCCTTCTCAAGAAGATAGCCGAACAGGGGGCCGTCACCAGCAGAAGAGTCCACCCTGAGCTGCTCTCTTTCCATACCCCACAGCAACGGGTTTTTCCGGGAGAATCCATCGAGGATATCTTTCATCCTCGCATCGAGAATATCTATGGTCTCTCCGGCAAAGAACTTTCCCTCGATTTCCTTCACGCTCTCCCCAAGTCCGGCGATCGCCGCGCTGATACGGTCTGTTGACAGTCCCAGGAGCCTCAGTCTTTTGGGTGCGAGCCCGGAAAGGCCCGAATCGGAGGTGAGGGCCTCTACTATCTCCCCGTCCCTTCCATCTCTTACCGTGCGCAGGAGCCTGTTGTAAGCATCATCGGATCTTCTGGCCTTCGGCGCTGCCGGATCGAGGATACGTCCACCGGCAAGGACTCTCATCGGCGAATATGTCCTGAGGATGAAACGGTCCCCCCCGAGGGCAACGACGGGAGATTCCATGCGGAGCTGCACCAGGCCACTCGCGCCTTCGATTATCTCCTCGCTGTCAAGAAGGACCACGCGGGCAAGAGTCTCTCCAGCCGCGTGATGAAACCGGACCCGCTGCCTGTTCGTCAGGCGGGAACCCTTAATAGCGCTTATCTCGACTGTGACATCCAGCATGCTCGATGCTGACACCAGCCCGGGAGTCATTACCTGGTCCCCGGGAGATATCTCGTTCTTTTTCAATCCATGAAGGGCAAGAGCGGTCCTCATCCCGGCCCTCGCGGAATCAAGGGCCCGATCAAAATTGTGGACATCTCTGACCCTGGCCTTCCTGCTTCCAGGCTCGATCACCAGCTCATCGCCCCTGCTTACCGACCCGGACCAGGCCGTGCCCGTGACGATAGTACCGATTCCGTCGCGGGTGAACACCCTGTCCACCGGAAGCCTGAAAAAATCTCCGTCCTGCAGCCTCTGCACCTTCTTCGTGACCTCTCTCAGTATTGCCCTGAGTTCCTCGATGCCTTCCCCGGTCACCGAAGAGGTCCTGACAAGGACCGAACCTTCGAGAGGAGTGCCTGAGATCAGGTCTTCGACTTCGCTTTCCACGATGCCAGCCATCTCGTCGTCGACAAGGTCGACTTTCGTTATGGCGATCACTGCCGTATCGAGTCCGAGAAGGCGCAGTACTTCGAAATGCTCCACCGTCTGGGGCATGACTCCTTCGTCGGCGGCGACGACCATCAGCGCCATATCCACTCCGGTCGCGCCGGAAACCATATTTTTGACGAATTTCTCGTGTCCCGGTACATCGACCAGCCCGGCCACTAATCCTTCTCCCAGATCGAGGGGAGCGAATCCCAGCACGATCGATATGCCACGGGTCTGCTCCTCTTCGAGCCTGTCGGTGTTTCTCCCGGTCAGGGCCCTGACGATCTCGGTCTTGCCGTGATCGACATGCCCGGCAGTCCCTATGATCAGATTCTTCAAGTCATCCCTTTCACCGAATTCCTATCCGCTGATCCTCTCTATGCTGGCACCCATAGCTTTAAGCTTGCTCTCGATCTTTTCGTAGCCTCTGTCTATGTGGTAGATCCTCAGTATTCTGGTTTCACCTTCAGCGACAAGAGCCGCCAGGATAAGAGCTGAACTGGCCCTTATATCTGTCGCCATCACCGGGGCTCCCTGGAGCGATTCTACCCCGCTGACTACAGCCACATTTCCTTCGAGCGTGATCCTGGCTCCGAACCTCTTCAGTTCGGGTACATGAGTGAACCTGTCCGAATAGACATGCTCCACTATCGAGCTCGCTCCGTCAGCCAGACACAGCACAGCCATCATCTGTGCCTGCATATCCGTAGGAAATGCGGGGTAGTAGCCTGTATCCAGATCGACAGCTTCTATCCGGTCAGGTCCGGTCACGATCATCGTCGCGCCCGAGACATCCACCTCGGCACCGCAGGCCCTCAACTTGTCGATCACCGCTGACATATGAGCCGGCTCGCAGTCATTTATCTCGACCCGGCCACCGGTGATCGCCGCGGCTGCGGCGAATGTCCCCGCCTCGATCCTGTCCGGGATGACCCTGTATTCAAAAGGCTTTATCTCATCTACGCCCTCGATCTCTATCCTGGAAGTACCTTCCCCCTCGATTATCGCGCCGGCGGCCTTCAACGCTTCTGCCAGAACCGTGATCTCAGGTTCGCGGGCGGCATTCTCTATAACGGTCATGCCTTCGGCCAGGACAGCCGCGAGCAGCAGGTTGACTGTCGCGCCCACACTCGGAATGGAAAGGATGATCTCCGCGCCCTTCAGCCGGTCCGCGAGAGCATCGATATATCCATGGTCGATCCTGATCTCGGCGCCCAGAGCCTTGAGCCCCTGGAGATGAAGATCGATCGGCCTCGGCCCCCAGGCGCAGCCTCCCGGCATCGAGACACGGGCCCTGCCGAATCTGGCCACCAGTGGCCCGAGTGCATATATCGAGGCCCTCATCGTCCTGACAAGCTCGTAGGGAGCTTCGAAAGAAGTCACCTTCGAAGCATCCACGTTCAGAGTCCCATCCTCGAGCGACGATGGAATCCCCAGGACCTCCAGAAGTTGCATCATCGTCCTGGTATCCCTCAGATCAGGAACATTTGTCAGAGTACATTTCCCGCCGGTGAATATCGTGGCAGCCATCAGGGGAAGCATGGCGTTTTTCGCCCCTCCCACCGAAACGCTTCCATTCAGCCTGCAGGGTCCTTTTATCGTGAAACTGTCCATCAGACCCCCTCTTTCCCCTCTATTGTTTTCGGGCCGTCACGACCCTTTCCTTGTTGTTATAGTCTTTCCAGATCTCGATCTCCTCATACCCCTCGTTCCGGAAGATATTCCCGACATCTGTCGCCTGCCCCTCTCCGACTTCAAGAGCCACCAACCCTCCAGGCCTGAGAAAGCTCCCGCCCTGGACCGTGATCATCGGATAGAAGGAGAGTCCGTCCGGGCCTCCGTCCAGTGCGGCCCTCGATTCAAAAAGCGATACCTCCTCCTGCAGCCCTTCAATGTCACCGGTAGGTATGTAGGGAGGATTCGACACGAGGATATCGAACCGGGCGTCGCCGCGGATGGCATCGAATCCGTCGGCGATCAGGATCTCCAGCCTGTCATCGACACCGAGAGCCATGAAATTCTTCCTCGCAAGGAACGCGGCCGCGGGAGAAATATCAAAGGTCACACCCCTCCACTCCGGATGTCGCTTCGCCAGCGTGCCGGAGATGATACCACTGCCAGTGCCGATTTCCATGAAGTCCGCCTTTTCCTTCGACTCCATCTTCTTTTCGACCGCTTCTACCAGCAGTTCTGTCTCGGGACGCGGGATAAATACTCCCTCGCTCATACCGAAAGGCAGAGAAAAAAACTCGGTCTCTCCCAGAATATATTGAAGGGGATAGTGGCTCGCCCTTATTTTCAGATCTTTCCTGTACCTTTTGAGGATCTTCTCTTCGAGATTTTCCTCAAACCTCAGATACAGATCGAGTCTCGAACAGTCAAGCGCGCGCGCGAGAAGATGCTCCGCGCTCAGTCTCGGCGATTCGACGCCATGTTTCTGAAGATATCCCTCAGACAGGCGGACGGCTTCCATGACCGTAGGTGTACTGGCCATTTACTCCTCTCCCCGCTCCATCTCCCTTTCCATCTCGAACGCAAGCAACTTTTCTCTGTGAGCAAGCGCCAGCTCGCTGATGATTCCCCCGATGTCTCCATCGAGGACCCCGCTGAGGTTGTGAAGGGTAAGACCGATCCGGTGATCGCTCACTCTTCCCTGGGGAAAATTGTAGGTCCGGATCTTGGCACTGCGGTCACCGGAACCCACCATATCCCTCCTGGCAGCAGCTATCTCATCGGCCTGTTCGTCCCTGGCCTTTTCCAACAGCCTGGACATGAGTACTTTCATCGCCTTGGCCTTGTTCTTGTGCTGTGATTTTTCGTCCTGACAGGTAACGACCAGGCCCGAAGGAATATGGGTGACCCTGACGGCTGAATCTGTCGTGTTGACACTCTGCCCGCCCGGACCACTCGACCGGTAGACGTCTATTTTCAGATCTTTCTGTTCTACATTGATATCGACAGCCTCGGCTTCCGGAAGGACCGCGACAGAAACCGCCGAAGTATGGATCCTTCCTCCCGATTCGGTCACAGGCACCCTCTGCACGCGATGTACACCGCTCTCGAACTTCAGTTTGCCGAACACTTCCTGCCCGGTCACAAGGAAAATAATTTCTTTAAATCCCCCCATCTCGGTGGGATTGCTGCTGAGAACATCGATCTTCCACTTGTTGCTCTCAGCGAAAAGCCTGTACATCCTCGCGAGATCGGCAACGAAAAGCGCCGCTTCGTCTCCTCCCGTACCAGCCCTTATCTCCATCACAGTATTCCTGGAATCGTCGGGATCGCTCGGTATCAACAACATCTTGATCCGCTCTTCCAGTTCGTCGACCGCCCCCCCGATCTCCTCTATCTCCATCTCCGCGAGTTCTTTCATCTCCGGGTCGTTCGAATCCTCGATAACTTCTCCGGCCTGGCGCAGGCGCTCCGATTTCGACATATACTCGTGGATCGCTGTCACGGCTTCATCGAGGGAGCTTCTCTCTCTGGCCAGATCACGGTAAAGCTTCTGGTTCCTGATGACTTCCGGGCGGGACAGCTCCTCTCCGAGCTGTTCGTACCTTTCCAGCACCTTTTCGTATCTTTTCAATATATCCAATACAGGGCCTCCGGACATGGAAGAGCCTCCGGGCGCTTCATGCTCCCGGATTTCCACAGGGATGTATGCTAATTGATTATTCCGCCTGTTTCCAGCACTTTGTCATCAAGACAGGCCTTCAGGGCGACTATCGCGACTTCGATCTGGTCCGCCGAAGGCTCGCAGGTGGTGAACCTCTGCATGAAGAGGCCCGGCCAGAAGAGAAACCCGATCCTCTGCTTCACGCCCGGGCGGGCCGAGAGCCGGAGGACTTCATAGGAAAGACCGGCGATCACCGGAACGAAAGCAAACCGGATCAGCCTGTCGGTCACGTTTTCCGGCTTGCCGAGAAAAACGAAGACAATCACGCTGACGAGGACCACGATAACCAGAAAACTCGTACTGCACCTTGGATGGAATCTGGAGAACCCACTGGCGTCCTCGGGAGTAATATTTTCGGGAGTGGGGTCGCCTGACGCCTCAAAAGCAAATATCGTCTTGTGCTCCGCTCCATGATACTCGAAGACTCTACGCATCTCCTTCCACCTCGTTATCAGGATGATATACATGAAGATGAATAGCAGCCTCAGTATCCCGTCCACAAGATTGAAGAGAAAACTGTTCTCAAACCCGAACAACTCTGTGAGAAGAAGCGGAATATAGAAGAAGAAAAGGAAACCGAGGCCAAAGGCGGCGACCACGGTGACAACCATGTAGAGGGACGACAGGGCAGGATTCTCCTTCTTGCCCTCTTCCTCTGTGGAAGCCTGGTCGGCAGAGAACGACAGAGCTTTCACTGCCACGACGAGAGTCTCTACAAGGGTGATAGCTCCACGGATGACCGGGATATTGAATACACGATACCGCTTTATCAGGCTGCGGAAGGGTTCTGCCTTTACAGCTATTTCACCGGAAGGCGTTCGGACGGCCGTGGCAATGCCCTTCGGAGAACGCATCATAACGCCTTCGATGACAGCCTGCCCCCCGACATGAAGATTTCTTGTTTCCTCATTGCCGGACATTGTTCACCTGATTTCCCGCTTGCAGTCGTACAGGTCAGCTTTTCTTTTCAGCCGCTTTTTTGCGATAGTCCCCATACTTGCGCTGGAACCTCTCAACGCGTCCAGCCGTATCGACGAGCTTCTGCTTACCCGTAAAGAAGGGATGGCAGTTGGAACAGATCTCGACCGAGATCTCTTCCTGCGTCGAGCGGGTCTCGATGACGTTGCCGCACAGACAACTGATACTTGCCTTCTTGTAATCCGGGTGGATATCTTTTTTCATTTTCTTTCTCCGGTTTTTTCCTTTTCCCGCGGCCTCTGCCGCAGGGAATACAATCTAATATGCTGCGAACACGAATTCAAATTGAATTTTCACTTTTTCCCATGCCGGCCAGGAAATTATCAGGCGTTCATCGACGAGAGGAACTTCGAATTCGTCTTCGTCCTCGACATTTTCTCCAACAGGAACTCCATCGCCTCGACACTTGACTTGTCGCTCAGGAACTTCCTCAATATATAGACCTTGCTCAACACCTTTTCATCGAGAAGAAGTTCTTCTTTCCTGGTCCCTGAACGCAATATATCGATCGCCGGCCAGACTCTCTTGTCGGACAACCTGCGATCGAGTACTATCTCGAGGTTGCCGGTGCCCTTGAACTCCTCAAAGATGACCTCGTCCATACGGCTCCCCGTCTCGACGAGAGCCGTGGCGACAATCGTCAGGCTGCCCTGCTCCTCAGTGTTTCTCGCCGCGCCGAAGAACCTCTTCGGCCTCTGGAGAGCATTCGAATCGACACCGCCGGAAAGGATCTTGCCCGAGTGGGGCACGACCGAGTTATGGGCCCTTGCCAGCCTGGTAATACTATCGAGAAGGATGACGACATCCTTGCCGTGCTCTACCAGTCTCTTCGCCTTCTCGATCACCATATCGCTCACATGGACGTGTCTGTCGGCCGGTTCATCGAAGGTCGAACTGATCACTTCGCCATGTACCGACCTCTCCATGTCAGTCACCTCTTCCGGACGCTCGTCTATAAGAAGGACGATCAATACGACCTCGGGGTGGTTGACCGTGATGGAGTTGGCTATTTTCTGCAGCAGAACGGTCTTTCCTGTACGCGGCGGAGCCACGATCAATGCTCGCTGGCCCTTGCCGATCGGCGTCATAAGGTTCATCACCCTGGTGGAAAGGTCTTCCGGGTCATGTTCCAGGTTGATCTGATCGTCAGGGTAGAGAGGCGTAAGATTGTCGAAGAGTGTCTTTTTCCTGGCCTTGTCAGGATTCTCTCCATTGACAGCTTCTACCTTGAGAAGAGCGAAATACCTCTCTGATTCCTTCGGAGGCCTTATCTGACCATACACCGTATCTCCCGTTCGCAGAGAGAATTTCTTGATCTGCGACGGCGAGATATAGATGTCGTCAGGCCCCGGAAGATAGTTGTATGAGGGAGATCTGAGGAATCCGTATCCCTCGGGAAGCACCTGCAGTACACCCTGATTATAGATCATTCCGTTCTGCTTGGAATGCGTTTCCAGGAGCTTGAATATCAGCTCCTGCTTGCGAAGGCTGCTGGCTTCCTCGATATTCAACTCAACCGCCATCTCCATGAGTTCGTCGATCTTTTTCTTTTTTAGTTCAGCAATGTCCATTAACTCCAACCTTTTCTAAATACCATCCCCATAAACCGGGATTCCGTGATGAAACGAACCTGTCGGTCGTTCCCTTCCTCTGTTGACTTGACTCTGATTAATTCGGACCGGCTATGGTCGCGGTCCTGCCTGTCGCTTACTCCAGTGTTTTTCGTGGGACCTCTCCAGATATCGTCCGGGAAAACTCTTATCCTGAGGTCGAAACGCTCCCTGAAGGGTCAGACTCCAGAAATATTTTTTGGAGATTCAGGAGCATTGAAGAAATATCTTTCCTCTTCTCCGGAAAATCTACCGAAAAACCTCTTGTATGTCAAGCTAAATAGGGCCGGTGCGGAAGAAATCAGTTGGGGAGGAGAGCGGTTTGAAAAAGCTCGGGTGGGCTGCTGTCAGCCCACCCGTCTGTAATTTTTTTAATGTCCCGAAAGATCCTGGAACTTCTTGATCGCCTGCTCGGCGAGCTCCTTCATACCCTTCTTGCTGTACGTCAGACCCAGGATCTGCCATCCCCTCGGATCCTCAGGCGCCACACTCTCCGTGTATTCCTGTCCATACATGATGGCCTCATCCCAGAACTCTCCCTTGTAGTAGGAAAGAAGCCTGCTGTAAAAAGCCCTTATATTATCCGGCTGATACATGATGACCTGCTGATAGGCTTCCGCCGCTTCCAGATACATTTTTGTCCTGAGGTAACACACGCCCATATTGTAATAGAGGTCGGGGTTCTCTGTCTCGGTCTCAAGATATCCCCCTGTGGCCAGCTCGAACATCTTGACGGCGCTGGCGAAATTCTCCTGCCTCAGAAAGTCGTTTCCTACTCTTTCGATCTCTTCGGCATGAGTAGGATCGTCGATGAGAAGTCTCTCGAAGATCTCGATTGCCTTGTCCTCATCGCCCTTTATGATCATTACCCGGCCGGAAAGCGCCAGGACCTTGCCATAATCGTCGTCGCCCGTCTCAACCAGGCCCATCAAGGTGTCGGTAGCCGCGAACAGGACTTCCTGGTATGTGGAATCCTCTTTAGCGAGCCTGTTGTAGCCCATGGCCAGATTCAGCCATCCCTTCACCTTTCTCGGGTCGGCCAGCGTCGCCTGCTCGAATTCCTTCGAGGCGCCCAGAAGATTATCAGACTGATACTCAAGTATCCCGAGATTAAAATGTTTCGCCCAGTTGGATCCGATATTGTCCTCTGACAACGTCTCTTTATTCGGATCAAGGTCTGCCGCCATGCGGAAATATCGATAGGCTATCCCCAGGTCGGGGTCTTCCCTGAGACTGTACGCGATGGCAAGCTGGAAATATGCTTCCGCATCGTCCGGTTTCTTTTCGATCGCCAACGTTCCCATCTCGATAGCCTTGACATAATTCTTGGTCTGGTTATGAAGCATGGCGCTCGTGGTCTCTACGCTCTTGCAGGCATAGATACCGAGAAGCAGAAAGACCATGACCCCCACTAGTATCCTGTTTCTTTTCATCAGGAAAACTCCTCCTTCGTCTGCTGTACAATTCCCTACCCTCGTTCTCTGGACACTTGAAAATTAGCAACAGCGACGAGGCGTGTCAAGCACTATCGATTTTCACAAATACGCATCCGATTTATTAAAAGAGGTTTACAGGATCCACATTCCACTGGATATCCACACCCTTTGCGCCGATCATCGCCTTACGCGCCGCCGCCGCAAGATCCTGCCTGTCCGCAAGGCCGATCTCCCCCCTCACCAGGACATGAAACCGGTAATTCCCCCTGAGTTTCTCTATAAGGGCCGGGGTCGGACCCAGGATATCCTCTCCATCGACCACGCCCGATGCGGCCAGAGCCTCCATCACCTTTTCGGACATCTCGGCCGCCGATGTCATGGACCTTGACGAAAGGGTAAAAAGCATCAGGGAAGTCACCGGAGGATATCCCAGCTGACGCCTGAGATCGATCTCGGTGGTGGCAAAGCCGTCGAAATCATGCGCCTGGATATAGTCGTATATGAAATGATCCGGCGCGAAGGCCTGAATGACGACTCTTCCACCCTTTTTCCCTCTTCCCGTCCTGCCGGATGCCTGGGAGAGAAGTTGAAATGTCCGTTCGGCGGCTCTGAAATCAGGAAAATTAAGTCCATCGTCGGCCGACAGTATCCCCACCAGGGTAACATCGGGAAAATGATGCCCCTTCGCCACCATCTGAGTACCCATCAATATATCTGCCTCTCCCCGACCGAAACTTTCCAGCAGATCGAGGTGACCTGTCTTGCCCGTGGTCGTATCAAGATCCATTCTCAACACCCTTGCCGAGGGAACGAGGTTCTCAAGTTCCATCTCGACCCTCTGTGTCCCCGCTCCCTTCTGTATCACACCGAACTCCCCGCATCTGGGACACCTGCCCGGCGGCGCCTCCGTGTGGGCGCAGTAGTGACAGACCAGCTTGTTTCCGCGGCTGTGATAAGTAAGAGATATCGAACAATGGGGACACCTCGCTATCCAGCCGCAACTCCTGCACCGAACGTAGTTCGCGTGTCCCCGCCTGTTGATAAGAATGATCCCCTGCTCGTTCCTGTCGACACAATCTTCGACGGCACTGAGAAGTTCTTCGGAAAAGAGGCCCTCCTTTCCGCGCATGTCGACGACTTCGACTTTGGGCATACCTCCTCCGGTAGGCCTGTCGTTCAGTCTGAAACCCATAATGCCGCCACGGGATGACTCATACCAACTCTCAAGCGAAGGCGTGGCCGAGCCCAGAAGAAGCACAGCATTCTCATTGCGGCTTCGAAATTCCGCCGCCTTTATCGCGCTGTAATGCGGCTTCTCTTCCTGCTTGAAAGATGAATCCTGTTCCTCGTCCACGACTATGATACCGAGGTCCCGGACAGGGACAAAAACGGCTGACCGTGGGCCGATGATCACGCGGACTTCTCCCGACGCGGCCCTTTTCCAGATCGTCGAGCGCTGGGGGCCGGTAAGCCTGCTGTGAAGGACGGATACATCCCCACCGAACCGGCGTTGAAACCGTGACGTAGACTGGGGGATCAGAGCGATCTCCGGAACAAGTACTATCGCGCTTCTACCGGCAGCAAGGACTTCTTCGATGCACCTGAGATATACTTCGGTTTTCCCGCTCCCTGTGACACCAGCAAGGAGAAACCTGTCGGCCCGCCGTTCACCGATACTTTTAACCACCGCATCGAAGACTTGCGCCTGATCGGGATTGAGTTCCGGCCTTTCAGGTTCTACCGGAAACCTCTCTGCCAATTCGTCACCACTCTTTTTTCTGCCCGCCCCTTTGATACTCGCTGGCAGGACAGCCTTCAGCACGATGCCCATCGGCTGGACATAGTACTCCGACATCCACACGGCGAGTTCGAGGATCGGTCCGGAAAGCAGTGGCGGCTGGTCTATCACCGCGGAGATGTCCTTTGTGTCGAGACCGGCTGGCGCCTCTTCCGGGAAGGAAAGCGCGTATCCCACCAGCTTCCTCTTTCCGAACGGAACGGATATCCTGGCCCCGACGGAGATTGATTCACGCAGTTCGGGTGGCACATTGTATGTGAAGGTCCTGTCGACGGGGACAGGTAGCGCTGCGTTGACGAAGCGCGGGTATGCCGGACTTTTTCCCATAGTGGGGGAGATTATATTACGTGGGCTGCCGCCCGGCAACGCAAAAGACTATTTAGACGAAGTCACGAGCAGTTCGTGTATCCGTTCGATCAGCTTGTTAGGGCTGAACGGCTTGATTATATAATCAGACGCGCCTACTTCATAACCGAGGCGCTTGTCGATATCCCTTCCCTTGGCCGTAAGCAGTACCACGGGAATATTCTTCGTGATCGGATTCGCCTTGAGTATCCTGCACGCCTCGTATCCGTCTATCTTCGGCATCATGATGTCGAGGATGATAAGGTCCGGCTGTTCGCGTCTCGCCTTGTCGATCGCCTCTTCCCCGTTCGATGCTGTCAACACCTCGTAACCTTCCGAACCGATACTGAACTCCAGTATCTGAGTGATGTTGATTTCATCGTCCACGACAAGGACTTTTCCCTTCTTCATTGGATCTCCTCCCTTGCTTCCTGTCAATTTCCTGTTTCTGCGTATTCTTTTCTTATCTCTTCGAGTTCTCGTTCGACGGCATCGAGACTCATCTCGCCTCCACTGTCCCTCGCCCCGAGCTCATGTAAGACTTTTACGAACGCCCCGACTATCTGCGGGTCGAACTTCGTTCCCGAATCCCTGATGATCTCGTTCCTGGCCTCGTCGATCGTAAATGCCCTGCGGTACGGCCCCAGAGATATCAGCGCCCTGAACGCATCTATCACGCCGAGTATCCTCGCCTCGACCGGGATCTCTTTCCTTATCAGCCCGTCGGGATACCCGCTTCCGTCAAAATATTCATGATGAGACTGCACCATCTTCATGATCCGTTCATCAAGCCCCATCGGGGAAAGCAGGGTATATCCGAGATTCGGGTGTCTCCTGAGTACTTTCCACTCTCTCTCCGACAGCTCCTCTTTCTTCACCCTTATACTGCGAGGTATCTTCATCATACCAAGGTCGTACATGTTCATACCCATCCTGAGAGCGGTCATCGAAGCTTCGTCCAGGCCCAGCCTGCGGCCGACCGCGAGAGCGATGAGTGTGTAGTTGTTAAGGTTCCTGCTTCCCCATATCTCCCGGATATGAAGTATGCTCTTCATAGCTTCCTTAAGCTGTTCGAAGTTCAGGGACACCTTTTCGAAGGCATCGAGTTTTTTCAGCATCCTTGAGATTATTCCGGAAAAGGCTTCCAGGATCTCCTTGTCGGCCCGGGTGAACTCTCTTCCTTCTACGTTGTCACTCACATTAAGGACGCCGACCACTTCATCGCCATCTTTCAATGGAATAGATATAAACGAGCTGGTGCCATAATAGGCGCTGTTGTTTACCCTGCCGATCTTTCCGTCCCTCTCGATATCGAAGACGTGATACGATTCGCCCTCCTGGATCACGCGGCCCGCGATCCTTTCCCCGATCTCGATCTTCGTGTTCTCGACGAATTCGGGATCGAGTCCCTTGGCCGCGATCACATGTAACATCTTCTTGTCCTCGCCGAGCATCATGATAGATGCTTTCCTGGCCTGCAGGAATTCCGATATCATTTCGACGAGAAGCGACAGATAACGCTCCCTTTCAAACCTTACCGAACCTATGGTCCCGCGATTGGACGCCTGTCGGACTATGATATCCTTCATCGGAAGTATGACGACAAAACGGGCTCCAGCCTCCTTCACATTCTCCACCCATATCCTTCCGTCGTGCCACTCGACGATATTCTTGCATATTGCCAGGCCCAGCCCGGAACCTCCGTACTCTCTCGTATCACTCGCGTCGACCTGGTGGAATCGTTCGAATATCTTTTCAAGCTGGTCTTCCGGAATACCGTTCCCCGTATCCTGCACTACTATCCTTGCTCCGGAAGCCTCCTCCTCGAGGGAGACCGTCACCTTTCCAGCCTCGGGGGTGAACTTGACAGCGTTGCTGATGAGATTGTTCATCAACTGCATTATCAACTCTGGATCAGCTTCCAGCTTGACGTCTTTCTTTGGAAGCCTGAGGTCGGTGTCGATCTTTCCTTCTATCAATTCTTTTTCGATCGTTTTGAGCGATGCCCTGATTATGGAATTCAGGTTGCACCCGGTCTTTTCGACGTTCAGATGACCGGTCTCCATGCTGGAATAACTGAGCATGTTATCGACCAGCTTGATCACTCTCTCGTTCTCCTCACCCATTACAGAGAGAAAATTCTTTATAGTCTCTTTTTCGATCGTATCCACGTTTTCAAGAAGGGTCTCATTGTAGGCCTTGACGGAAGTAAGCGGAGTCCTGAGTTCATGAGAGACTACCGAGAGAAAATTCGACTTGAGCTTGTTCGCGGCATCGAGTTCCGCGCGGCAAGAGGCAAGAGCCAGCCGGCTGTCCCTCACATTCTTTTTCATCTCTTCCCTCGCAACGATCTCTATGACGTTGGAAGAATATATCTGAAGCGTATCAAGGACATCGGCCCGAGGTTCGACCCGGAAAAACCCGACCGTAATGAATCCCATGAGCAGGCCGTCGTTTTTTATCGGGACAACGATGATCTCCCCTGTGGCCCACTTGAGTCCTTCAGGCAGAAAAGCATCATAGTCTTCGCCCAGATCGCCACGACTCAGCAGAAAACCCGGACCTGCCGTGGATTTTTCGTCGCATGACTGAGCCAGCAGCGACTTTGAAAGCTCGGTCTGGAACCGTGTTTCGGTCCGCTGTTTTCCCTCCAGCATGTATCCTGCTGTAGTGAATTTATCTGCGGCCTTGTCATAGATCCTCAAGAGGACAAATTCCGCCGAAGTCTCTTCCTCGATCGCGTTGACGATCGAATCGTATACCTTTGATTCTCTCTCTCCCCCGATGATCTTCATGCTGAGTTCTACCACCCGGCTACCCGCTCTCCCACCCATTGCTATGAGATCGGTACTTGAAAAAGGTGCGGGGGGTTCATCTCGATGTGGCGCAGATTTTCGTCCATGGGCTGACTCGAAGACAAAAGCGACCAGGTACAGAAAGATCCCCGCGATATCCAGCAGGGAAAACAATTGAGCCCAGAAACGTTCCTGCCCGGCCATACCCGACCAGACGAGTCCCGCCATCGCCGAGGCTGATGCCATGAAGGCCGCCGCAATCAGAAAGAGTCCGGTCCCATCCATTTTCAGTTTTTCCCGCTGCCAGTAGACACCGGCCCAAAGACCGATCGGAGCAAATATCATAAACGAAAGGATCGACTGAAACAGCGTCGAGTCTATCTGCCTCTCCCCGCTGAAAACGAACAATACAGCGCCGAAGATCAATCCTGTTGAGACCCCCGCCAGAACGAACCTGGGATTCCAGAGCGAATAGTCTTCTTCCCGCCTGCCAATAGCGACACAGGTGAAAAGCATATATATCCCCGCGAGACCGAAAATGAGAGAGATGATCGATTTAACCGGATTTCCTCCCGGCGTACACGCGACCAGCGTCGCCCGCGAAATGGTAAGCACGAGAAATCCCGCCATAGCCGCCATAATCGGCCTGACCGACTTCCCTTTTCTGAGAACAGCTATCCTGGCTGTCGAAGCAAGGGAAATGAGCAACAGGAGAAAAAGGTAAGTCGCCTCACCCGAATCGCCTGTGAACATGTTTTCGGTTCCCGGTATCATGGTGACACTTTTCTTTAAGGCATGGCCTTGTGCTTGCCGCCGAATCTCAGTCTTTCTGAAATGGCCGAATACTCGTCAATATCGATATAGCCCTCATCCATCAGGACCTCTACAAAAGCGCTCACGACCGCAGGATCGAACTGGGTGTCTACATTTGCCAGAAGTTCCTCTATCGATTCCTCGACAGCGAACTGTCGCCTGAACGGACGCTTACTTATCATCGACACATACGCGTCCAGGACGGAGAGTATCTTCGCGCCGACCGGTATCTGGTCTCCCTTCAACCCCATCGGGTAACCCTTGCCGTCCATCCTCTCATGGTGGAACAACATGATCTGGCTCACATACTCGACGAACTCCAGAGGCCGGAGTATCGCGGTGCCTCTCTGCGGGTGCTTTCTTATCTCATCGACCTCGTCCGCGGTGAGGTCCAGTGTCTTCTTCAGTATATCTTCACTGACCGTCGTCATACCGACGTCATGGATGCTCGAGACGAACTGTATCACCTGTATATCCTTCTCGGTGAGCATCAGCTTCCTCCCCACCTTCACGGCCCATCTCACACTTTTTCTCGACAGCCCGGTCCTGTCATTCTCACATACATGGAGCAATGACCGGAGAGAGTGGATCGCCTCATCGACAAAGCTGGCAAAATTCTCGGCGGTTCTCATCCTCTCAATAATCTTGGATAGCCTCTGGCTTATCGACGTCAACAGCAGCAGATCGTCATCGTTGAAAGGTTTCCCGGATGTCTTATTATTAACGTTTATCACTCCGATCACCGACATCCCTACTATGATGGGAACGCTGAGCAACGACTTGGTCTCATACTGTGGGTTGTTCGGGTTTCCGCTGAGACCTACTTCTTCTATATTCTCTATCAGCAGCGGCTCTCCCGTCTGCGCGACCTTGCCCGCTATGCTTTTGCCGACCTTGACTCTTGTCGTTTCAACAATCTCTTCATCAAGTCCGTAAGCGTCCTTGATGAACAAGTCCCCCTTCTGCTGGTCGAGAAGCATAAGTGAGACTATTTTTGCCGAAAAAAGTTCGGCGACGATCTTCACTGAAAGCTTGAAGATCTCGTTGATCTCGTTTCTGGAATCTTTCGCTCCGAAGATAAACCCTATCAGATCGTTGAAATGATGTTCCTTGGGCAGGGTGAAAGTAAACGTCGACCCTTCTCCCATGATGCTGGATACCTGTATGTATCCGCCATGCTGTTCGATGATGTTCTTCACGATGGCGAGCCCGAGTCCTACCCCGTCGCTCATACCGGACTTTACCTGATAAAAATGCTTGAAGATATTATTGAGGTCGTCCCGGGGGATACCTACGCCCTCGTCCCTGATGGTCACCTTCACGGAAACAGCGTCCTCGACGGCATCGATGAATATTTTCGATCCCTGCGGCGAAAATTTGACCGCGTTACCTATCAGGTTGATGAATACCTGCTTGATAAGATCCTCGTCCCCGTCTATGCGAGGGAGATCGTCAGCGCATCGCACGATCAGATGAAGTCTCTTGTCCAGGAGATAAGGCTGGAGCGAGGAGTCGACATCCTCGATGACACCGGTGAGGTCAAAGATGTTACGCTTGAGAGTCCTCTGGCCGAATTCGATCTTCGACACATCCAGCACCTTGGTTACCATACGTATAAGCCTGTCGGTCTCGTTTGACACGACACCGAGAAATTCCTGCTTCTCTGTGAAATCGGGATCATCGATGTGGTCCTTGAGAGATTCTACATATGCCTTTATGGAAGTCAGTGGCGTCTTGAACTCATGTGAAAGATGTGAGATATATCCCATCTTCAGCTTGTTCGAGCTCTCGAGCCTCTCGTTCTCCTGTTCCAGCCTGCCGATCCGGCTGTTCATCACTTCGTAAAGACGACTCTTTTCAATCGCGGTCGCTATCTGTCCGGAAAGTATCGTCAGCAGCCTGATATCCTCGTTCGCGAACGGAATGTCTTCCTGATCGCCGACAAATAATACCCCGGCCGAGTCTCTGCCCGATATCACTGGAACGGCGAGGAGAGTACTGAGATCCTTGCCGGAAACTATTATCGACCTGGAAGAATATTCGTTTCTCGTCACATCCTCGATCGTCATCCCTTTTTCAAGCGAAAGGACTTCCTTCAGAAGCGGATCGTTCACAATATCATCAGTCGCCGTGACGCTTACGACCCCCTTTTCACCGAGTTCGACAAAGTTAACGATCTCCTTCTTCTGATTGAGAAGGATCACCGATGCCCAGGGACGCCTGAGAAGAAGAGTGATCTCCTTGCACACCATCTTCAAGAGTGTATCGAGGCTGATCACCGAATTGATCCCGAGGCTGATGTCGTACAACCTGGTCAATTCTATTATCCTCTTCCTGGTGTTCATCAACCTGTCTTCCGCCGTCTTGAAATAGACATTGAAATTGTTATAGAAGGTGCTGAAAAGATATGTCATCAGCCCCATGAACCCACCCAGCACCAGGATGCCGCCAGCCAGATAATTTGAATTCCGGGCCAAAACCACGCTCCCGGGCGTGCAGGAGTATTGAGGTATAATACCGTTGATCTCGAGTATCCCCAGACTCGCCACGGTGAAGATCGCCGCGCCTGTGACTACCATGCCCGCCTTGAGAGCGGGAAGGAGCCTGCCAGCGAAGAACAATGGGACGATGAGGATAAAGATGAAGGGACTCTGGATATTTCCGGTGAAATATACAAGCGCCAGCGCCGTTGCCAGATCCATGAATACGGTCATCCAGCACCAGAAACAATGCGGCCCCGGCTTGATATCGCGCATTCCGGAACTGCGATTCTCCATACCCGCCAGAAGAAGGTTGAGAAATGCCGAGCCCAGAAAGACGGCGACTATCCATTTAGCATTGTATGAAAACCCCGCGATCTCTCCCGCGACGTAGACGATAAAGAAAATCACGATCAGTTCTATGAGCCTGATCTGTGGTATACTGACATAGGAAGGTTTTTTGTCTTCTTTACTGTTCATAGTTTTTTCCATTTCACCAGCCCTACCCGATTCTCTCATATGGCCCAGGTCTTTCTTCCGGTACGGGAATACAGATAACCGCTGTAGTTCCCTTTTCCAGAGAGCTTTTAATATGAATATTTCCCATCATTATATTCATTATGTTCTTCACAAGTGCGAGCCCCAGTCCGAGCCCAGGAACATCCTTTTTAGAATTCCCCCTGTAGAAGGGGTCGAATATCTCCTCGATCTCCTTATCCGTCATCCCTCGCCCATTGTCCTCGACCTCCATGATGAGGATCTTCCGCTCCGACATCCCGCGCCTGTCCAATTGCATCCTGGCACTCACCTTTACAGGCTCGGATCCTCCGCCATGTTTGAGACCGTTCGAGATAAGATTATCGAGAACGATATCGAGACATGCTCTTCTCACAAGGATCAGCGGCAGATCCCTCGGCACGAGATTTTCTACCCCCCTCATGAACCCTTCATTCTTGACCCTGAACCTCTCGACAAGTTCATACAGATCTACTTCGTCGAAATCGTCGT
>JAGLYV010000045.1 GCA_023131975.1 Candidatus Krumholzibacteriia bacterium | reverse complement strand
CAGGTTCGACCTGGCCGCGGACCCGGAGACACATCTGCTCAGTGGAGAGGCGACATTCCCCAACCCGGACGGAAGCCTGATTCCCGGACTCCTCGTATCGTTCAGGGTACTGACGGGTAACAGGGTCGGTGTGGTGAAGATACCGGTCGGCGCGTTGATCGACTCGGGTGACGGGTGGAGCGCCTATGTAGTCGAGAAGGGACCGGATGGAAAGACGATCGCTTCCTTGAGAAAGATCGAGACGGGACTGAGGACAGCGGACGAAGTGGAAGTAGTGTCCGGTCTCGCGGAAGGAGACCAGGTGGTCAGGTTCGGCCAGTCAAAGATCAAGGACGGTGACCTGGTCAAGGTGATCGGTGGGGAGGAGGGGCGCTAAATGAATATCTTCAGGATTTTTGTAAGACGGCCCGTATTTACCTCGATGATCATGGTCATGCTTCTGGTCATGGGAATATTCTCGTACCGGAGGCTTGTCATAGAGATGATGCCGAATATCGAGTTTCCGATCATCGTCGTGACGACGATATATCCTGGAGCATCTCCAGCCGAGGTCGAGAGCCAGGTGACCAAAAAGATCGAGGACGAGGTGGCGACTATTGCCAATGTGAAGAACCTCCAGTCGTACTCGATGGAGAATGTCTCACAGGTGATCATCGAGTTCGATCTCAATACCAGCGTCGATCTTGACGCCATAGATGTGAAGGACAAGGTCGATGCCATCAGGATGTTTCTGCCGGAGGACGCGGAAGACCCTGTCATCCAGAAGTTTGATATAAACGCTTCCCCGATCATGGACCTGGCCGTTTCGGCACCGAGGTCTCTCCGGGAAGTCTACGAGATCTCCGATAAAGTCATTAAAGAAAGGCTCAGCAGGATAGACGGTGTCGCCAAGGTGGAGCTGACAGGAAAGAGGGAAAGAGAGATCAGGATAGAGGTGGCGCCCGAAAGGCTCCGTGCCTATGGTCTTTCCATACTCGATATCGTGGGGATCGTCTCAATGCAGAATCTCAACGTTCCGGCCGGACATATCACCCGAGGTCCCGGCGAGATCACTCTCAGGATGACCGGTGAGATAACCGACCCCTTTGAATTAGCGGATTTCAGGCTTCCCCTGCCGTCAGGAGAGACGATACCGCTTTCCGAAGTGGCGACAGTGATGGATACGACCGAGGAACTCCGCGAATCTTCCACCTGGAACGGTGAACCGGTGATCGGCCTCTCGATCATGAAGCGTTCCGACGGGAACGCTATCAGTGTGGCCCGCTCGGTCGAAGGCGCTCTCGATGAGCTCGATGGTATCCTGGATGATGACATCGAGGTGACCATAACGAACAACGCGTCGACCTTCGTCTTCGACGCGGTCCGCGATGTGTTGTCGAATATCGCGATCGGTATCATTCTGACCTCGATACTTCTCTTTCTCTTTCTGCACGACTGGAGGCAGACACTGATCGCGGCTATCTCGATGCCCGTTTCGGTGATCGCCACCTTCCTTCTTATAGACAGTGCGGGATTCAGCATCAATATCATGACGCTGCTGGCTCTCGGGATCTCGATCGGTACCCTTGTCACGAACTCGATCGTTGTGATCGAGAACATCACCAGGCTGATCAAGACCGGCATGGATCCCTTCGAAGCGGCTGAAAAGGGGACTGGCGAGGTGGCGGTCGCCGTACTTGCCTCGACCCTTACAAATATCGTCGTGTTTACACCGATCGCGTTCATGAGCGGGATCATAGGAAGATTCTTTCTCCAGTTCGGGCTGACCGTGGTTTTCGCCACGATTTTCTCGCTGATCATCTGTTACACGATGGTACCGATGCTTTCCGCGAGGCTGATCAGGGCGAAGGCCGGAGAGCATCAGCACAGGGATCATATCTGGACGAGGTTCACGGCGGCCTGGGACAGGGGATACGGATCGATAGAGACTGGCTACCGGAACATCCTTTCGCATTTTCTCAAACATAGATGGCAGCCGATAGTCATCACCGTGGCCATTTTCTTTTTCGCCATCTTTCTGTTCGGATTTATCGGAGGCGAGTTCATGCCGGTGGTCGACGAGAATGTCGTCATGGTCACTGTCGAGCTGCCCGTCGGGACGAGTCTCGAACGGACCCGTAAGGTCACGACGAGGATCGAACGGGTGATGAGGGCAAGGCCTGATGTCGAAGGCGTCATCACAAAGGTCGGGGGAGGCCAGAGAGGTGTCGAAGAGGCTCTGATAACGCTCAAGCTTGTCGACGGCAGCGAACGTGATCTTACTATCGTCGAGTTCATGAACGATATCCGGTCTTCGCTGGCCGAGGTGCCCGGCGCCGAGATCATGGTTACCGCTTCGGGTGAGGGTGGTGGGGTGGAGGCCGATCTGGTGATGGAACTCCTTTCATCGGATCCGGAGAAGCTGTCCAGGTACAGTCGGGACATATTCGCGATAGTGCAGGATGTATCCGGACTGGTCGAGGTGCAGACTACCGAGAAGACTGGAAAACCGGAGATAGTCGTGAGGCCGAGGCGGCGTCAGATGGCCCTGCGCGGACTTCAGCCGGCAAACGCGGGGATGATCCTCAGGGCCGCGTACGAAGGTCAGGAGGCCGGTGTATACCGCGAACTCGGTGAGGAATACGACATCATGGTGAAGTATGCGTCGGATATTCGCTCTGACCCCGACTATCTGAAGGATATGCCGTTCAGTCTTCCACATGGCGGTCAGGTCCCTCTGTCAGACATAGCTACCCTGGAGAACTCGACAGGGGACGCCGAGATCCTTCACCGCGACAAGCAGAGGATGGTGCAGATTACGGCGAACGTGGCGACAGGCACTGTCAGCGAGGCCAGGGCGATAATCGATGAGAAGGTCGAAGAGCTGGAGCTGCCATCGGGAGTGAGGTTCAAGTACGCGGGAATGGCAGAGATACAGGACGAGTCGTTCGCCTCGATACAGACGGCGATGATCCTGGCAATCGTGCTGGTATATATTGTGATGGCTGCCATTCTGGAGTCTTTCATTCACCCTGTCACCGTTATGATCACTTTGCCGCTCGGACTCATCGGGACCTCATTCGCGCTTTTCTTCACGGGGCAGACGATCAACATCATGTCGTTGATGGCGATGGTGATGCTCGTGGGGATCGTGGTGAACAACGCCATTCTCCTTCTCGATGCCACCAGACAGCTCAGGGAACAGGGCAGGAAGATGAGAGAGGCCCTTCTCGAGGCGTGCCCGCAGAGGCTCAGGCCGATCATCATGGCGAACCTCGCGATCGCGGTCGGGATGATCCCGCAGGCGATGGGTGGTTCGGGAGTGGAGTACCGTACTCCGATGGCCGTGGTGCAGATCGGCGGAGTGCTGCTCTCAGCGGTGTTCACGATCTTCGTCATCCCTGTCATCTATTCGATGGTGGACAGGCTGACTCCCGCGGGCAGGCGGGAACACAGGGAGATAGCGGGCTAGGGGGTCATCGATAGGGTCAGCCGATTGCGCGCGCGGTACGCGAAAAGAGCGGCGAGGAAAATAATCAGCAGGGGTTCCAGCAGTATCCTGGCCCCCATCTCGAAGTCTGTAAGAAATATCAGAAGAACGATATATCCGATGACCGGAAGTCCCGCCGCGAGATGTCTTTTGCCGAAGTGCCTGATCAGCCCGGCAAGGCCCAGGAAAAGAACGAGGATATATGACCAGGTCGTTACATAGTTGCTGTTTCTGAGTCCTGGATCCTGAGGTTCCTCGTCCCTTACCTCGTCCCAGCTTCTTCCGAACAATGTCTCTATTTCAAGGTAGATGCGGTGCAGCGGTCTCCACTTGTCCCGGTTGAGACTGACGGTCCCGATGGAGTACTTATCGAAGGAGACCGTGTACGCGGCCCGGTCGTAGACCGGGACCAGTCTGTTCATGCGGGTAGAATTGCGGATAGTCCACGGTGCGAGTGTCACCGCGAGTACAATAAGGAAGAGGATCCTTCTGCGGGTCGTGATAAGCACTCCTGGAACGATGAATATCGATATCGGACTCAGCATTATCGACAGCCCCGAGATAATCGCCATTCCACTCGCTTTCACGTTTTCCCGCATCCTGGATACAGAAAGGGCCATTATCGAGAGAAGGAGAAAGATGAGGATCGAGTCCGGCCTGATTCTCAGGTTGGAGAGAATGAGGTTGGGGTAGATCGCAATTACCGCCGCGGCGACAAGTCCTGTCCGTCTGCAGAACATTTTTCGTCCGATGTCGTATACAAGGGCGATCGAAAAGGATGAGAGTATCGCCTGGATCAGGAACAGTCCGGCGGGATGGGATTGTCCAGCGAGGACTTTTGAAATGCGAACGATGACCGGATACAGGGGAGGCGTCAGAGTGTCGAGGGCTCCCTTGTGGGCAATTGAGGACAGGCCAGCTATCGTCCAGGTCTCATCCACTCCTTCCTGGACCTGACCTGACAGGGCGAAATAGATCCTCAGCGCACTTCCCAGCAGAAGTATCACCAGCAGGATATCCCAGTCGCCCTGCGCCCATTCTTTTATTCGCCTGGCGGAATTGTCGAGGATTCCATGGATCGATCCTCCTGTCTTTCCTTCCCGCATGACCCTCCAAGAAGTATAGAAGTGAATATTATCAGAGAAGGTTCGGCCAGAAGCCTGTACCTTATTTTGAACATCGCGAGCAGAATAAAGAATACGAGGTAGCTCAGTGCCGGCCACATCACGCCCCGGTTTTTCCTGTTATATCTCCGCAGCATTCCCGCCACGCCAAGGATCAGGACAGGCAGGTATCCATAGTACAGTATGTTGGATACATCGGGATCGTTGTCGACAAGGTTCCTCATCACGAATGTATCGAATCCGCGTGAAAAGAGCAGGGAACATTTTTTATGGAGAATGTCCATCGTACGCCACTTGTTACCCGCGATGAAACGGAAAGATTCTCTCATATATGTGGATATTGGAAGGTCCCTGCTTTCCAGCTCAGTTTCCGAGAAATCGTAGTTCGACAGCCCCGTGGCTCGCGGGTTGTAGGTCTTGTAGAACGCGAGCGCGCCCCTGTTCGGAACGTTTCCACTGATCGCCATAAAGATGATCGCCGGCGCGATGACCGCGCCAGTCGTAATAAGGAAGATCTTCTTTCTGCTGACGCTCAAAAAGGTTCCCGGCCAGAAATAGAGGAAAGCGGGTCTGATGAAGCAACCAGCGAAAATCGTCAATGCGGCCAGGACAGCTTTTCGCCTGTCATCGATATTCCAGACGAGTATGCCGAGGATCAGCATGGTGACCAGCAGGGCCAGGGTCTCGGTGAGAGTGGTGAGAGTGTAGACGATGAAGTTGGGATAGATCGCGAATATCCCCGCCGCTATCAATCCGGTCCTTTCGCCGCAGACTTTTCGGCCGATGAGGAACGCGGCGAATACTGTAAATGTGCTGATCAGCGCCTGTACGATGAAGACGGCCCTGTAGTTCTTCGTTCCGAAAATCGAGTAGATCGCTTTCAGAAACAGAGGATATCCGGGTGGCGGAGAGATCACGATATGGTCACTCAGCGCCAGTTCGTTATAGATCGCCATGTCGCTGTAATCGGGGGCGACATCGCATCGGATGGCCACGACGAGGCGGATCGCCGCGGCAACGGCGATTATCGATATCAGGATTATCAGTGAACGTTTCATCGCCGCCGATGATATCACATGTCCGACTACGAGTAAAACTTGTTCGTCAGATAAGGTGGAAGAACGACGGAAAGGTATTGAATCAGGTGGAAGGTGCCATTAGTATGGAAGTGTACGATGAAAGCGTTCTCAATCGATCCACGATCCCTGTCATCCGATGGAGGAATATGCCGGACGGACAAAAAATAACGGTGATAATACCCGCTCTGAACGAGGAAAGAAAGATCGGAGAGGTGGTCGCCGGGATCCTCCCCTCGGTAGACGGAGTGATAGTCATCGATGACGGTTCGAGCGACCGTACTGCAGAAGTTGCCAGGGAAGCGGGGGCTGTGGTCGTGAGCCACGGAAGGAACAGGGGGGTCGGAGCGGCCTTTATGACGGGCAGAAAGGCCGCGCTGGCGACGGATGCTGATATCATCGTGAATATCGACGGGGATGGACAGTTTGACACTGGCGATATCGAAAAGCTGGTCGATCCGATAGTGAATGGGAAAGCCGAGTTCGTGACGGCCTCACGATTCAAGGACCCTACGAAATATCCCGAGATGACAAGGGTGAAATTTTTCGGGAACAGGCTTATGTCATGGATGATAAGCAGGATGACGGGCAGGAAGTTTTACGACGTATCGTGCGGTTTCAGGGCTTACTCGAGAGAGGCCCTGCAGAGGCTGAACCTTTTTGGAGATTTTACATATACACAGGAGAGCTTTCTCGATCTTGCCTTCAAGGGTGTATCAATAGTGGAGGTACCCGTCGACGTCAGGGGCACCAGGGAGTTCGGGAAGTCGCGGGTCGCTTCGAACCTTTTCAAATATGGCTGGCAGACATTCAAGATCATAGTAAGGACGCTGAGGGATTTCAGGCCGCTGAAACTGTTTTCGTGGATTGCCGGGGCCCTGTTCATTGTGGGACTCGGCCCTTCGGTGTTTCTCGCGTGGCATTATATCACCAGTGGCAGGTTCTCCCCTCACAAGTGGGCGGGCTTTCTGGCTGGATTCCTGATCCTGCTTGCCTCACTCAGTCTCGTTCTCGGATTCATACTGGAGATGTTTGCCAGGATGAGGATGAACCAGGAAGAGATACTTGCCAGGCTGCGCGGAAAAAGAGACTGAGGGCGCCCGGCATTCTCCCGGACTGTTTAAACGCAGAAACGGTCGCTGCGCAGGTCCTGTCCACGGAATATTCCCCCTGTTATCTGTGTTTTCCCTTATAAATGATGCTGAACAGTCCTGCCAGGGTGAGTTCGGAGGCCAGTGTGACCAGCCGCATGAGAAGCGCGGCAAGCACCGCGTCTTCACGCGGCACGACCAGTGGTAATATAAGGAAGAGCAGTCCTTCTCTCACTCCAAGCCCTCCCGGGGCGAATATCGCGATGAGTCCACCGAGGCTCGCTGCGTAATAGGCGCCAGTTATGGCAAGGTAGCTTCCGCCGCCGACCCCCGACATCGAATCGAGCAGCACGAAAAGCCCGAGACCGTGGAGAAGGCCCGGGATGATATAGAAGGCTATAAATGCCAGTATGAAGTGGTAAGGGGGGAGTTCCGCGCTGGTCTTCCTGCCGGTGACCCTCATCAGCAGAGATGTCGCGCGGGTGAGTACGGGGGGGGACAGAATGACTGCCAGGATCAGGATGCCAGCCAGTGATGACCACCTGTATAATGATGGGAGCGGCACCGGCGAATCGACCGAGCCGGCAAGAGCAAGCAGGAGCGCTGCCGACACGGCGCAGAGAAGCTCGATCCCTGTCGCCAGGACGACTTTCTCAGGAGGATATTTTCTATACGTTTCGATTCTGACCAGTGCGAGTCCGATCTTTCCGGGGACATAACGGCCGAGCAGGGAAAGAAAATATCCTCTTCCCCCATCCACGACACCGGCGCGCAGGCCCAGCGCCGATGCGAGGAAAGACCAGGCGGCGAACCTGGTGAGGAAGGCAGAGGTTATAAAGGCGAACGAGAGAAGGATGGGCCCTCTTCTGGAAAAGATCTCCCGGGCGTCGATGCGGGACAGGCTCTTCCAGGCAAACCAGATTACTGCTGCCATGACTGCGGCGAAGAGTAACCATCTGTATATTCTGCGCATTTTCATTTACCCATCCCGTAAAATAAAACCAGTCAATTACCCGATGCTGCTTCTTTGTGCGATATCCCGATCCATGACCTGCCGACAATATCTCAGAAATTCAGGAAGAATTTCTGGACCAGCAGCCATGGATAGTGAAATGGCCAGGGCGTCCTCAGAAACAACGGACGCAACGGGCCGGTGTACATTTTCCATGATGCCAGCATCATGAAGGACGAGATGAAGTCGTTCCATCTCGGCCGGATACCTCGCCTGTCTGACCCGGCACACGGGGCACCGGTCCCGGACAGGTCGTGTTTGGGCTCGCCGGACCGCTTTGTGTCGACAGGCCGTTTCACGCCGAAGAGTCCGCATATCCTCTTTCGGGCCTCCGTTCCATATATATGCCATATTACGGCCCTCTTCTGGGCCTGGATTGCCAGCGCCGGGGATACATCTGTGAGTACGACGTCGTTTCTCCGTCCGAGGCCCCGCATGGCTTCGATCCCGGCTGCCGTATTTGCTATTGCCATCGATTCCTTTATGTCGCCGCCCCTCAGTTCTGCCAGCCATGCATCGCCGAAACTGATATCGGAGTGCCTGGCAAAATGGTCTTCGCAGAAGAAGCAGCGTTTCATGCAGTCGCTGTAGAGGTTCTGGAAGAGGCCGTACCCCTTCCCGAAGGGCAGGGTCATCTCCGAGCCGTCTTTCATTTCGATCCAGGTCTCGCCTCTCCATACTCCCCTGCGGTACCGAAACGATGCGATCTCATCCTGCCGGACTCCTTTTGACGACAGAAAATCATCGACGAGAGCCCGCCCTGTGGCATGTCCGCACCAGAGCCCTATCCTGTGGGTGACCTTGCCCTGCAGGTCAGGATTCTTCTTGAGAAGGCGGTCCAGAGCCTTCCACTGGCAGGGAAGGGCCACGACCGCGAATCTTCCCTCATTTTCCCTGAGTATGGACGTGATGCCACCGAGATGGTCAAAATCGCTGTAAATGCTTGAACCACACTTTATTATATCGTTTGTGCTGCGGCAAAGGACTGTCTTGAAGTCCAGTTTTTCTCCCGATATGTCGATTCTTGCCGTTATCGCTCCGTCTATCCTGCCTGATTCGACCAGGTCGATCAGGAGGGCCGAGACGAGGCCCCCGGACGCGGCCGCGCCGGTGATTTCCGTATCGGTGCTGTGACCGAACCACGCGGAGGTGAACTCATTCGAATAGAATCGGTCGTAGAGGAGCGAGGCCTTCCTGCCGGGATCCAGGACCCGGGGTGACATTTTTTCTGCGTCGGGGTTTTTTATTTCAAGGTACTCCTTTATATAGGTGAGCTGAAAGGATGCTTTTTCTTTCACCCGGGGCAGGGTGGAGGCAATTGACGCGGATACTTCGGCTCTTCTGTCCAGGAGAGACATCGCCAGCTCAGCCATCCGGGCGGAAGAGAGGTCTCCTTCGCTGATGACCATATCCTCCTGGCCGAACATCGACATGACCTCGCCGTACTTGTGGCTCCAGGATGGGACTATGCACGGTACCTCCGTACACAGGGCCGAGATCATCGCGTGGAACCTGCAGGCGATGAAGATGTCGAATCCCGCGATGATAGAGCGGAGCATGATCGGGGAGAGGTCTTCGTCAACGAGGATGACATCGCTATGTGTGATTTTTCCGGGGGGCCTGTCGCTGTGGGTGGTTTCTTCCCTGGCTACATCTTCGCGGGAGGCAGCTTCGCCCTGCCTTTTTTCGAGTTCCCTGATCCTGTCTCGAAGAGAGTGGCATATGTGGTAGTCGTTATTACGGGATCGTTTCGTCTTTCCAAGGTGGCTGTGAGTGAGGATCACTATAATTGCGCCTGTCATTTTCCTGGTCTTCACGGCGAATTCTGACAATACGTCTACGAGATCGATTCCCATCCTGTCGCATTTGTCGTAGAGGACCTGGCTCGGCGCGATACCGATGACCGGTCTCCCTCCGCCTCTCTGTGTGATTTGTGGAGGAGGTTCCGGCAGATCGTCGCCTTCTCCGAGGAGGAAAGCCAGATCCGGCGCCTCTCTGAAACCGGTCAGGCCCAGCTGCGCAAGGTTGTGGGAAGTCTTGCTGCCCCTGGCGAATACCATCAGACATCTTTCCAGCATCTTTCTGGCAGCCATCCTGTTGACCGGAGTCCTGGTCGGTCCGATCGCCTGGGAGAGTTTGACAACAGGTGTTCCGGTCAGCAGACCCGGCAGAATACAGCTGATATTGTATGCGAGAGCCGCGTATCTTCCGTCTACAAAAGAGATTCCAGAGATATCTACCAGCATGTCGGCGTTCACGACCGATTCGAGCAGGCCGAAGGAGAGAAGCGGCCTGACAGGGATGTGCAGAACACGGAACAGCTTGTAGAAGAGTGCCATGATGGGGAGGGCTACCACCAGCCTGAGCGGTGGAGCCGGGACAAGACGTGAATCAGGCGGCAGTGTTGCTTTTGAGTCTCGCGACGGGTAAACCGATAATATGTCGAAGGTTATGCGATGGCCGGTAATCCGTCCCAGGTAGGTCACCGCGCTTTCAAGCATGCCGGCGGCGCCCTTGTTTCCTGAAAGCGTTCCTCCCGTGAGCGCAATACGCAATTTGTCAGGTCTGCTGGATATCATCCGCACATCCTATCATTAACTGCCGACCGATGTAAATACCCCCTGGGCTGATTTCTGGTCGTTTTCCCTCTCGTATTACCAGGTACTCCGATGGCGGTTTTCGGGAACTGACCCGGGATTATGCCGTAGATTTCGGATTTGATAGATTATTTTGTGTTTTTTTTGAAAAAACGGCCTGTTTCGAATGGTTTCTTGTGATTCCGGGATATTTCCAGAAAGTTCCGGAAATGTCTATTCTGATCGTAACGGGGGTGCTGATTTCGATGAATATGCCTGTTTACAGCATCCGGGTCCAATAATAGGGGTTGACTTTCATCCGTTCCTTATGCTACAATCCGAGTGTCGAGTAAGTTAACGGTATCTCCAACAAGTGTGCGGAAGGAGGAAGTGGTACCCCCGTTTTACTGTCTTTTTTTAACTCATGGTCCCAAGCCTTTCCGAAGGTTTAGGAGGTTAAAAGATGTTCAAAGGAAAAGTAATACTTTTCTCTTTGTTGCTGGTTTTCGCAACCTCACTTTATGCTGGCGATGTTGATCCTTGTCAGAGTGAATTTGGTGCTAGCTGTGCCCTTAGAGTCTCGATCTGCCCCGCTGGGGATTTCGAGTTCATCTATGATGGTTGTGGAACTGGGAACGATTTTCTCTGGTTGAATGCTAGGGATCTACTCGGCAACGGTATTGAGGGTATTCCTTGGACGGATTACTGGATTCAGGCATGCGATCCTCTTCAGGAACTCTGCCTGTGTTCGTCTCCGTTCGCTGCGGATGCGCTTACCGATGCTAATGGATACGCCGAGATTTCCGGCCGTATCGCCGGCGGTGGCTGTATTCTCACCGACGGTATCTATCTTGCCATCCAGGGCAAGACTCTGGTTGATGCTCCGGGTTGCGTAGATGTCACATGTGTCGACATCATCATCGTCAGCCCCGACCTCAACGCTGACTGTTTCGTGAATCTGTCCGATCTCGGTATCTTTGGTCTCGCGTACAACACGGCGACTGGTGATCCCACCTATGACGACTGCTGTGATTTCAACGACGACACCAATTGTAACCTGAGTGACTTCGCATTCATCGGGGAGCATTACCAGCACGAGTGCTTCTAAGCACTAAGCTGTATTTATCTGGCGACCCTGTGAACATGATTCATCTTTTGGGCTGCATTGAAAAGGGAGTTAGATTATGAAGAGAGTACTGCTGACAGTTGCTGTAGCTCTCCTGATACCAGGATTGTTGATGGCGGCCACGCCGACGCTGGGTATATGGTTCAGTGGAGTGCTGCACTATACCCCCGTGGCGCCGATGACGCCGTTCAACGCGTACCTGTACCTCGTACAGGACAGTTATTTCGTCACTGCGGTTGAGTATCAACTGCTTATGGATCCGAATGTCATATTGGGTGGTGTTTCCTATCCAGCGAATTTTGCGCTGGAGATGGGCGACCCTCTTACTGGCCATGCGATTACGTTCTGGCCCCCGATGACTGGTTATCCTGACGGTTACGATCTGCTGGCGACTTATACTCTGTATGCAAAGCTAGATTGTGCAGAGATGCCGGATGCGCCTTTGACGATCGGTCCCCATCCTGATAGTGGAGAGCTTCGTGGTACCTATAGCCCCGACAACGAGATGTTCTCGATCATCGGTCTGACATCATGGATATGTCTGACCGAGGGTGTGGCGAATGACGACACGAGTTGGGGTGCGATCAAGTCCTTGTGTGAATAAGGAAGATGCAATTCGTTGGTAAGTGGCTGGGTGAAACAGTCATCCAGCCACAGAGCCGCGAAAGGGGGTGGTGAGCAGAGGCGAAAGCTCATAATGCTCAACCCCAGGGTCTTTCTGATGCTGACCGGGCTGGTCGAATTGTAAATGTTACTTCTCAAACAGGAGTGAATTGGAATGAAAAAAGTTATTATGCTTGCAATGGCTCTGATGCTTGTTGCCGGTACCGTGAGCGCTGGTCCCGTGGCCTATATAGGCCTGTACGCTGACGCCGGACACGCTGTAAAAGAGTTCATTAATCCTGGTGGATTCAATATGTTCACGCTGTGGACCTGGGTTCTGCCCAGTGACAACGGCGCAATGTGTGCCGAGTACCAGATAGTGCCACCGACGACCAGTGGTCTGATTATTCAGGCTGCAGAAGTGAATCCGGATGTGACCGTATCGATGGGTAGCGCTATTGGTGCTCCCGGTGCGAGTGTATGTTTTGGAGCCTGCCAGACCGATTGGTTCTGGACATTTCGGGTGCCCATTTATAGTACAGACACCGTTCCTGGATTTTTCGTGCTTGCCCCTCATGTCGATGCTGGTGGCCCTCAGGTAGCGAATTGTATCCTTCCTGATTATCCCATTGAGCCCGCCACACCATTTACCAAGTTCGGTTTGAACCAGGATGGCGTCGTTGCCACCGGGACAGCCAGTTGGGGTGCGGTCAAGAGCCTGATCAATAACTGATGACGTCCAGTCATCGATAAAGTTGAAGTGGGAATCTCTCTTTCCCGGGAGATTCCCCTGTTTTAAACAACTTGTTCAACTTGGGAGGGAGAAATATGAAGAAGATATTGATGATTGTTGCAGCTCTCGCTCTGTTTGCTGGCACAGTAGCCGCCGGACCGATTGCTTATATTGGCCTTTACACAGATGCAAGTCACGAAGCTTGTGACTTTTATAATCCTGGTGGATTCAATATATTCACGCTATGGACTTGGGTTCAGCCCAATGACAATGGTGCGATGTGTGCTGAGTACAAGGTCGAGGCTCCGGTTGGCCCTGGTCTGATTATTCAGGCTGCAGAAGTGAATCCGGATGCGACCGTATCGATGGGTAGCGCTATTGGTGCTCCCGGTGCGAGTATATGTTTTGGAATGTGTCAGACCGACTGGTTCTGGACATTTCAGATTCCCATTTATAGTACGGATACAGTTGCGGGTCTTTTTACGATTTTAGCTCATGACGATGCTGGTGGTCCTCAGATAGCGAATTGTATTCTCCCGGATTATCCGATTGAACCTGCGACTGTTCTGAACAGTTTTGGTTTGAATATGGATTGTGAATTCGTCATTGCGAACGACGAGGCGAGTTGGGGAGCTATCAAGAGCTTGATCAGCGAGTAAATGCTGAAAAAGTTTTGATATTGAAAAGGACCCGGTAACCCGGGTCCTTTTTTTTTGTATCTTTTGGCTCCATCTGTTATAATTACCCGTAGAACATGCTGCAAATTCCCCCCTGGAACAGGAGATTACACTTGTCAATATATCCTCTCTCTTTCAGACCGATCACGAGAGCGGTCCTGCTGGTAATAGTCAGTTTGCCTTTATTGCTTTCGACTCTGATGGGTGCGGGAACGCGGCTTGTCTCTTCTGATATCTCATCGGTCGTTTTCGAGATCGATGTCCCTGCTATCGATATCGAGAGAAGGGAAGATGGAACTGTAAGGTTCAGGATAGATGGATATGGCACATTCTCTCCGGAGGGCGCGGCAGAGATTCCGGGACGGACCTTTCTTGTGGCTGTTCCAGCCACGGGGGATGTCCGCGTCGAATGGAGCATCGTCTCACAGGAGGACCTGGGCATACTCGATCTGTACAGGGTTCCCGGAAAGAGACTGGTTGAGGGAGAGGACGGCACAGCGCTGACAGAGTTTTTTACAGCAGACGATCCGTGGGATGGTCAGATCAGACTCGAAAAGGTCGCAGGCGGCAAGCCCTCTTTTATGGGGCGTCAGAGGGTCTTTCCCGTAAGGGTCAACCCCGTATTCAGCGTCGGTGACCGTTTTGCTGTGGCGACGAAGATCAGGGTAATAGTCGTTTCGACAGGAGTCGATCGGGCGGAGATGGTCCCGGTTGGCGAAGGGATAAAGATCTCGGATGGCTGGAAGAATCTGTACGATGATCTCCTGGTGAATCCCCTGGACGTAGAGAGACACGCTCTGCCGGTGAAAAGCCGTCGATTCGTAAGATCCCCCTTTGAAGCAGGCAAAAGGCTCAAGATCAGGATACCCGAGACGGGACTATACTCGATCAGGGCGGATTCTCTGATAGCGGCAGGCCTTTCACCCGACCTTTCGAATACCGGGTTTGCTCTGAAAAAATATTATTACGACGGGACCGAACCCGGTCTTGTCAGGAAAGTCGATATCCCCATACATATCGTAAAAGGAGGATCTTCGTCGCCCGATATCTTTTCGGGGGACGATCTGGTCATATTCCATTCGTACGGTATCAAGGACGATGTAGAGGCGGGAGATGTCTATGCCTCTCATACGGATTTTAATGTCATCTGGCTCGAGGAGGACATTCCCGGAGTCCTGATGGCGGAGTCGACCATGCCGACAGGCACGGGCCTGTCTGTTACCGTATTCGATGCAACCGTCATCGAGAGGAAGGATACCTGGTACGAGAACAATATCAACGCGGGGACTGAAGATTTCTATTTTCTCAAGGAGCCCGTATCTGCCCAGGCAGTAATGCCGTTTACCCTGAACGATCCCGAGCCACTTTCGACATTCGACCTGACTATACGTCTTATGGGCCTGAACAAACTCATTCTTCACCAGTTCCTGACCTTCCAGTTGAGAAATTCGTCGGGTACGTACGATATCGGTTCTGATGAAGTATCCGGTATGAACAACGAGGTTTACACTTTCAGCGGACTTTCCTCGGGATACCTTGTGGACGGAGAAAACGAACTGCTTATCTCAAGTGGGACTTCGTGGGGTTTTACCGTGAACGATTTCACGATAGATTATTCCGCTGGATTTGCCTCGTCAGACAATATGCTTGAGTTCACTTTGAAGACCACCCTGCCAGTCCAGGAGATGGAGGTCACTGGCCTTGATATCGATGAAGGATATGTCATCGACATATCAGACCCCTACGCGCCTGTTTTTTATGATGTCCCCAAGGGAAATTTTCAGGACAATACCACTTCGTTCTCGGCGACCCTGAAATTCGAGGTTTCATCCGACTCGAGATTCGTATTTCTCGGCAGGGGGGCGGGCGGACACATCCAGGGTGACTGGATCTCGGTGGCCGATCCTGTGTCTCTCATTGCCGAGGGTGGCCCTTTCGATGCTCTCGTCATCTCCCACCCGGATTTTCTCCCTCCGGCCGAAACCGTGCTGGCAGACTATGTGGCCTGGAGGGAAGGTATGGGGTTCAGGACCCTTACCGTCAATATCGAAGACATATATGACGAGTTCAATGGAGGATTGAAATCGAGCGAGGCGATCAGACGATTTATCAAGTATGGGTTCGATAACTGGGGAGTCGAGTATGTGGTCCTGGTGGGAGACGGGAACGAAGACCACAAACAGATATTCTACGATCCCAGTCCGCTCAGGGGAACGCCACCTGACTTTATACCGCCATTTACTTACAGCGTAGATGTGATCGGGAGTTTCTATGACGATGAAGTGATCGCCACTGACAAGTATTATACGTATCTGGACGAGACATGGCCGGAGAGCGGGTATCCCGATGTCTTTCTCGGGCGGCTTCCGGTGGGGAGCAGTATCGAGCTCAGGGCGCTGATGACCAAGATCAGGGGATACGAGGGTACGGAAGATGATGATGGATGGAGAAGGAATGTCGTTCTGTTCGCCGACGATGCCTGGTCCGACTATCCCAACTACCGGTTCAAGTCGGGAGAACTCCACTTCGAACAGGGGATGGAGAGGATAGCCCTGGCGATAGAGGACGCGCTTCCCGGCGGATTCGATGTGGGGCGTCTTTTCCTTTCCAGATGGACAGACGGGGCTCATGAGATCGGCGAATCGGGCGTCGCGGTATTCAGCGAAGCGACAGATTCGGCGAGGACATATTTCACTCCATACCTTCTCGACAGGTTGAACGAAGGAGCCCTCTTCTTTTCCTTTCAGGGGCACGCTCACAGGGCGCATCTGAGCAGCGAGTCCGGATTCTCGATGTTCAGCCAGTACAGGGACCTCAATCAGCTCACAGCAGCCAGGAATTTCATTTTTCTCGGTGCGGGATGCCATATCAGCCAGTTTGCCCTTGTCTCCGAGCTCGGAAGGCTCACCGATGGGCCAAACGGGGACTGTATAACCGAACAGATGCTTTTCAAATCCCGGTCCGGAGCCGTGGGAGCATATGCCAGCTCGGGGTTTGAGGTCCTGGACCAGAACGAGTATCTCTTCGACACGCTTCACGATCATATTTTCAAGACACCGCCGTCGGACTCGATCCCGCCTTCCAGAACCGGGACCGGAGCACACTGGGTCCTGGGTGAAATGATGACCATGGCCGAGATCGAACATATCGGTACTACCTATTATGGCTTTGACCAGACGTTCCGGTACGTACTACTGGGTGATCCGATGCTGACGATCGATGCCGGGCCTCCCAATATGGCCGTGGAGGCCGACTGGGGTGACGGTTGGGTCACGCTGGACAGCGACACACTGAGATCGGGAAACAGCTCTAACGTCGGCCGACTGAGATTTACCGCTACGGATGTGGTGGGACTGGGAGGGGTGAAGTTCGAGGTAGACGGGGAGGATTTGACGGGCGACATGGAGATAACGCGGCTTGGTGACGAAGCTCTGACCTGGCCGAGAAGCTGGTCGGCGGAGATCGACTACGAGGTCTCGCTCGACGATCATTCCCTGCTGTTTTCGGTTCTGACCCCCGAGGGGACGGAAGCGGGCAGTATCGAATTGAAGGTGGAGACCGGAGTCAGGCTTTTTCATGGTAGTAATATTGAGATATTCCCCGGGGGAGAAGCTCCGTCGGAGGGTGAGTTCCGTATCGTGATCGATCTTCCCGTATATCTGCAGGAACCGCCTCTTCTGGAACTTGACGGAATAGAGTTTACCGGAGCGAATCTGGGAGTGCCGGACTGGGCCGACTCGACACACTGGGAAGGGACTTTCGACGCCGTCTTTTCGGGCGGCAGCCATACATTTTCGGTATATGTGGGGCAGCATTCGGTCGAGTTCACCTTCATGATATCGGGGAGCGGACTGGTCGTGAACAGTTACAATTTCCCCAACCCGTTCAATACCGGTACGAACATATGTTATACCCTGAACTTCCCCGCCGATTCGGGAAGCATAAAGATATATAATGTCAGTGGTCGGCTGATCAGGATTCTGCCCGTTCCTTCGGATATGCTCGAAGCTGCCGATTATGGCGCTCCGAACGTGATCTACTGGGACGGCAGGGATATGGCCGGTGACCGCATTGCCAACGGCAGCTATATCATACTTCTCGAAATGGTCAAGGACGGCAGGGATACGAGACTTCAGTCTATCTCGGTGAAACTCGAGTAGTTACTCGTCGTCAATAGTAGTCACTCATCGTCAATTGCGAAAAGAACGATTTTAGATTCCGCTTGCCCGCACGGTGAGATACTCAAGAAATCTCTTTACCTCGCGAACTCTTCCCCACTAGAATGGTCCTGGAAGGATCAGTTTGTAAACAAACGGAGGTCGGGACTTGGATACGCGCCTGGAAGAGCTCAGGAGCAGGAGTAATCGGTTGATCGTCGGGATAGAAGCCGGAAACAATAACCGGAGTATCTCTGCCGCCATCGTGGAAGTCTCGGGCAGGGGAGACGATACTCTAATAGATATCTATTCGTTCGATAATGTCGAACTTCCCGGGGAACTTGTCGCCGCGCTGGAAGCGCTTGGCAGGAAGGACGATTTCGATTCAGAGGAGATAGCCGGCATTAATTTTCTCCTTATCCACCAGATAAACGGCCTTTTTCAGACCCTTTTCGACGATATCCAGCTGGAACCGGAAGATGTAGATGTGCTGGGGGTCAAATGTGTGGAAATAGCGGGTAAACGGCTCCCCGAGGATCCTTCGGTGATCAGCGAGATGACCGGTTGTATAGTGGCGAGTCGGTTCAGGATAGGGCTGGAGAATGGCAAGGGCCCGGAACTCGATATCGTGGAGCCTATCCTGAGGGAAATGGTTGGAGAGATCATGGAGAAGCTCGAGATCGACCTGGAAGCCAGCGAAGCTGTCGCGGTGGCCCTTATGGCCAATGAATCCGTGTACAGCGACGGGGTGGAAGCTGAAGAGGCGGATTCCGGGGACAGGGAGAGAGCCGGTCTTTACGGAGAGTTCTATTATCCTGCCTGAGCCTTTCTGGCCACAGCTCCCCCCTCCAGTGAAACTATCACGTGAAAGGCTGTTTGATGAGACATGCAATTGTGGGAATAGCTATACTCGCTCTCGCGGCGGTCATTTCGTGTGGAAGGCCGAAACCTGTCTATATCTCGGGAGACCCGGAAGCACCCGATGAGCAATCGGCGGTATCCGGGACCGTACCTTCAGTCCATACGGAAGCTGACCGTTCGCCCCGGGTCCGGGTCCTGATCCTGGAGACTTCGGACAGGATAAGGGTCGAAGTAGATGGGGCCCGCGTAGAGGTGGCCGGGTCAGATGTGACCGGAAGGGCCAACTCGCAAACGAAGATCGATATTCGGGGCCGACTCGATATTGCCCGAAAGGGAAAGGAAGTCAAAATAGCCGGGGGCGGCCGGATGATCGCCAGCTCTTCCCGGATCGTGATCAGACCGGATTCCGGTATGGATTTCAGTATCGAGGGAAAGACATATAGAGGGGATCTTCTTCTGAGGAACACGGGCAGCCGTATTCAGGCGATCAACCTGATAGGTGTAGACGACTATATCAAGGGGGTGCTTCCGTCGGAGATAGGATATCTCCGCAAAGGCCAGTATGAGGCATACAGGGTGCAGGCCGTCGCGGCCCGTTCCTACGCGATGGGGAAGCTCGAAGAAAAGAAAGATTCTCCATATGATCTGAAAGCGACGATCATGGACCAGGTCTACAGGGGAATCGGTGGTGAAAATGCCGAAGCGTCGGCGGCGGTCGATGAGACCAGGGGACTCGTCGGATTGTGGAATGGCAGGGTGATCACCGCCTACTACAGTTCCTGCTGTGGGGGGCATACGGCCGATATCCGGGATGGGTGGCCCTGGAAAGCTGATTTTCCGTATCTATACGGCAGCAGGGATTCGGAAGGCCGTGGGAAAAAGTCTTTCTGTCGTGATTCAGGGCATTTCAGGTGGGAGCACAGCTGGGACGGTCGGGCTCTTCTGCAGATTCTCAAGAAGACCCTGCCTGCCGAGCTGGGCAATCGCGTCGTGCCATTTTCCAGGCTTGTCGATATAAAGGTAGACGGCCTTTCGAAGAGCGGCCGGGTCAAGGCTCTCGTCTTTGTGACTGACAGGGGCAGGTACAGGGTCGAGGGAGACAGGTTAAGGTGGGTGATGAGACCCAAGTCAGCCAGCGGGTCGATCCTCCGAAGCACACTATTCAAGATGAAAGTTACCAGGTCGGGTGGAAGGGTTGCTTCCGTTTCATTAAAGGGGGCCGGGAATGGACATGGTACAGGCATGTGCCAGAACGGGGCGATCAAGATGGCCGAGGAAGGGTATGATTTCAGGGAGATACTGCTCCATTACTATCCGGGTATAACTATCGAAAGAATCTATCAGAATGGACAGGGACCAGATCGATGATCAATGATATCATCAGTAGACTTTCGCCCCTTATCGTGGTCGGCCTCGAAGGGACCGTCCTCACCGACCGGGAAAGGGAACTCCTGGCTGCTTTTCCGCCAGCCGGAGTGATTTTCTTTGCTCGCAATGTCGCGGATGCGGACCAGTTGAAAGGGTTGGCTTCTGAAGTATCAGATATCATCATGGATGCTTCAGGCCTGGTCCCCCTTATCATGGCGGATCATGAAGGAGGACGGACCTCTGTCCTGGCCCAGGCGATCGGAGCGCCCCCTTCACAGATGTCTCTGCTCAGAGCAGAGTCACTGGCTGGAGAGAAGGGAATTCTGGAAGAAATATTCAGGGAGACGGCGCTGAGGATGCTTTCCTGTGGTATCAATATGACACTGAGCCCCGTGGCTGACATTAATTCCGAGTATCTCAACCCCATCATCGGGACCAGAGCATTCGATATATCTGCCGATCCCGTCTGTGACGCGGTTCAAAGGGCGGTAGTGGCGCTCAGAGAGACAGGGATATTAACATCGATAAAACATTTTCCCGGGCATGGATCTACTACGGGTGATTCCCATCTGGTCCTGCCCATTGTCGGAAAGACGACCGATGAGTTGATACAGAGTGATATCGAACCGTTCAGGTCGGGAATCAGGGCCGGAGCGGATACGGTGATGACCGCGCATATCGCGCCCGCTGACCGTTCTCTCCCCACATCGCTCGATCCGTTTATCATCGGCGATCTACTGCGGGGACAATTGGGTTTCGATGGAGCTATTATCACGGATGGCCTCGAAATGGCAGGTATCCTGACTGGCAGGGGGCTGATGGGAGCTGCTTCCGGACTTTACGCCGGGGAAGGCTGTCTTCTCAAGCCAGCCTGTGTGTTGAGGACCGTTCTGGAAGCGGGAAATGATATTCTTCTGTTTTCGAGACCGGCAGCGGAAGTCTACGCGGAGATCAAAGAGATGCTGCCTCTTCTTGAAGATGATCTGGATTTCTGGCATGACCGGTTCGATGATATATCGGCTCGGTCGAGGCCCCGCGTGGACGAGTTGAGGTCCAGGGCCGTAGCTGCTGGAAGGTCGGGGTCAGACAGGATATGGGAGTCTTCGGACGAAATGTATGAGAGAGTATCGGTTATAGTGACAGGAGCTGCCGACAGCGTCGGATCGGTGGGTAAGCCCACGTTCGATGATTCAACGCCGATAGTATTTTGCGGGGAAGAAAAGGATTTTTCATATTTTACGGCAGGAAGTTTCATCTCGACCCTGTTAGCCGGGACCGGCCGGGCGGAAGGCCCCGTTCCAGTTACGGACAGGGGCCTCGAACCGCTTTTCGAAGGTTTGTCTCCCCACTCACGCGAACCAATGAGGTTCTTCAGCCTGTCTTACGGTTCGCGGGAGGGAAAGCCTTCCGGTGTCCTGGTCATGATGGGACGCAGGCCTGTCACGGTCGAAGACCTCAATCGTCTGACAGAGGGATTCGATACGATAGTGGTGACAGATTGGCCATGGGTTTCAAGGTTTATCGATACGGAGAAAAAGATTATAACTACCTATGGAATATGTGATTCGGCTGCTTCAGCCGTAGCCGGCCTGTTGAGTGGCGAGGGAGCCTGAGCTGCATCAGAATTTATTTGACATTGAGACCATACCCTGTTATAAATATTTGTGTTGGGCAGGGATGGCTGCCTGTTTTTTTTCGGCCATCCGAAACGCTCAGCGTCCGAAGACGATTAGTACGGGGTCGTAGTTCAGTTTGGTTAGAACGCCTGCCTGTCACGCAGGAGGTCGCGAGTTCGAGTCTCGTCGGCCCCGTTTTTTAGTACCGGACGATCAAATGATCGGTCGGTCTTTTTTTTGTCTGGATAAAAAGAAAAAGCGGAGGATGGACATCCTCCGCTTTCTTTATATGGAATATCAAACCAGGGCTTCTAGTATCTGTCCCGGCCGTATCCGCCGCCACCGCCGCCGCCGCCTCGTTTGTCCTCGCGGGGTTTTGCCTCGCTGACCTTGAGGGCGCGGCCATCGATTTCCTTGCCGTTGACACCTTCGATGGCTTTCAATGCTTCTTCGTCATTGTCCATCTCTACGAAACCAAAGCCCCTGGAACGATCTGTAAACTTGTCCTTGATGATGCGGGCTGAACTCACTGAGCCAAAAGGGCTGAAGAGCTGATTAAGATCATCATCGCTTGTTGAAAACGGAAGGTTTCCAACATAAATATTCTTTGCCATTTTCTTAAGGGTCCTTTCTAAAACAAAAACTTGGTCGGAATCTAGCCGCAGGTACTGTTGTAGCCTGCAGCGTCTACATTTTTTTTCAGGCATCACCCCGGTTTACAAGCGTAAGAAGACATCGTGGATCGCGTTCTGCCGAATCGATTCGACACCGTTCACAAGTCATGCTTCGAATAAGATTTGTCCTGGAAAATATATGACAGGTAAATTACTTTTTCGAACCGTTTCTTGAACCCGGCCGCTATCTGTACGCTTTTGGTTAAGAGTCCCTGCTTTCTCCTTTGTCGGAACTGTTTCCACAATACAAATATACAACTACATGTCAGGGAAATGCCAGCATTTTTTCCGGTTTTCAGGGTCATGGTCCCCTTTTCCCGCTGCCTCATCGATGTCCGTCAGGCGCGTGTCTATTGGAAGATATTGATTGCCTGCCATCCTTTTCATTGATATTCTGGCACCCTGTGCGCGGCGCTTCAATCGCCGTTTTTCTGGCAACATTTTCGGTGGAGGACTGTCATGGTGTTTTCCCGGTTCATGAGTATTTTCCTGACTGTCGTTTTTCTGATCGGTGTCCTGGCCGGTCCCGGACTCGAGGCGTGTACATGTATTCTTGTCGGGAAGAAGGCTTCGACCGATGGTTCGACTACGACAAGCCATACCTGCGACAGCCGGATCGACAGGACATGGATGGAGATCGTACCTGGGGCAAAATACCGCAAGGGTAGTACCTGCGGAGTATATCTTGGGTCAAGGTTCACCAGGTATCCTGGCGATACCGCGGGTGTCAGGCTGATGGGTGAGATCCCCCAGGTGAGGGAGACGTTTGGATATCTCAATTCAGCTTTTCCATGCATGAACGAAAAGCAGCTCGCGATCGGGGAATCCACATTCGGTGGAAGGGTCGAGTTGAGGAATAAGGATGCGTTCTTTTCCTGCGAGGAACTCTGCCGTTTTGCCCTGGAAAGGGCTTCTACCTGCAGAGAGGCAATAAGGTTGATAGACGAGCTTACCAGAAAATTCGGATATAACGATGGCGGAGAGTGTCTCATGTTTGCCGATCCGGACGAGATATGGCATTTCGAGATCATCGGTTCGGGAAAGGACAGGGTGGGCGCCGTGTGGGCGGCGCAGCGTATACCGGACGACCATGTCGGGGTGACGGCCAACGCGAGCAGGATCATGGAGATCGATCCTGATGATACGGAAAATTTCATGGTCAGCGAAAATGTCTTCGATGTCGCTATAGAAAACGGCTGGTACGATCCCGGGTCGGGAGAGGTGTTCAGGTTTTGCTACGCGTATGATCCGGGGGGACGTGCCAGTATGGCCGCGCGTCGCAGGGAATGGAGGGTTCTCGACCTGCTTGCGCCATCCATCGGGCTCGACCCAAACTCTGAAAACTATCCCATCTCGGTCAAACCCGATACCCTTGTCACTGTAAGGCAGGTAATGGAGGTATTCAGGGATACTTTCGAGGGGACAGAGTTTGATATGACAAAGTTCATGTATGTGGAAGGCGAGGACGGGAAATTTGAGAAGAGCCCGTACGCGAACCCGTTCATGCATTACGATCTAATGCCCCTGATGAAGGTGAATGGGGGATGGGGCAAGATGGGTGAGAGATGCATAGCCAGGTATTATTGCGCGTATATCACGGTGACCCAGTCTCGCGGATGGATGCCCGATCCGGTAGGAGGCCTGGTCTGGTTCGGATGGGACAACCCTGCTATGACCGCTTTTACTCCTCTCTACTGCGGGATCTCCGATTTGCCCGAAAGCTGGAAACTCAGTGGTCGCCAGGCATTCGACAGGGATTGCGCGTGGTGGGGGTTCAACCGTGTCGCCGACCTGTCCGCCCAGAAATGGGGACAGATGAGAGTCGATGTCGATTCGGTAAGAGTGGCGTTCGAAGACAGGGCTTTCGATGACCAGGCAGATCTGGAAAAGAAAGCGATGGCCCTGTTCGAGAAAAGCCCGAAGAAAGCCAGAAAGTTACTCACCGGATATTCCTGCGGGTTTGCCGAAGAGACAACGGCCGCGTACTGGGACCTTGGAGACCATCTCTGGTGGAAATACACAGGTAAGTTCTGACAGGACGAAGCAGCAAGACTGATTTTGTACGGATGGTTGATGAGTTCCAGGATAAATGATATAGTCGCCGGAAGAGATCAGTATTCATGAGATCAGACATGCGGGGACGCACCTCTTAACAAGGAGTGGACGGATGGAAGAACAGGCACAGGCGGAGAAACCCTGGTGGCGGTGGCTGATACTGTTTTTGATCAGTATGGTCCTTTTCGGATCCTATTATGTCTATGACGCGGTCACACCGATCAACGATTATATCCAGCAGTCGATGAATATCGACAACTCCCAGTACGGATTGCTGTTTACGTTATATTCTCTGCCTAACCTCTTTTTCCTGGTGGTTGTTGCTGGCGTTCTGCTGGACAGGCTCGGAATAAAAAAGGCAGGGATCCTTTACGCCGGGCTCTGTGTTTTAGGGTCTCTTGTCACCTCTGTGGCCGCAGACAAGTCTTTTGTCTGGATGCTGGTCGGAAGAGGGATATTCGGATTCGGATCGGAAGCGGCGATCCTCGTCGTCAACAAGGTGATAGCGAGATGGTTCAGGGGAAAAGAGCTTTCACTGGCCTTCGGGCTCAATATCACGGTATGCAGGATGGGTACTTTTCTGGCGATGGGCACTTCCGCGATGATCAGGAACAGCCTGGGTTCGTGGACCTGGTCGGTCTGGGCCGGTACCGCGGTCATGTTCGTCACATTCCTTCTCTTCCTCGTATATCTGGCCGTGGACAAGAAGGGTGCGAGCGCCGGGGAGGATAGCGAGGAACAGGTCGGCATGATAAAGATCCTCAAGGAAGTCCGGAACTTCGGCCCATCGTTCTGGCTGGTGAGTCTTCTGTGCGTGACCTTCTATTCGGCGATGTTCCCTTTCCTTTCACACGCGCCGCGCATGCTTCAGAAGCAGTTTGCGATGAGCGCGACGCAGGCCGGATGGTATACAGCGATGGCTTCAGGGAGTACGATGATCTTTACGCCGATCTTCGGTTTTCTTGTCGATAAGTTCGGTAAGCGGGGGACACTGATGTTGCTCGGATCGCTTCTGCTTTTCCCCGCCCATCTTCTTCTGGGATCGACGAATATACATCCTGCCGTACCATTTATCATACTGGGCGTTTCCTTTTCTCTCGTTCCCGCGGCCCTCTGGCCGGCCGTTCCTATCCTGGTCAAGGAGAATTACCTGGGGACCGCGTACGGTATGATCGGATGGATCCAGAACGCGGGGCTGACACTCTTCCCGTGGCTTGCCGGGATCGTGGTCGACAGGAACGGGTATTTTCCGATGCAGATCATGTTTGCCTCTCTGGGTTTTGTGGGGCTGATATCGGCCCTCATCCTTCTCAGGACCGACAAGAGGCTCGGTACAGGGTTGCAGCTGCCGAGCAAGGAGGCACAGGCCTAGAACGTTTTTACAGACTTTCGCACCAGGATTCGCGTAAAAAGAGGCCCGGGAATAATTTCCCGGGCCTCTCTCTGTGTCTGAGGGTAGTGTCACCAGAGTATTGCGGTCGGGATCACCTACCGATCCGTTTCCTTTTCCAGGATCTTCATCAGATCTTTTTCAAGAGATTCTTCGGGAGTCTCGACGATCCTTCCGATCTCCCTGCCGCCCCGGGATATAATTATCGTGGCGACCCTTTCGACATCGTAATGATCTTTCAGTCTCTCTGACCAGGTGAGGACTCTTGCCGGTACTTGCAGGTCGGCCGAGAAACGGGAGCTCCCCACCGCATACATCTTTATTTCCGAGACGGGGTAATCGACCGTTTCCAGTATTTTCCAGAGTCTCGGTATCTCTCTTTGCGAGTCGGAGCACCAGGTACCGAGGACACAGGTGATCTCTACTCCGTAGATCTCCTCTTCGATGGCGGAAAGCGTCTCCTGGTCGGGAGTATAGTCGAAAAATTCGTCGTCCCATCCGGCGATAGTTTTCGCAATATCCTCTCTTGTCACTTCTCCCAGTAGCGCCCGGTAGTCTTCCTTGAGGACGACCTCGTGCAGCCCGTGGTAAGCGGGTAGACTTTTCTTCGGAGGATCTATCGGAGGATACATCTCGTCCCACCACTCAGGCTGGTCTTTGAGGTACTTGTCGAACCAGGCGAGTTGCGCATCGGACCATGATTTTCTTTTCTTGTAATCAAGTATGAAATGGTTCTGTCCCTCATATTTGATATATTCGACATCCTTGCCGAGGATCTTCAGCGCCGTATACATCTGCTCGCTTTCGCCGGGTGGTACGTTGGTGTCCGCCGCCCCGTGCAGAAGCAGAAGGGGGGTGACGATCTTGTCAGCCGCAAAGAGGGGACTCTGGTCAACGTAGATATCGGGCCTGTTCCACGGGTAACTCTCGGCTGCGGAGACGGCGTTATAGGCGTATCCCCAGTAGCCCTCTCCCCAATAGCTCCCGATCATACTGATGCCGGCATGTGATACCGCCGCGGCGAAGATATCGGTGCGTGTGATCAACAGCTGGGTCATGAATCCGCCGTATGAGGCGCCTTCGCATCCTACCCTGTATGGGTTCACGAACGGGTGGGCCTCGAGGAATTTTCCTACTCCAGAGATGATCTCCTGTGAAGTCACCTTTCCCCAGTCGTTGACATGCGCGGTGGAAAATTTCTGGCCGAATCCTGTCGCGCCGCTGGGCTGGAGGACGTACACGATGAAATCTTTGGCGGCCCAGAGGTTGAACGGGTATCTGCCTCCGAAACGCCTGTCGACAGGAGAAGTCCCAGCATAATAATAGACGATGCATGGATAGAGACGAGTCGAGTCGAAATCGGGGGGATAGTGGATCCTTCCAATGATCGTAGTCCCCGATTCAGTGACGAAGTCGAAGTCTCCGATCTCACCGATTTTCACGTTATCCAGCATTCCGGAGCCGGGAGAGGCTATCTTTCTGACTCTGTCTTTCTTCAGATCGATAGAATATACTGCCGGAGCCAGGCTCGCTCCTTCACCCGCAAATGCCGCAATAGACCTTTTTGATGAAATGCTCAGTTTGCTGACGACATCGGCTTCTGTCTTTATCTCCCGGAATGCCTGTTTGCGGGAATCGTATCTGTAAAATTTCTTCAGATCTTTCTTTGCCGCGGTAATATAGATCCTGTTATCGGCTTTTGACCAGATTGCTCCGGAAATGGCTGGATCAAAATCTTTTGATATGGCTTTTACTTCACCTGTCCCGAGGTCCATGATATAGAGCTGGCCGTCGTAATCGTTCGGAATCACTCCTTCTTTCACGTCGACTCCGATATCGCCGAAAGTGGAGGGGGCCCCCTTGATCAGGATCTTTTTCCCGTCCGGAGACCATTGAGCTCCGTTGACCCAGTGTCCCTTGTGAAGTTGCCTGGTACTCATATCATCGAGGTCGAGAAGGATAAGTTCCGATGTGCCGAAGGGCCTCTCGGACAGGTCTTCATAATATCTCGAGAGCAGGATCTTCCGGCCGTCAGGATGGATATCACTGACGGACGAGTCGAATTTCCCGGTGGCCAGTTTCCTTACCGAGCCACCCGGTACGGAAGTCATCATCAGGGATGTCCTGCCTCTCGCGAAGCGCTGCCTGTCCTGTATCCCCTGCAGCCTTTTTACGCCTGTACTGTTATCTTTCGGTTTTTCATTGATGTAATAGACCATCCATGTACCATCAGGACTCCAGGTGTAATCTCCGAGGTCTTTTATATCTTCTATGATGGTCTCGGTTTTTCCAGTATCCAGGTCGAGGATCCGTATGGAACCTTTTCCCTTTCGTTTCGCTACATACGACAGACGGTTTCCTGTCGGGGCCCAATCCATGTTCGACATCTCGCTTTCGCGGATCGTGTTGACGAGTTCTCCGTCCGGAAGTCTTCGGATCTCCCTGTAATTCTCCCTTTGTCCCTCGGGGGGGAGAAATCTCCAGTAACTGATAAGGGCAAGTCTTCCGTCCGGTGATACGTCGATCCCGCTGATATTGGGGACGTCGAGAATATGTGATATGTTCAATCTTGTCGTCGGGTCGATCGAGACGACCGGTATTTCTTTGAAATCTTCCGTTGCCCTCAGGGAGGCGTTCATCCGCCAGTCGGCGAGCGTGTCGCCGGGGACATGGACCATTTTTACAATAAGAAGATGTTTCCCCTGTTTAAGATCTGTGTTTCCTGTTTTTGGTTTACCGGGCCTGCCTGTTCCGCTGACTGAGCTGGATTTTACCAGCGATACCCCGTCGATGAACAATTCGAACGGGTCTGTCGAAGCTGCTTCGATCTCGATCTTCATCCATCGCGGCAGTTCGATCCATGTTGCCAGGTATGAGGTGGAAGGTATGTCTGTCAGGCTTTCAAGCAGGACTCCGAGAGTGTCGGCTGAAACTACGGTCCATGACATCGGCCCCTCGAGCGTGTTGACAGGAGTACCCGCGGACGGCGAAAGACGGTTCAAGTCCATGTTTTTAAAAGACAAAAGAAATGCCGCGTCGTTGTCTTTCCCGTCCTCATCATGAAATGCCGGAAATTGTGATGTTACAGGGCCCAGGCGCAACCACTGGTCGATATGGATCTTCGCGTCTTCCAGTTTTTCAATTGTCGCGGAGCTGTCCGGTTTTTCCTGCGACTTCGTATCTGTCTGGGATACAGCCGGGATGGCCGACAGGATAATGAAGGCGATCATGACCGGCACGAGCCCTGATTTCAGCAGGTTCTTCATCTGTTTCCTTTCGTTTCTGGTGAGCGGGTCGTAGTAGTATATATGTTTCAGATTCAATCATCTTCGACCGATGAATAATACAGGCATCGCACCTGTTGTTCAAGGATACTATCGTGGCTATTGTATAAATATCAGTGAGAGAAAAGTTCCTGAAAGAAACATCGAATTCGGCCCTGGAAAGCTATTCCATGATTATCTGGAAGAGACGGGGCCAGTTCTTCTTGAAGTCATTCAATGTCTGGGTTATATTAAATTTTCGCCAAAACAACATGAGGGAGGGCTTGGAGATGTCGAGAAATCTTGTTTTTATAGGACTGGTAATGATAGTATTGGCTGGGTGTGGTGGTGGCAGTGGAGAGAAGGCTGCTGATGGCTGGCTCGGTTTTAACGAGGGTATGGAACTGGCCGCCAGTTCCGGAAAGCCCGTAATAATCGATTTCTATACTTCGTGGTGCAAATGGTGCAAGGTCATGGACAGGGACACTTTTTCCAATCCCGAGGTAAAGACGGTACTGGAAAAGGATTTTATCACAATCCGGATCAATGCTGAGAACAGGAAAGATAAACTCCGGTTTAAGGGAAAAGAATATACTTCCGTGGAATTGACGAGATCGTTCAAGGTAAGAGGATTTCCCTCTCTCGCATATCTGGAGAGCGATGGGAAGATTATCATGGTCGTCCCCGGTTTCAAAAAAACGAATGTATTCATGCCGACCCTGAGATATGTTACAGGGGGCTGTTACAAGAAAAACGTCACTCTCGATCAGTACCTGCGCAATGGCGGAGAATGTGGGAGCTGATCGCCTCCGTGTTCTTCGATGTGAGAGGTTGAAGATAATTCGAGGATGTAGAGATGTATAGTATCGAAAAAATGGATTATGGTTTCAGGATCGTTCTGGGAGGAGTGGTCGGAGTCGAGGAAGCCCGGAAATGGTTGAAAGAATTCAGGGCTCTGGTAGAGGAAGCAGGGGAGCCTTTCAATGTCTTCGTCGACATGAGGACTCTTATTCCCTTTTCCGATGAGGCGCAGGAACCGCTTCAGGAAGGGCAGCGATTCGCGAGGGAACTTGGTATGATAAGATCTGTCGTCATACTCAGGGACAACCTCACGACCCTTCAGCTCATCAGGCTTGCCAGGGAAACGGGCATCTACAATACAGAGAGATATATCAGTTCCCTTGACAATCCCGATTGGGAACAGCAGGGACTTGACTGGCTACTGGAAGGAAAAGAACCGACAGGCTGAAGCCGGCGGTGAAAGGACAGGAAGATGGGAATGAGAATTGGAGTTCTGACCGGTGGTGGGGATGCCCCTGGCCTGAACCCGGCTATCGCCGGAGTGGTTGAGCGCGCGTCGATGTATGGGCACAAGGTGATCGGCCTCAAGCGTGGATGGGAAGCGCTGAGTATCAAGGAAAATAAGAATCACATAGTAGAACTCGGTCCGGAGATAATCCGTGAGTACAGCAGGCTTGGCGGCAGTAAACTTCTGTGCAGCAGGACCAATCCCGTTTCGGAAGAAAACGACAGGACCGAGATGGTCCTGAAGAATATCAAGAAACTCAAGCTGGACGCTCTGATCGCGATAGGTGGAGACGATACCCTGGGTGCCGGGGCTGTCCTGTCAGAGCGTGGAGTGCCTATAATAGGTATCCCCAAGACTATCGACAGGGACCTTGCTGGCACCGAATACTCTTTGGGGTATGATACAGCTCTCAATGTGATCACCGACTGTGCCGAGCGTATCGCTCAATCTGCCGAATCGCACCAGACGATCTTTTTTCTGGAAGTGATGGGTCGACACGCGGGGTGGCTGGCATTGAGGGGTGGAGAGGCGGCTTTCGCGGACGTCATCCTGATCCCGGAACATGCCTTCACGATCGACAAACTTTCAGATGTCTTGCGCGAGCAGCTGGAAACAAGTACCAAGATTGGTTTTGACCATGTCTACAAGATAATCGTGGTTGCCGAAGGAGCCCATATCACCGGTGAAGAAGAAGTCAGAAAAGATGCCAAGATCGACGACTTCGGACACTATAGCCTTGGGGGGGTAGGAAACTACCTGAAGGGTCTTATGGAACACAGGTTCCGGCATACAAGATACTCGGCGCTCGCGTATCTGCAGAGAGGCACCCCGCCATCCCAGAAAGACAGGCAGATCGGCAGGCGTTTCGGACATAACGCTGTCGAGATGCTGAATAACGGAGACACGGGATATATGGTCGCGGTCCAGCGTTCACGGCTTGTCAAGGTCCCGCTCGCGGAGGTAAAGAACTCCCCGAGTCTGGTCGATGTCGACAAGTACTATGACACCGACAGGTTGAACGTAAAGATCGAGTGGACCGACGAGGCGGATTAGGGTTTACTTATCTTTTAAACAATCCAGCCATTTCGACATGGTATGTTCCGGGAAACATATCTACGAGGTGGAGTCTGCTCAGCGAATAACCGGACTCGATCAGGCGTGAAGCGTCTCTGGCAAAGGTGGGAGGCTCACAGGATACCAATATTATCTCAGATGGCCGGAGCTTTAATATGCCTCTGACCGCTTCCGCGGGGAGGCCACTCCTGGGTGGATCGGCAATCAGCAGATCCGTTTCCCCGACCCTGAATATTTCTTTCTCAACCCTGCCTTTTCTGAAGGTCACATTCGATATTTTGTTAAGTTTTTTTGCCGCAAGCGCGCTTTTGTGCCCCTTCGGGTCGCTTTCGATGCCCATGGCTTCGCCCGCTATCTTCGAAAAGGGGAGAGTAAAAAATCCTGCTCCGCAATACAGATCCAAAACCCTGCGGGGAGTCGAAGAGGAGAGAGAGAGGGTCTTCTCGATAAGAGTGTCGGTCATTAAGCGGTTCACCTGGAAGAATGAATGAGGGGATATGGGGAAATGATATCCCCCGGCTTCCATCAGTACATCCGGTGGACTTATGTGATCCTTCAGTCCCCAGAAATGCACGGTGCCATACCTGTCCATCCTCACCCTGACCTCGCTGACCGGAACAAGGCTGCTCGCGGGAATGGCGGCTATCGCCGACCTCATCTCCTCGGGTAGTAGAAGGCATCCTCCCTCGGGGAACGGGACTATATCGTCCGATTCGCGGCGGATAAAACCCGGATTTCCGTCCCGGTCAACATGGAAGACAGAATGATTGCGGTAGCCGTAACGGTCGGGGCAGGAGGTGAATTCGTCGATCGATGTCTTGATTCCGCCGATTCTTTCGAGGCTTTCCAGTGTGGTGTTCTTTTTCACCTCGATCTCGTTTTCATAGGAGAGGTGAAGCATATGGCACCCGCCACAGATCCCGAATATCGGGCACTCCGGTTTGATCCGAAGTGGTGATGGTTCGATGATCTCCTCCGGGTTGCCGAACAGGACCTTCTTTTTGTCTGCTGTTATCTCGAAAGTGACCACGTCGCCGGGCGCCGTATACGGGAGAAAAATGGTCCTGCCCTCGAAATGGCCCAGTCCCAGTCCGCCATATACTATTTTTTTGATCTCCACAGGTTCCCGGCTCATAAGGGTCCTCCAAAGTTTATCCATTGTTTCTCCACGCATGATACATCTTTCAGGCCCCTTATGATAGATGATTTGTATTGAATACGGTCAGATGGACAGCTATTATTCACAGGTCGCTATGGCTGAAAGGCCTTCTCCGCTGTAACGGAAAGGAAATCTTTTGCGTATCGGTATGGTATTGAAGGGCAGGATACCTCCTCCTGATATCCGTGTGGAAAAGGAAGCCGGGACCCTGGCAGCGGAAGGTCACGAAGTCCATCTCCTCCTTGAGCGTGGGGAGGGAGAGGCGCTGGAGGCCATGAACGGCCCTATCCACATGTACCGGGGTATCGAGATGGGCAAGTGGAGAGAGAAGTATCACAGGTACACTTTCAACTTCACATACAGGGATCGGCTCTGGGAAAAGGCTATAATAGATTTTGTCAGAAGCCGAAAAATAGAGGTGCTTCATATTCACGATCTTCCGCTGGTGGGCATAGCGGTCAGGGTAGGTCGAATGGAAGGGATCCCCGTAGTCGCCGACCTGCACGAGAATTATCCCGGAGGCCTGCAGGTCTGGTACACGAACCAGTTAAAAAAGAAGACCATATACGGGTTCAGGCGCTGGGCCCGATACGAAAGAGAGATACTGAGAGAAGTCGATGCCATCATAGCGGTGATCGAAGAATCGAAGGAAAGGATCAAGGACCTGGGAATTCCAGGGGAGAAGATACATGTGGTCCCGAACACCGCTCATGTGGAGAGGATCAACATTCCCCTCGATCCTACTATCACGAAAAAGTATTCAGGAAGTTTCATGATCTCCTATATCGGGGGCTTTGCTCCTCACAGGGGGCTGGACACGGTCATCAGGGCCGTTCCGTTTATGAAAGACAGGATAAAGGATCTCAGGGTTGTTCTCGTTGGCGACAGGAACAAGCCGTACATGGATCACCTCAAGAGACTTTCCGCCAGCCTTGGGTGCGGAGATACGGTCGAGATGCCCGGATGGCAGCCCTTCAATAAGATATGGAGCTATATCGATGCCAGTTCCGTATGCCTTGTCCCGCACGCGAGAAATCCGCATACAGACACCACGATTCCGCACAAGATATTTCAATACATGATGCTGAAAAAACCGGTGATCGTGAGTGACTGTCCCCCTCTGAAGAGGGTGATCGAGGACTCCGGTGGAGGGTTGGTCTTTACATGGGACCGTCCCGAGGAATTCGCCGAGAGTGTGAGGAGACTTTATGAGGATGAGGAATTCAGGAAAGAGACAGGAGAGCGAGGGTGCGAGGCCTTCCTCGACCGATATAACTGGGACAGCACCAGCGATGAGCTCAAGGAGCTTTATCGTGGGCTGGCCGAAAGGAAGAAGTGAGGGATATCGATGGAAGTGAAGCTGCTCGACCTGGTTGCACAGTATGATAAGATCAGAAGTGAGATAGAAGGCGCAGTCCGTGAAGTCATGGAATCCCAGTATTTCATCATGGGACCGAAAGTAGCCGAGTTTGAACGATCCGTGGCAGCTTATTGCGGTGTAGAATATGCCTCTGGCGTAGCTTCAGGATCAGATGCTATTCTCCTGGCCCTGATGGCGCTTGATATCGGTCCCGGAGACGAAGTGATCACGACCCCCTATACTTTCTTTTCGACAGTCAGTTCGATAACGAGACTGGGTGCTACCCCGGTCATGGTCGATATAGATCCTGTCACATATAACATCTCACCGGACAGGATCGAGGAGGCGTTCACGCCCAGGACGAAGGCTGTCCTTGTCGTGCATCTGTTCGGTCAGTTGGCGGAGATGGAGAGTATCTGCGCGATGGCCGATTCGCGCGATATTCCGATCATAGAGGATGCTTGTCAGTCGATCGGAGCATCGTACAATGGGAAGAAAGCCGGCGCTTTCGGACTCTGCGGTTGTTTTTCATTTTTTCCATCCAAGAATCTCGGTGGGTTCGGGGACGGCGGGATGGTAGTGACCGGGAATGAGGATATCGATTCGCGGCTACGTCTGCTGCGTGGACATGGAGCGCGGGAGCGGTACTACCATGACGAGGTCGGGGTCAACAGCCGGCTGGACGCGATACAGGCCGCGGTCCTCGAAGTAAAGCTGAAATATCTTGATGAGTGGAGTGAGGGAAGGCGTCGGAACGCCGCTTATTATTCCGAAGGGCTGGCCGGTCTGCCGGGAGTCTCCACTCCTGTGACAGCCGAAGGTAATATAAGCATCTTCAATCAATATGTGATCCGGGCAAGAGATAGAGATTCGCTCAAATCGTTCCTTGTTTCGGAAAGTATCGGCTGCGAGATCTACTATCCGGTACCGCTTCATCTGCAGAAGTGTTTTTCTTTTCTGGGAGGGGCGAAAGGAGACCTGCCTGAAGCGGAAAAAGCCTCTGAACAGACTCTGGCTCTGCCTGTTTACACCGAGTTGTCCGGGGAGCAGCAGGATTTCGTTATAGAGAAAATAAGGGAATTCTATGCGGGCAGAGAAGTAGAACCTCTGGCCGGTACTTAACGACGGAGAAAAGGCTTCCATTGAAAGTAGTTTGTTTTTCTGAGATCCAGTGGCAGTACGTGAGGACGAGAAAGCAGCAGATCATCGGCCGTTTTCCGTCAGACTGGGAGATCCTTTTCCTGTCCAGCGTCGTCAAGGGCAAGAAAAACAATTTCAGGCCTGTCAGGGATGGTAATATCACTTATGTCTGTGTCCCTGCTTTGAAGAATTTTCCCCAAAAATGTCTGAAGGCTCTCTTTTCGTTTCCTCCCGCCAGGTTCCTCTGGAACATAATCCTCTTTTTCTGGGTCCGGGTCATTCTTTCCATTACGGGGTTTTCCGGAAGAGACAGAGTCTTTTTCGTCTCTAACATTTACTACGCGGCGGTGCTCCCCCTGTTCAACCGCTCTTTCATCCTCTACGATTGCAATGACGATCCTCTTGAATTTCCAGGATCGCCCCGCTGGGCAGGGAAATATTTCAGGAAGCTGGTATCCATATCCGATGTTCTGGTAGCGGTAAGCAGAGGGCTGGTAGAACGTCTTCATTCCATGGGAGTGAAGGATGTGGACTATATAGGTAATGGTGTCGACTACGGACTTTTCAGGGAAGCGATCGAGAAAGGCATCCCTGAAGAGATGAAAAAATTCAATAAGCCTGTTCTCGGTTACTCGGGAGCTATAGCTCCATGGTTTGATATGGAACTTCTCGATATGATCGCGGATGGTTTCCCTGAGGCGTCGATAATATTGATGGGCCCGCTTTTCGAACCATCGCGTGAAAGGCTCGAGAAGATGATAGCCGAAAAGGGAAATATCTTCTACCTGGGGTCGAAACCATATGAACGCCTGGGTGCCTATATCAACGCGCTTGATATCTGTATGATCCCGTTGCAGATGAACGAACTCATGCGTATGGCGGATCCTAACAAGATATATGAATACGCCGCTGTTGAAAAACCGATCGTCACATACAAATTCGCTCCCGAGATGGATGAACTGGATGGGATGATATATCTGGCGGAAAGCCGGGAGGAATTTGTCGAGGGCATAAGGAAAGCGCTGAAAGAGGGCGCGGATTCCGCGAAATTGCGTGAATTCGCGATGGCATGCAGCTGGCAGTCGCGTGCCGATGCTATGATCGCCCTTATCAGGAAAAGCCGTATTTCAAAAAGCCAAAAAGAGGAGTGTCGATGAGACAGCTTGTCCCGATGGTAGTCGCAATTTTTCTATTGTCTGCCGCTTTATCCGGATGTTCCGGCAGAGACGGGAATCAGGATCTTTACATCTTTGAGGAACTTGAGACTGCTTCTGCTCTCGAAGCTCCGTCCAGAAGGGTAGAGAGGTTGAAGATATTCGCTGTCAACAATCAGGAACACCCCGCAAGGTCGATAGCCTATTCAAGGATATTCGAGACTATGGTCGTAGATATGAACGACTCAGACAGCGCGCTGACGTGGTTCGACCAGGTAATGGAAAAGGAGAAAGAACCCTTCATCCGAGGTGACCTTCTTTACAGGAAATTTGCCTTTCTGTGGGAAAAGGACAGGGAATCCGCGATTAAACTTGCCGGACAGATACTGGGCGGGGAAGAGAGCGATTACCGTCTGCATCTGTACCTCTGTTATTACCTGATGAGCGAGGAATCCAGCGATCAGCTGACAGAGAGTCTATTCGAGAAATTGCAGGGACTGACCAGCAACGATTACAAATTGAAGCACGCGAGATCGGTTTACGGCGAATTTCTCTTTGACCGGAATAGAGATGATGAAGGCGCGGCCGTCCTTGCCGAAGCGGGAGATTATCCTTTCGCCAATGATAAACTGGCCAGCTATCTCTGGGAAAAGGATATGCGGGAGAAGGCAGTCGAGTCATACCTGCTGTTCGTTGCCGGAGCGCCGGGAGCGGGCGAGCATGTAAATATCGACAGCCTGTACAGCATTGTCTACCCGGACAGGAAGGATCTCGATGACCGGATCCTGGCTGTGAGGATAATCGACGAGGGTGTACTTCCCGATATGGATTTTTCTGATCTGAACGGGAGGACCCACAGACTGTCGGAATACAGGGAAAATATACTCATAATAAGCGCATGGAGCCCTACCTGACCGCCCTGTATTGCGGAGTTGCCGCAACTGGAAGAGTTGAAGAGGTCCGAAAGTGAAAAAGGTTTCAAACTCCTGCTCATCGATTCCAAAGGTATGGTGAAACGCAGCAGGGAGATTCTCAAGGAAAAGAAAGTCACGATCCCTCTGCTGATAGATTCCAGGTTCTATTCGAGGAATGTCCTTACGACGATGTATACTCCGACAACTATCGTTATCGACAGGGAAGGCCGGTTGAGAGCGCGTCTTGTCGGTGGTTCGAAAGATTTCAAACAGGTTCTGATGAATATCGTCGGATCACTGTGAGTATGTTGTCAGGTTCGAGAAATTCTATCCAGTTCGAGAAATTCCACCAGCCGTTCCGGTCAGAATGGCCTGTTATGTCTTGCAGGGGCTTCCCGCAAGGCTCTCCATCGTACTCTTTATCTCCAGGATCGTTGATTTGAGCGCTGGTTCGATCTCCAGGGTCAGCGCGTAGTCGAGTGTTTCTATGGCATCATAGACGTTGTTCAATTCGGAGCTCAGCAGTTTCGCCAGGGCGATCGAGGCCTTGGCGCTCATGGTGGGAGAAATGTTGGCTTTTATGATCGACCTGTATATGTCATGAGCTTCACCGTGCCTGCCAGCGTTCTGCAGGTGTTTTCCTACCTTGTGCAGCAGTTGCGGGTTTATTGCCGTATCAGCCTGAACATGGATCATATCCAGAGCCAGTCCGGATGCTTCATCCATTCTGCCTTTGAGCAGCAGGTTCTTCATCGTGAGTTCATTTATGGAGAGATAGTCATTTTCGATACCGGCTTCCCTGTAGATCATGGCTATGTCCCCGGCCAGGTCGAAGTTCTCGGGATTTTCACGGACAAGCTGGGAAAAGAGTATCTTTGCCCGTTCCACGCCCCCCTGTCGGAGGCTGTCGCAGGCCTCGTCGAATCTCGGGTCTTTCAGTACTCCCTCCTTGATCCGCTTCTTTTTGACCAGCGGGTCTATGACCTTCTCTTCCAACCCCGTTGTCCGGAAAATGAGTGCCGTGACTATGCCCGCAAGGTATCCCATAATATGAGCGAGGTAGGCAACGTTCGAACCGCCGACTGAATCGGATAGCGACTTGAGAGCTACCTGTTGAATGAACCAGAAGGGAAGAAAGACAAACGCGGGGAGGTGAAAGGTTCCCCAGAACGGTCGGAACAGAAGCAGGAAAAAATAGAAGAATCTGATCTTTGTCATGAAATGACGGACTGTAAAAGCGCCCATCGCGGCGGCAATCGCTCCTGAAGCGCCTATGAGAGGCATCCCCGAGGAAGTGTCCTGCAGGCAGTGAGCCAGGCCGGCGAATATCCCTCCACAGAGATAAAAGGCGAGAAACGGGCCGCGGCCCCAGGTGTCTTCGAGGAGGCATCCTACTACCCAGAGAAAGAGCATGTTGCCGAGTAGGTGCCATATGTCACCATGGAGGAAAAGATGAGTGACGAAGGTCCAGAACCTGTTCATATTTCTGGGAACCAGTCCCAGTGAAAATGAAGGGATCCTGTTAAGGACGCTTTCCTCTTTTTTCTGAATATCTTTCCATTTTGCCAGCAGTTCCTGTCTGAAAGGTTCGCCTTCGTAGAAAGATGCGTCGCGTTTGTAAAGGGTATTTCCGAAACTTTCGAGATCCTTGAAACAGGAAAAGGAATTTCCCATCGCCGTGAATATGTTGGATTCCAGGTCGGCGTAGTCGCTCGAACCGGCGATGCCGTCCATCGCCATTTCCTGAAGATTATCTATATATCCGTTCTCGAGATAGAACTCATCGTTTTCCAGAAGGAAGAGGTGGACCTGTACATGGTAGATCTTCCGTTCGACTTTAAAGAGGTCGGATTGGATATCGCCGCCGGTCATGCTCGTCAACATATGGACGACTATACAGATGACGATGAGGGAGATCGTGACCTTCGGCTTAAGGGCCAGCGCACTCTTGGTGCCGACAGGGATGATGAACATCGTGTTGCCTCTATGCTGCACACGGGCACGCCGTGTTGCAATATGAGAGAATACTATTCAACGTGGCCCGGACTTTCCGGGCACCACAGGCATGACATGATGCCTTGCATGTATTTAACTCGACTAATCGATGTGTGACTTTTGTCGTAGCTGGAAAATTGCAAGAAGAGTTCCACCAATCAGATATTTATCTGACGGTAGATGGATCAGGAAGGATATTTGAACAAGAGGGCTTGAGGATGACTTGCCGGCCCGGGGCCGGCAAGTCGATGATATCCATAGCGGTCAAACTAGCTCGATCTCGTCCCCGGCTTCCGGGAGAAAGACCGGCAGGCCCTTGCTCTCAAGAAGATCGAATAGTTGCTTTGACTGGTCTTCTTCGCCGTGGACTATGAAGATCTTTTTTACTGAGCCTTTCAGAGGCAGGACGTAGTTCAGGAGATCGTCCCGATCGGCATGTGCGGAAAATGAATTCATCACTTCCACTCTTGCTCTCAATGCCCGTTCTTCTCCGAAGATCTTTACCTTTTCATGTTTCTCCACGATCCTTCTGCCCAGTGTATTCTTTGCCATATAACCGATTACCATCACGGTGTTCTTCGGATCGCCGATATTGTTTTTCAGATGATGAACGATACGGCCCGCTTCGCACATTCCTGAGGCCGATATGATAATCATCGGTCTGTCCTCATGATTGAGGCTCTTCGACCTTTCGACATCCCTTATATACTCGATCCTGTTCGTTCCCAGGGGATCCTGTCCGGATCGGAACGCGTCGTACATCTCCTCATCGTAGCATTCCGGGTGCCTGATGAAGACTTCCGTCACGTTCACTGCCAGGGGGCTGTCCACGTAGATCGGGATGCCGGGGATGCGGTCTTCCTGCAGGAGCTGGTTGAGATAGTAAGCTATCTCCTGGGTCCGTTCGAGCGCGAATGACGGGATGATGATTTTCCCGCCCCTGTTAACTGTAGAAGTTATCACCTCGGCCAGACGGTTCTTGGTCGTATCGACCGAATCATGGAGTCTTCCCCCGTAGGTGCTTTCCAGGAACAGGTAATCTATGTCGGGTGGAGTCTCCGGATCGTTCAGGATCGGCATATCCTTTCTTCCAAGGTCGACCGCGTAGGCGACCCGGATCGTTCGGCCATCTTTCTCGATCTCGATAAGAGGGTTCGTGGAGCCGAGGACATGTCCGGCGTCAAAGAATGTCACGGAGATATCGTCAGTCACCCTGACTTTCTGCCTGTACGGGTGTCCGGAGAAAAACTGAAGAGAGTCTTCAGCATCCTGCCGGGTATAAATGGGCTTAGCAGCAGGGAGTCCCTTCCTTTTGTGGATCTTGTTGACGTACTTGACACTTTCTTCCTGGATATGACCGCTGTCTGGAAGCATCATCGTGCAGAGATCCCTCGTAGCGTCTGTGGTCACGATCCTTGAATTGAATCCCTGTTTGACCAGGTTAGGAATATTTCCGCTATGGTCTATATGGGCGTGGGAGAGGATGCACGCGTCAAGGGTCGCCGGGTCGTACGGGAATGTCGAGTTCCTGGCATAGAAATCTTTTCTGCGGCCCTGGAAGAGCCCACAGTCGATGATCACTTTCGATGATTCCGTCGAGATCAGGTGATTCGAACCCGTTACTTCCCTTACAGCTCCGATAAATGTGGTTTTGACGCTCATCTTACTCCCTTCAGGTAAACTGCCCTCATTCGGGTCGTGGGGCAGTAAAATCGCAATAAGCAATAAAAATAGACTGTTCAACAGATTCCGTGACAGTATCTCAGTCTTCCGCGTCGAAAAAAAACGAGTTGAAACGTTCGCTGCCGACCGCTCCAGCTTGTTCTCGATCATTCCTCATGCGGACCTGTCAGGTGACGATGTTACCATACTATGTTTCCACTTTAAAGGCTCTTCTCCGTTCAGACTTATTGGAAATGGTCCCGCCCTGTTTGTGGAATACCGATTGCTCATATCCATCCTGGCAGCAGCTCATTCGCAAGGTGAGCGTAGATGACATTTCGAATTCTTCACGCAGCAGGAATTATTTCTATACTGATACCTGTTCTTCTGATCGTTTCTACAGGGCCGTTACAGGCAGCGTGGAACGAAACGGGTCGTTCCGTCTGTACCGCGGCAGGGAACCAGTGGTATCCGGCAATAATCAGGGGAGACGCAGACAACACTCTGTTGATATGGCAGGATTATCGTTCGGGCAGTGGAAATGTCTATGTACAGAAGATCGATGGGGGGGGTGACGCTCAGTGGAGTCTGGACGGGGTAGCCGCGTGTACGGACCCGGCCGGCAGGGAATTTTTTCGTCAGGCCATTTCTGATGGATCGGGAGGGGCGATCCTCGCGTGGACAGATCATCGAACCGGTTTTGTCGATATCTTCGTCCAGAGGGTGAATAGTGAGGGAGTTTCCGTCTGGTCCGGACAGGGGGTGCAGGTATCCACGAGTTCCGGGAATGATTATTACCCGGGCATCTGTTCCGATGGTGAGGGGGGCGTTCTTCTGGCATGGCAGAGGGGACTCGATGAAACGAGTGTGATCAGGGTGCAGAAGGTGAATGGCTCGGGAGAACCACAGTGGACATCCGGGGGAGTGGACCTGTCAATCGGATCGGGACAATTCCTTCCGGTTGTCAGTGAAGATGGGAGTGGGGGCATGATCGTCATGTGGGTAGCCGGGGATGCATCGGCCAGTACGATCATGGCTCAGCGAGTAAGTTCCGCGGGCCAGCGGATGTGGGGAGAGCCTGGAGTCGTGGTCTGTTCTCCGGGAGTCGCAAACAGTTTTCCGGTAATACTCGGGGATGCGGCTGGAGGGTGCACGGTCGTCTGGGAGGATCTTCGTAACGGTCGGAGGGATATCTACTCTCAGAGGCTGGATGGTGACGGTGACCTGCTCTGGGATCCGGAAGGTGTGCATGTTTCAATCAGTGAAGGAGAAAAATGGTTTCCCCAGGCGGTCCGCGTCACTGACGGAAGCGTTATCGTCGTCTGGGTGGATGCCCGGAATGATGACTCCGACATTTACGCGCAGAAGATAGGGTCAGATGGAGATCTTCTCTGGTCTGCCGGAGGCAACCGGATCTGTGGGGCTGCGGGGCATCAGCTGAATCCGAGGATGGATGTGAATTCCGGGAACGATATCTTCATCGTATGGCAGGATGGCCGCGGGGACGACTATGATATATACGCGCAGTGTATCGATGTTGCCGGTATGGCGTTATGGGACATCGACGGTCAATCTATCCTGTCGTTTTCTGATGATCAGCGCCTTCCCGAGATAATCGCTGATGATGCCGGAGGAGCACTTGTCACATGGGAACAGTATGATGGCGATTCCGATATCTATAGTCAGCGGATCGACAGCGAAGGACACTATCTGGCCACCACGCTGGCAGGCTTTACGGCAGACGCCCGGGATGACGCGATAGAGGTCGTCTGGACGATGAATGAAAGTGAGCCGGAAATGGTGTTCGACATCTCCAGACAGGCATCTGGAGAGTCGATTTTCGGATCTCTCGCTATCAGGCCGGACGAATCCGCGCCAGAGACCTTTGCCTTCAGGGACGTCGATATCGAACCGGGTGTGGAATACAGGTACAGGGTCTCGGTGACAGGTTCAGAAGGCACAAAGCTGCTTTTTGAGACTGAGCCCCTGAGCATCGGGGCAGGGGCGAATATTGTCCGTCAGAACTATCCGAATCCGTTCAATCCCGTCACGACCATAGGCTACTATCTTGCGGCGGATCTGAAAGTCGAGTTGACTGTCTACGATGCGTCTGGACGAAGAATAATAGTGCTGGAGGAAGGAACCCGGCCGCGAGGAACACACGAGGTCGTGTGGAATGGGACTGATATCAGAGGAAACAGGGTCTCATCGGGGGTCTATTTCTACAGGTTGAGAGCCGGCAAGGATGTGTTCACGAAGAAGATGGTGTTACTCCGATGATATGGATCCGGCTGGTGTTGTTCTGGAAATGGCTGATTACGAATTGGGGGGGCCGGTACTCAGCTGCCGCTGATCGTCATCCGGTCTATCTTGAAAGCGGGGGAGGCGACAGTCGATTTCCAGTCGAGGCTGTCTTCGACCATGCTTATTTTTGAGAGCATTTCGCTGAATGTGCCGGCAACCGTGAATTCGGTCACCGGGTGAGTGAGTTTTCCTCCGGAGATCCAGATGCCCTGGGCCCCCTGGGAGAAATCACCACTCGACCAGTTCGCTCCCGGTCCCGAGAGGGCTGTTATAAACAGGCCCTCATCGATACTGGATATGATCTCGTCAAGCGTGTGACTGCCCGGGACCATATAAAAATTCGAGATCCCTCCTGAACTTCCCGTAGTCTTCATCGAAAGTTTACGGGCCTGGTAGCTGCTGAGGAGGTAGCTTGTCAGGACGCCGTTCTCGACTACCGTGTTCTTTCTGCTTCTCACTCCTTCAGCATCGAAAGGTCTGCTGCCGAGCCTGCCCGGCATCAACGGGTCGTCTATGATCGTTACGAGCGGTGAAGATATTTCTTTGCCGATCATGTCGGCGAGAAATGACGCTCGTTTATATATGTTCCCCCCATTGACCGCCGAAGCTATGCAGCCCAGGAATTTTCTGGCTGTTACCTGATCGAAGATGACAGGAACGCTACAGGTCTTTGGTTTGACGGCCCCCAGTTTTCGCAAGGTGCGGTTGACGGCTATGCTCGCCGTATTTTCTATCGGATCCAGTCCGGCCCTGTCACAGGAGGTTGAAAACCAGAAGGAAGATTGTTTTCTCGCGGTGTTTTTGCCTTTCCGGGCAGTATCTTCGACCGCGCAGGAAATGTCTGTGGAGAACCCGGTTTGCTCGTATCCCTCGCAGAATCCCGACGAATTCGCGAAGACGAGAGAATACATTCCTGATGAAAATGATGCACCATCGGAAATGATCCTTGTGTCGAGTCCGCAGGCTGCCCTTTCCAGTGCCAGGGCGATGGATATCTTCTCGTCCGCGGGAATTCCGACTGTCTCAGGATCGAAAAGACCTTTGATCTCGTCCGCGACCCCGGTCTCCTCCTGATCAGGCAGGTCGAAATACTCATCCCTGTCCATAACAGAAGAGAGTTCTACAGCTTCTACGATCATTTTTCTGATATTTTCAGGTGAGAGATCACTCGTGGTGATAGAGGCTTTCTTTTTTCCCGCGGACAGGGTGATCGAGATGCGGCTGGAAACGGATTCCGTGAGATTATCCGTACGCTCGTTTCGAACCGTCACACTGAACCGGTCCTGTCCGGAAACGGTGACTTCCGCGGTATCCGCGCCCTCCCCGATTGTCGTTTTTATGGCCTTCATGGCCAGGGTTTTCATCTCATCCATATTCATCGTTCGGTCACTCCGCCATTTATCAGCCCAGTTCGCTGCCTCCGACCGTGATGCCTGATATCTTTATCGTGGGAAGTCCCACTCCCACCGGAACAGATTGTCCCTTGCCACAGGTCCACCTGCCATCACTGAACGCGAAATCATTGCCTACATGAGTCACCCTCGAAAGGACTTCGGGGCCATTTCCCGTCAGTGTAAGGTTTTTCACAGGTACAGTGATTTTTCCGTTTTCGACCAGATAAGCTTCGATCGGGACGAACACGAAATCGCCGTTGGAGATATCGACCTGACCGCCTTTGAAAGACTTGCAGTAGATCCCCTTTTTTGTCGAGCTGAATATCTCGCCCGGGTCGGTCTCTCCGTTAGCAAGGTATGTGACGGTCATGCGCGGCATGGGGGGGTACCTGTAGCTTTCCCTGCGGCCATTTCCTGTCGGTGAAGTCGCAAAGAAGCTGGCGCTTATTCTGTCCTGCATGAAGCCTTTCAGGATACCGTTCTCTATAAGGACGGTCGGTTCGGTAAGAACGCCCTCGTCATCGAAATTCAGGGATCCGCGGTCGTGCATGATTGTGCCGTCATCTATGACGGTAACAAGTTCACTCGCGACCTTGTCGCCCACGCGGCCAGTATAGGCCGAAGTCTTTTTTCGGATAAAGTCAGCCTCCAGCGGGTGGCCGACAGACTCGTGAAGAAGGATGCCGGATTCGGCCGGAGCCAGTATGATCTCCATCTGACCAGCAGGGGCATCGATAGCTTCGAGGAGAAGAAGTGCCTGCCTGGCTGCTTCCGAACCATGTTCGGCCGGAGTCTTTTCGGCGAAGTACCCTGGCCCGATCCTTCCACCACCACTCGATATGCCCACCTGGCGGTTACCGTTTCGTTCTCCGATCGCGGACACCGATATCCGGGTCATCGGTCTTACGTCTCTCAGGGAACGGCCATCCGATGTGATCAGTCTTACGGTCCTCAGACTGTCCGCGAGAGTGACAGATACCTTCACTATGCTGGGATCACTGTCTCTCGCCGCTTTTTCGGCCTGTTCGATCCAGCCGGTTTTTCTGCCAAGGGGCTCGTCTGTGGTGAGTCGGTCGAGTGGATAATAGTTGCTGTGTTCGATCTCACGATACGAGGCGGGAGCCGGGGCGCTTCCCGAATCGGCTATCGCGGCGGCGGTAAGAGCCGCTTTCCGCATCTTCTCGAGAGAGAGTTCCTCTGTATACGCGTAACCGGTGCCTTCACCTTTTACGCATCTGATCCCGACCCCCAGCGATACCGCTTTGAGGCCCTCTTTGACTATTCCCTCTTCCATCGTGATGATATTTTCTATGGAATGTTCGAAGAAAAGGTCACTGAAATCACATCCGCGTGACAGCGCGGTAGAGACTACTTTTTCTATATCCTCGTCACTGATTCCGAAATGATCTATATAGTCTGGCAAGCGTTCTGCCCCTCCGATGATGTATGATTCCCCCATATGAGCCGCGACGGTCTTCCTCTGCAATTGCGCCAGATCAGACCAGAAGGTATATTAGTCGTATGTGCACTATTTTTAAAGAACTAATTTCAGAAATGTTCGCGCAGCGCAAGTTCAGGCAGTCGATTTCTATTATCGTTATTAATCTTATCCTGTCCCTTTCTCTTTCTCCCGTGCTTTTCGGGCAGTCCTGTCCGATCTGCCAGCTCACCGGCAGGATAGACAGCGAAAATATGGCAGGGCTGATAAGAAGTCTGAGTGGTGAAGATCCGATTGATACAGGCGATAGTCTGGTGACCATCAATACGAGGTACGCCTTCTCACCTCAAAAGGCGATTGCCACAAACTATCTGATGGATCTGGCCGCGAGTTATGGGTATTCACCTTTAATCCACAGTTTCATACTGACGATCGACCGCCCCGAACTTACAGGGGTCGTTGTTTCTTCCGGCGCGGACACGGTGTGGGCAGGGTCGATGGACGGCGATATATTCATCTCTTCAAACGACGATGGCTGGTCCAGTTTCGACAGACTTACAGGGTTCGATGGCAGGGTGAACGAACTGGCGATATCAGGCGGCAGGCGCCTCTGGGCCGCGTGCAAGGCCAAGGGTACCGGTTATGGAAAGATATTTGTTTCGGATGACGGCGGAATAACCTGGGAGATGAAGAAGGACGGCAGCGAAAACCATATATATTCCCTGAACACGATCAGTTTCTGGGACGAACAGTTTGGTTTTGCCGCGGGAGACTGGGGGTCTATTCTCATCACAGGTGATGGAGGGGAGAGCTGGTGGGCAGAGTTCTTGCCCTTGCCCTACAGCATCAACGGGTCGACGGCTCTCGGGTTCATGCATTATATGGTAGTTACAGATGCCGGTTATCTGTTCGAAAGCATCGATCGCGGCAACAGCTGGTCCTCGACCAACCTGACGGCTGTGCGCCTGACCGATATCGATTTTTCGGATGAGGTCCATGGTGTAATAGTGGGGGCCGGTGTGGTGTTTTCCACTTCGGACGGAGGGACTACCTGGAACGAGACCGCCCATCCGGCAGAGCTGAGATGTGTAGAGATGATAGATTCGATCAATGTGGTCGCCGCGGGAAGTGGTGGAGAGGTCTGGATCAGCGAAGATGGAGGTGTGGTGTGGACATCCCTGGAGAACGCGTGCGTCGGCACGGAGGATATCTGGAGATTCTCTCTGGATTCCGGAGGTGGAATCTGGACGGCAGGCAGGAACGAGATACTGAGAGTCGAGCCGGGATGGCCTGCCGTGGAAGAATGCAGGACATACATCGTTGCCGATACCATCCGTGGCTCGAATATCGTTTTCCGCAGGGAAGGGATGAAAGAACCTGAACACAGGGTCGTTCTATGCGGACACTATGATTCTATCAACCGGGATACGGACCCTCTGGTCTGCGCTCCCGGTGCCGATGACAATGCCAGCGGGATCGCGTGTGTCCTGGAATGCGCGAGGATACTGTCAGACGCGTGGCTCGACAGGACGGTCGAATTCGTTCTCTTTGACGGAGAAGAGCTGGGGCTCGTCGGCAGTTCCGCCTTTGCCGCGGAGGCCGACACAGGGGCCGTTTATGACGCTCTGATAAATCTGGATATGGTCGGCAACGATTACGGTGGGACAGGAACTGCCTCTCTTGGAGCGGTAGAGGATTCGCAGGATTCTACGCTGGCAGGGCTGCTTCTCCGCTGCTCAGAAGACTATACTCTGTTATACCCGCTTGACTGGCCCTACCGGATGGCACATAACCAGCCGACCAGTGATCAGCTTTCTTTCAAGGAAGTGGTGGACATGCCGGTGGCATGTATCATTGAAAGCGGATACAGGAATAATCCTCATTACCATAATTGTTCCGATCTTTTCGAATTCGTCGATGTGGACTATATAGCGGATGTCGCGAGGACTGCTCTTGCTGCGGTGGCCGAACTGGCTGGATATGGTCTGGCGCCCGCCGCCGATGTAGTCCTTCACCAGAACTATCCCAATCCATTCTCCTCTTTCACCAGGGTCACCTTCGAGATCCCGAGTGAGATGGATGTAAGGTTGTCGGTGCATGATGTGACGGGAAGGGAACTGGCCCTGCTGATAGACGACCGCGTGGATCCTGACAGATACATGTATATCTGGAACGGCAGGAACGATGCCGGATCAGGCCTTGCCAGCGGAGTCTATTTCATCAGGTTGAAGGCTGGAGGGGAGACAACCTCGGTAAAAGCGGTCATCCTGCATTGATCAGGGACAACCGCTACCTGACCATAAGCCCGATTTTCAGCGAACGATCTCCATATCACCGAAGACCAGAGATGGTTTCAGCCGAAGTATGCGGTCTGATCCGTCGCATTCCGGCGATCTGTAACTTCCGCCCACCTTGGAGCCGTTCGGAGTCGTGATCGATCCGAACAGGGTGCTGCCGTCTATCTCGAAGGCGAGATGGGCAGGAAGCCTTATCGAGATATCTCCGAAGACCGAATGCAGATCCAGCTGTCCATAACTGCCTATTCTGCCGATGTCCTGAAGGTCGAGAGATATTTTTCCGAATACGCTGCTGATATTTCCTCCCGAGAATTCTTCGTTCTCGATCTTTACGCTGATATCGCCGAAGGCGCTCGAATGTTTTATGAAGGGTGAAGAAGTCGTGGTCGAAGTATCGCCGAATACCTGGAAATCACCTTCGGCCCTTGTGTGTTTTCCCCTTTTCCTCAGCAGGTGGAATCCCCACCAGACCAGGAGAAGAGGTGAGAGTTTCCATAAAGAGCCCCCCAGGTCGAAGATCCTGAAATTGTTGATAATAAACAGAAACCCAATGATTATCAGGATTATTCCTGTCCTCTTGTTGCTCATTCCCTTTTTCATTCTTCACCTCCAGACTGCCATTCGTCATTCTTGGGCTGTCCGGTCTCAGTTTTATTTTTTCTCATCAACAGCATGACACCGATTCCTACTACGAACAGGGGCCAGATATATTTAATGAAGTAAAAACTCTGCAGGAGGAAGATCATTCCGACGATGGTCAGAATGACGGCCGGCACCAGTAGCCCCCGGTCTCTCTTCCCAAAGATATACATCGCGAAAAAACCGAAGGCCGGGCCAAGGATGAAAAAGGGCCACAACCCTCCCATCCATTCCCAGTCGTAACGGGCGCTGAGGTTGAATATCATTCCGTAGGTCAGAAGTATCGTCCCTGGCATTATCAGGCCGTCCTTGCTCCGGTCGAATATAAAGCCTACCCAGAAAATAAGGCCTAGCAGAAGGACCATGTATGTCCACATGACATCCCAGTCGAGATCGATCGTCCCGAAGTTGCTCAGTATCGCGACCAATCCGATGACGATCAGGATCAGTCCCGGTACGATCGACGGTTTTTTGTTCTTCCCGCTCATTTGGATACCTCCAGAATCTCAAAGAAGCCTGCGACATCGCGGCACTCGTTATTGAAAAAGCTGTACTGAGCCTGACCGATCAGAAACACTTCCCATCCATGGAAGATTCTCTCAGAACGACCGGGTAGTTACAAGCTTAAAGCAGCAATAGAACTGGCGATGAGGATTCTGAACCCGGCCTGTCTTTTCTCAGCCTCCAGGTATTGATACGTAATGCCGGACGGTTATGTTTCACGATCATTTTCAGGATACCGTTTGTGTTGTCACTTGTTATCCGCGTTTGTGTGGGGCTGATAAAGAGATCAAAGGTATTCGTTGCCGTTTTCGTCCCAGAATCCATCTGGCAGTGTAAGGGTCTCCTTTTCCCATGCGATAATGCCTTTTTCTTTCAATCGAGTGATCAACCGGGAAAAAGTTTCTGGAATGGTACCGATCGACGAGGCTATGTCCTTTTTCGAGAGTTCTATCTTGTAATGTTCATGGATCCCGTAATTCTCGGAAAGGAACATGAAAAACCTCGCTTCCACGTCATATGAAGTGAGGTAGAGGATCCGTTCGGCAAGGTACCGCTGCTTTTTCATCAGCATCGCGATGAAGCTGTTCCGGAACTCGGGTCTTTCGATCATTCGCAATAGCATCCCGCGGGTCATACAGAAGATCGAAGAATCAGCTACAGACTGTGCGGTAGTAGGATATCGATTCGATTCAAAAAGAACGATCTCCGCGAAGTTCTCGGGAGGTTCGAGGAATTTTACCGTGATCTCTCTGCCGTCGGCAGAGGTCTTGGTCAGTTTGATGCGGCCCTCGAGGAGTATGAACAGTTCGTCACCGGGGCGGCCCTCGAAGAAGACGAAGTCACCCTTTTCGAATCTTCTTATGACACCGGAATTTTCGATCTTGGCGAGGATCTCTTCATCAAGGCCCCTGAATATCTCAGCGTCTCTTATCCTCGAACTCATTTGATTGTTTAACCCTCTTATTTAAAAATAAAGTTACTTTTGTTAAAGAAAAGCGATATACTTGACCCAGGTCAAGGCAAAACTCCCACAGATAATATTAAATAGCACCATGATCTGTAATTCATTGACCGGGGTAGTGCCTCGAAAGGAGAGAAAGATGGGAATGTTCTGTTTTCAGTGTCAGGAAACGGCAAAGAATGAAGGATGTAAGGTAAGTGGTGTCTGTGGAAAGAAAGAATCTACTGCCAATCTTCAGGACCTGCTGATCTATACGACAAAAGGATTATCTATATATGCCCAGATAGCTGCAGAAAAGGGTGACGATATCACCGATATCGGCCGATATATCGCGCATGCCCTCTTCGTTACTGTCACCAACACGAACTTTGACGATCCGGCCATCGAAGCGGTGATCAGGGAAGGCCTGGAGATGAAGCGCGGACTCGCCACAAAATATGGCGGCGAGATCACCGGCACCCTTCACGACAGTGCTACCTGGGATCCGGCACCGGGCGAGGACCTTCTTGACAGAAGTAAAGAGGCGAGCGTTCTTGCCACCGAGAACGAGGACGCAAGGTCTCTCAGGGAACTTACCATTTACGGTCTCAAGGGTCTGGCGGCCTACTCTCATCACGCTCTCGTGCTGGGTCATGAAAACGATGAGATATACAAATTTATCTTCAAGGCCTTAGCCTCTACGACGAAAGAGCTGTCTCTTGACGAGATGGTCGGAATGGTCATGGAGACAGGTAAGGTAGCCGTCGATACGATGGCTCTTCTGGACAAGGCCAACACGACGGCATACGGATCTCCTGAGATCACGAAAGTCGATATCGGTACGGGCTCGAAGCCGGGAATCCTCGTGTCGGGACACGACCTGAAGGATTTCGAGGAGCTTCTGCGTCAGACTGAAGGAAAAGGGATCGATATCTATACTCACGGCGAGATGCTTCCCGCTCATTATTATCCCGAATTCAAGAAGTATGACCATCTGGTCGGGAATTACGGCGGCTCCTGGTGGAAACAGGCATCCGAGTTCGAGTCGTTCAACGGTCCCATACTGATGACGACCAACTGTATTATCACTGTAAAGGATTCATACAGGGACAGGATATTCACCACGGGTGCTGCCGGATATCCCGGGCTTACGCATATCGCTGACAGGGCCGAAGGTGGAGAAAAAGATTTCAGCGCGCTGATAGAACTGGCTCTGAAGAGCGAGGCGCCCACTGAGATCGAGACCGGTTCGATAACCGGCGGATTCGCCCATGCCCAGGTAATGGCCCTTGCCGACAAGGTCGTAGATGCTGTCAAAAGCGGCGCCATAAAGAGATTTGTAGTAATGGCCGGGTGTGACGGACGTCAGAAGGGCAGATCATATTTCACAGACGTCGCCGAAACCCTTCCTTCGGACACGATCATCCTGACCGCGGGTTGTGCCAAGTATCGCTACAACAAGCTGGAACTCGGCGACATCGGCGGGATACCCAGGGTCCTGGATGCCGGACAGTGTAACGACAGCTATTCTCTCGCCGTTATCGCTTTGAAACTCAAAGAGGTATTCGGCTTCGAGGATATCAACGAATTGCCTATATCGTTTGATATAGCCTGGTACGAGCAGAAGGCTGTAACAGTTCTTTTAGCTCTGCTCTATCTTGGATTCAAGGGGATCCGTCTTGGACCGACGCTTCCCGCCTTCCTGTCCCCGGCCGTAGTGAAGGTGCTGGTCGAAAACTTCGATATCAAGCCGATCGGCGATGTCGAGGGTGATATTGCGGCAATGATGGCCGGAAACTGAGAATAGTATCCGGTTGATGGAAACGGGGCCCGGCACATGTATCTGTTTCATGCTGCCGGGCCTTTCTGTTTTTCAGAGAGATCTGAATGTCGGGGAACTTCTTTACAGGAGGCGGACAAACCATTAGATTGCGGGTTGTCGGGTTCCTGTCTGGAGTGATCGGTTTTCTCAGGGACCAGGGAAAGTTATTTTATGGAAAGGCTCCATAGCGGGCCAGGAGTATACGTGGTACGAATAAAGAATTTCAGCATTACGGCCCATATTGACCATGGTAAATCCACCCTGGCTGACAGGCTGATCCAGCATTCCCACCTGGTCGACGAGAGAAGATTCAAGAACCAGATGCTTGATACGATGGATATCGAGCGTGAGCGCGGAATCACGATCAAGAGCCAGACAGTATGCCTGCCATACCGCAGCAAGGCGGGGGAGGACTTTGTCCTGAACCTTATCGATACTCCGGGACATGTCGATTTTTCATACGAGGTCTCAAGGGCGCTTGCGTCATGCGAAGGGGTGCTCCTTCTTGTGGATGCCAGCCAGGGAGTAGAGGCCCAGACAATGGCCAATCTCTATCTCGCGCTGGAACATGACCTGACCATTATTCCCGTTATCAACAAAATAGATCTTCCATCCGCCGACATAGAGCGGGCGAAAGAGATGATCGAAGTCGAGCTGGGGCTCGATTCCGATAAGACTATCCTGTGCAGCGCCAAGACCGGGCAGGGGGTCGAGGACGTCCTGGAGGCTATAGTCGAGCAGATCCCGGACCCCGCAGGCGACCCGTCAGCGCCTCTACGGGCTCTGATATTCGACGCGCAATACGACGCGTTCCGCGGAGCGATCATCAGCTGCCGCGTAGTAGATGGTTCGGTCGGACCGGGAGATACGATCAGGCTGATGTCTCTCGGAACGACACACAAGGTGGAGGAAGTCGGGGTCTTCAAGATCGACATGGAAAAGAGGAAGAGGCTGAGTGCTGGCGAAGTAGGATATATCATTGCCGGGATCAAGACGGTCAGCGATACCCGGATCGGTGATACGGTAGTCCTGGACGAGGATCCTATGCCTCCCGCGCTGGCCGGTTTCAAGGAAGTAAAGCCTGTAGTATTCTCTTCGATCTATCCGATAGATTCGGATGATAACGCCGCCCTGGCAGATGCTCTGGAAAAATACAAACTCAATGACGCGTCGCTCAGCTACCAGAGGGATTCGTCGGCCGCGCTGGGTCATGGATTCAGGTGTGGTTTTCTGGGGATGCTTCACCTCGAGGTGTTCCAGGAGAGGCTCGACAGGGAATTCAACCAGGCAATAATCATGACCGCTCCGAGCGTGGAATACAAGTTCATCCTCGCCAACGGAACGGAAGTGGAAGTAGACAACCCCGAATACTATCCGGACCCGGCCATGATAGTGAAAGCCCTCGAGCCATATATCAAGGCGACCATCATGATACCGGAAAAATACATGGGCGCCGTAATGCAGCTCTGTCTGGCCAGAAGGGGAGTCAATTCCCATTTTCATTATCCGACCGCCGGCAGGATAGAGGTTTTTTTCGAGATGCCGCTCGCCGAGGTCATCCATGATTTCTATGACAAGCTCAAGACCATCACTCAGGGATACGGATCGTTCGATTACGATCTTCTCGACTACCGGCAGGACGACCTCATCAAGGTCGATATTCTGGTGAACAGCGAGAAGGTGGATGCACTCTCGATCATAGTCCATAAGGAGAGAGCCAGGACGAAAGCGAAACTGATGTGTGATCGTCTCAGGGAAGAGATACCCCGGCACATGTTCAAGATCGCGATCCAGGCAGCCGTGGGTGGGAAGATAATCGCCAGGTCGACGATATCGGCTATGCGAAAGGATGTCACGGCAAAATGCTACGGTGGCGATATATCGAGAAAGAGAAAGCTCCTGGAGAAACAGGCCAAGGGCAAGAAACGGATGAAATCGGTAGGCAGGGTGATGATCCCCCAGGACGCTTTCGTGGCAGTCCTCAAGACAAATGAAGATTGATGGTTCAGCAGGCCTCTATATCCATATCCCCTTCTGCAAGACGAAATGTCCTTACTGTGATTTCTATTCTATAACATGTCATGACTCGCTGACCGGCTATCCGGACCTGCTGATCGGTGAGATGGAGATGTACAGGGAACGTTTTTCCTCTTTTGATACGATCTATCTGGGTGGGGGCACCCCGTCTCTGATCGGGGGAGAGGTCCTGACGCGAATACTCGAAAAGGTTCGATCGTCCTTTCACATACCGGAAAGAACCGAGATAACTGTCGAAGTAAATCCGGATGACGTCGGGCCGACCCTGCTGGACGCGTGGAGACGGGCTGGTGTGAACAGGATCAGTCTCGGCATACAGTCTTTCGACGATCGTCATCTCGAATTCCTGGGGCGCAGGCATGATGGATCATCCTCGGTCGCGGCCATCGGGATGGTATCAGATACCGGCTTCGAAAATCTTGGGATCGACCTGATATTCGGATTTCATGGGCAGACGATGGATGACTGGAGAGACGCACTCGAAAAAGCGGCCGGGCTACGACCCTCCCATATATCATGCTATCAGATGACCATCGAAAAGGGGACCCCGATGGGGCGGATGCTGAAAGAGGGGTCGATTACTTCTCCCGGCGAGGATATCCAGCATGACATGTTTGTGCTGGCGTCAGAATTTCTCATCAGCAGAGGATATCTACATTATGAGGTCTCGAATTTTGCTCTCGGTGAGAAAAACATCTCACGTCATAATTCCAGATACTGGAACCATACTCCGTATCTTGGCCTGGGTCCGTCGGCACATTCTTTCGACGGGAGATCGAGATGGTGGAATCACCGTGACCTTGACCTGTATTCCAGCATGATCCTGGATGGGGAACTTCCGGTGGAAGGGAGAGAGGATCTTTCTGAAGACCAGTTACGGCTCGAGAGGCTCTATTTCGGATTCCGGACACTGCGCGGTAACGATTTCGGTGATATCCAGAGCGGAAAAAATGGTGGAGAACTACTGGAGAAGCTCATAGCCGGGGCACTTGTCACCGTTGAGAATGGCAGAGCGATCCCGACGATACGCGGGATGCTCTTTGCCGACAGACTTCCCGTCATGGTCGTTTCAGGCACTCTTTCCCTTGATCAGTGAGCCTATCCTCGGGACGCGGAACTTAACGGAGCAGCACCATTTTGCGGTTGATGGTGCCGGAACCGGAAGTCAGCCTGTAGAAATAGACTCCCGAACTCACTTTCGATCCGTTGTCAGCCAGGCCTTTCCATGCCAGCGTATGGCGGCCGGCCGGGAAATGTCCGCTGGCCAGCTTCCTGACGAGTCTTCCATTCACGTCGAAGATATCGAGCGTGATCCTGCCTTCCACTTCAAGCCCGAATTCTATTGTGGTCACGGGATTGAAGGGGTTGGGGATGTTCTGTCCGAGAAATGCCATTGAGGGCACTTCTTCCGAGTCGGTCAGGTTGAGTTCCACGTCGCAGAGGATCCAGTGGTCCGGATCGATCTCGACCGATGTTACCGGACCTGAGGTGACGATGGTGAACGACTCGAGCGGTTCGTCGATCCAGAGAATCGTATCGATGGTCCCCGAGGTGGTGGTGATTCTCATGTCCACCGGCATTGTGTAGGGAATAACCTGAGTCTGTGCTATCGCGCAGGAGAGATGGTTTTCTCCGCCCGCTTCGAACTGGTCCCATGTGAGAGAATAAACCAGCCGGTCCTCCCGTGTCAGCCACTGATCAAAGAACCAGGACAGAGAGGCGCCATAATGGTCTTCGAAGACCTGTCTCATCTCGTCGGTATTGGCGTAAGAGAATCTGTATCGGGGGTCTTCGAGGTAGGCTCGAGACGCCGCGAAAAATGTGCCGTCTCCGAGGATATGCCTGAGCATGTGAAGTGTCCACGCGCCCTTGTGATAGACCACTATGTTGAAATAATACCATGGGTCGTCATTATCCGGATCCCGCAGCACCGGGCCGTCCCAGAGATGAGGCGTGTCTTTTGTCTCCATATAGCTTCTCAGTTTTGCCGCGCCCTCGATGTGTTCGAACCAGAGGGCCTCACTGTAACTGGCCCAGCCTTCGTTGAGCCAGATATTGACCCAGTCACTGCAGGTGACCAGATCCCCGAACCACTGGTGCGACAATTCATGTACCCATACATAGTCGTATTTATGCGAACCGAGCGTGAGGGCCGCTCCATAGCTTGTGAGGGTCTGGTGCTCCATTCCTCCCCCGATGGCACAATGGGCGATACCGTATTTTTCATCGACAAAGGGGTAAAGGCCGTATATCGATGAGAAGAAGTCCAGGACGGGGATCTGAATATTGAAATCCTCCGTAGCCTGGGCGATTTTGGACGGGTAGACGTAGTTTGTCACCATCATCGTCTCGCCCGGGGCGTATACCCAGGGTTCTTCGAGGACAACGTAATCGGAGGCCGTCACGCTGAAGAGATAATTCGCCATCGGGTAATTTTCTTTCCACTGAAAACGCCTGTAAGGCGCCCCCCAGTGGGTGGTATCGCTGGCTCCGATAAACTCGCCGTTCGAGGTCGCGATAAGGGAAGGATCTACCGCGAGTTGTATATCGAAGAGAGCCTTGTCGTCAGGATAATCCTTGCAGGGATACCACGTCCTTGCGCCCCAGGGCTCGCTGAGCGAATAGATCACCGGAGCCCCCTCGTACGACCGGAAAAAGAGTCCGGGATGAGCGGCTCCTGCCGGATAGCCCTGATAATAGATATCGACCCTGAATTGTTCTCCTGTGGCAAGAGGTCCCGGGAGTGTGACCTGAAGGATGCTTCCCCCGTTGACCCAGGTCAGTTCGCCATATCCGGAAGCGGTGACTGACAGGATCTCGAGTACCGGGTCGATGTCTATATCCATGGCCAGAAATCCGTCTACCAGACTTTCGAATTCTATCCCTACGCGTCCCTCGACTCTCTCCAGAGAGTGGTCTATTGCTATATCTATATCGTACCGGATGACGTCGTACTCCAGTTGAGCGGGAGTGGGGTCGGGCATCATCAGCATACCTCTCTCCCACGAGGCCGAACCCCGCAGTGCATCCATCTGCTGGATGATATCCCTGTGTATGATCTCGAACCGGTCCTGGGCTTTGGATTGGGAGGGAGTCAGAACGATCAACGACAGGATGATGATGGCGAGTTTTCTCATTGCAGTAATTCCTTCCATGACTATAAGTTGCACTACAATGATAGCATACGGCCGATCTTCTGGCAAGGGAACGTCAGGTCATCCCTCGTATTGCTGATATTCCTTGCGTGTGAGGCTCTCCATCTGTAAAGTAATGGGAGACAGGATGGTACAATGACAAAGAATAAAAAGTATACATTCAATGCGGTTTCGATCGTTCTTCCCGCCTTATTGGTGGTGGCGGCCGTTATCAGGGTCCTGTTCATCATACAGATCGAGAGATCCGATATCGGGGCAGTCCTGCCACTGGACATGATGTTTTACCGCGAACTTGCCTCGGGAATATCGTCCGGAGCCGGGATTTCCGGAGGAGCGATCTCGTTCAATCCGCTTTACCCGGTTTTCCTTGCCGGTGTCTACAGGCTGTTCGGCGAGGCCATGATATGGACCAGAATATTGCAATCGGTCACAGGCATCCTGACAATAGTTCTCATATATGCGATGGGGAGAAGGTTTGCGCTCAATATGGGCGACCAGAGGATCGATCCTCGACTCACGGGTCTTATCGCAGCTTTCGCCTCGGCGTTGTATCCGCAGTTTCTGCTGTACGAGGGTAGCCTCCTTGCCACGACCCTGGTGATCTTTATCTTTTCGGCCTCATACCTGATGGCCCTGATCGTCGACAGGCCTCTCGCCGAGGGAAGTGTTCCCGTCATTGCCGGTAGAGAGGTCCCTCTCTGGATCTGCTGTCTTCTGCTGGGCCTGTTTATCGGCGCCGGTGCGCTGGGAAGGCCGAATATTTTTCTTCTTCTCGTCCCCGCGATTCCTCTCTGGTTATATTTTCGTTCGGGAAGGGGGCGCAGGGGGCTTATCACTGGCGCCGTCTGTCTGGCCGGTATGATCGCGATGTTATTGCCTCCTGTCATCTATAACGCGGCGCAGACAGGGAAGTTTGTGCCAGTGTCTACACATGGAGGGATAAATTTCTATATCGGAAACAGGTCGGGGGCAACGGGCATATACAGCCCCCCCGAAGGGATGAGATCGGATATGAGGGGACTGATCGAGGATGCCAGAGTCGTGGCCGAGAGAGAAACGGGAACGAGGATGACCGATGCCGAGACTTCTGATTACTGGATGGCTCAAGCCAGGCAGTCTATTTCGAGCGATCCTGTTGGCTGGATGAGACTTCTCGGGAGGAAACTGCTGCTTTTCTGGAACGGGACAGAGGTGTCCGATATAGTAGAGCTTTCGATATTCAAACGGGAGTGTCCGATTCTCCATTCTGCCATAGTTCCATTCAGCCTGATATCCGCGTTCGCGCTTCCAGGCCTGATCCTGGTCTTTCTGTTAAAGAAAGGCAGGTGGCTGACCGGTATATTCGCGGGCGCGGCCATAGCGTCTATCCTCCTCTTTTATACAAATGCCAGGTACCGGATCCCTTCTGTCCCTGTCCTGATCGTCCTCGGCGCTGTCTTTTCGGTGTGGACGCTCGGCACCCTGCGATCCAGGGAATGGAAGAGAGGTGTGGTGGCGATTCTTTTTGTGGCATTTGTTTTTTTCTTCGTATCTAACCGTAATATGGTATTTGTGGACAAGAGTGCCGCGTATACTTTTCTTGGAAATCATTTTATGCAGACCGGGGAGATCGAAAAAGGGGAAAAGGCCTTTGCCGAGGCGTACAGACTTGCCCCGAGACTCGTGATGACCAACATAAACTACGGCAGGGCCCTGCTGAAAAAGGGGGAGCTGGAGGAATCCCGTTTGTTGTACGATCGGGCTTACAGGATTCAACCTGATTTCCCCATGCTCGCCATCGAGTACGGTTCCCTTCTGGATCAGATGGGGATGAAGGATGAGGCCGTCGCGCTGTATATGAGCGCGCTGGAAATGGGGCGCAGCAGAGATACTCTGCTGGCCTGCCAACTGCTTTCCCGGTCGGCTTACGATGCGGGCCGGACAGAAGAAGCGGCTTCCTGGGTAAGAAGAGCCCTTAAGATAGTGCCCGGGGACAAAAGGCTTAAGGGCCTTCTCCTGATGCTCGAACAGGGAGAACAATAAATCGTTTTAACCTTGCCGGGATCTGCAGGCAGTGATAAAGTCCCGTTCACGGGAACGTCCCCGTAAGGGCTTCTGCGTCAGGATCTGAATATGCTTGCCATCATATCAATTATTCTCAAACACAAGAAAATAGTCATGATCGTCACTGTGTCCGGAATGATCATCTCCGCTGTGACCAGTCTCATGATCTCTCCCCGGTATATTGCGAGAGGGGCCTTTCTTCCAGCGGGGGTGGAAAAGGAGCTTGCCGGTGGTGAGAGTTTCTTTTCGGGTCTCGGGTCTCTCGGCGAGACTTACGCTACTTTCGTCAGGGTAAAAAGGAATTTTATCATCGAATATATCGTCAGGAGCCGCAGGATGTGCGAGCTCATGTCAGAGAGGTTTGACCTTGGGTCGATATACCACGTCGACGAGAGTGTCCGTGCGTGCAAGAAACTGAGCGAACGCACGGGGATGATCGTGGGGAATGAAGGTGTGCTCACGATATCGATCGAAGATTCGGACCCGGTCAGAGCAAGGGACATGGCCTCGGCATATCTTGAGTTTATTGATATGCTTCTTGTGGAATTTACGATGGAGAACGCGTCGTCAAAGCGTGATTTTCTCGAAACTGAAAAAGTCCGGCGGGAGAAGATGATCGCGGGCCTGGACGATGAGATCGTCCGGTTTATGAAGGAGAACGGTGTCTTTGAAGTGCAGCAGCAGGCCAGGGCCACATACAGGGTCATAGCTGGACTTACCGCCAGGGAGACTTTGATAGAAATTGAAAAAACGATGCTCGAGATGACGATGAAGCCGACAAACCCGGAACTGGAAAGACTGGAACTGGAACTTGACGCGGTGAGGAAAAGGGTCTCTGACCTTGTCGAGGGTGATGGGGGTGGAGAGCTTTTCCCCCCTCTCGACGAACTCCAGGCAATATCGTCGGAATATCTGGGCCTGATGAGTGAGAGGATCGTACACGAATTCGCCCTCGCATTCGTCAATCTCAAGCTGGAGGATGTCAGAATAGCAGCGGGCAGCGATGTGAGTGTTATCAGGATCATCGACCCTCCGTTCGTCCCCGAGATGAGGTCGTGGCCGAAGAGAAAACAGATCGTCCTTGTCGGAACGGCATCGGCCTTCCTCTGGATATGTTTCATATTGCTGCTGAGGCAGCAGATAAAGGCAGGGCGTTTCTCCGACGCGGAAGATGAGTCCGGGGCAGACGCTTCCGCTCAGGATCCCCTGTAACAGGAGAGAGAAAAGTTGAGATTCGAGATTTTCGGTGAGCCGGTCCATAGGGGCAGGTTGGCCCTTGTAGTCATCGTGCTGGTCGTCTTTGCCGCCATCGCGCTTGTTTTATTGCCGAGAGGGCTGGTCAGGCTCACCATTGTCGGAATTTTTCTTCTTCCGATCCTGATGATTCTTTTCGATCATCCGAAGTGGTCGTTCTATTTCCTTCTCACCCTGCTGTTTTCCAACATCTTCATCTTTTTTCATTTTCCACTTGTACGGATGTCGGCCCTGCTTCTAATAGCCTCGTGGGGTGTGGCTGTGTTAATGGGACGGAAGATCATCATTCATGACAGGAGGCTCTTTTTTCTCGCCGCCGCTTTCTTTCTCTTTTCTTTTCAGTCGATGATCTTCGCGAGGGATATCGGGAGCTCCATATTCCGTATGGACTATTTTTTGAGTACTCTCATATCTCTCTTTTTAATAGTACAATTCTCCCGGTCGAGGGATGAATTTTTCATGGTACTTCTCGTTTTATCTCTCGGAAGCCTGATAAGCAATTTTCTGCCTTTCCTGGTGCCCCCTCCCGAAAAGTATGCCGATCTGTCGCTTATCTGGGGGCAGGCGTTGTTGAGGTATGAAGGATATCTCAGGGAACCGAATATGTTCGCGTTTTCTCTTACATTTCTCATCCCTATACTCTTTATCCTTTTTGTCAGGCTTAGAAGGCCGTGGTTCGTGAGGCCGGTTATCGCTGTTGTGACGGCAGGGACGGTATTCGTGATGGTCCTGAGCTTTTCGAGGGGCGCGTTTGTCGCCCTCACCGCCATGTTCCTCACACTTCTGATCGTGGAACGCCGTAACAAATCGGTTCTGTTTACCGGCCTGGCCATGATGGCTGTGGGAGCGCTTCTCGCTCCCCCGGTGTACTGGGAACGGATCGCGTCTCTCGTGGAGATCGGAAACAGTATGACTGAGGACACAGCCATACTCTCGCGGATATATACGATGAAGATCGCTGTCATCCTGGGAATCAGGCACCCGTTATTCGGGATCGGTATCGAGAATTTCCTTTTTCACGCGGCAAGGTACACCTCATTTCCGAATTTTGTGCACAACAGCATCCTGCAGGTCTTTTCTGATCTGGGCATTCCGGCGCTCATCGTCTATTTATGGATAATGACCTATACCCTGAGAGTGACCAGGGGGTTGATGAATCTCAAGGAAGATCCTGAAGCGGCTCAGATCGGAAGGTTGCTGTTCGTGCAGCAGGTGGGGGTATTTGTAAATTCGATGTTCATCCCCGTGGCCCACCACATGATTCTCTGGTTGACGATGCTGCTACCCACGATCGCCTGGTATGCCTGTACGGGCAGACAATTTATTCCTCTGAAAAAATGAATCGTATCGAGTGGAAGCTAGAACTGGTAGCTGACCGATAACCTGGTCTGTCTGCCGAATGCGTCTTCAGGGTCGAAAGTGAATGAGAGGGCTATATCCGCGTTCGCGAGGCTTGTGAGAAGTCCGAAACTCGTGATTGTCCGCGAATAATTGACCAGCCTGGCATCGACGCCGCCAAGGATGGACAACGTGCCTTCTACGATCACTATCTCGGAACCGAGAAGGATCCTGTTCAGTTCTCCGGCCCTCGTCACTACGTCGCCCTCGATCGATACGCGTCCGAACAGTTCTTCCAGTGAAAGTGCAAGATTGACCGAGCTGTCCAGTTCTTCGTCGATCTCCGGGTAATGTATTACGCTGTTGGTGTTTCTGGCAACGAGTCCAAACCATAAGTTGCGATACAGTCGGGTCGTCCATCCAAAATCGAATGCCATCCCCCAGGAATCGGCATCGTCCAGATCGGTCCAGCTTCTCAGGAATCGGACTGTCGCCCCGATGCTGTTGAAATGATTGATGCTGAATGCGGCCGAGAATCCGGCCGTTCCCTCGTTCCAGGCAGATCCGCCCGCCAGTTTTAATCCCAGATGGGATATCGAGACGGCGGCAGCCAGTCTTCTGACCTCGACTGTGCCGTCAGGCGAGGTCCTGGTGTCCATCAGTCCTGTACCGGCTGTTACGATGCTGTAGAGGTTGTCAAGGCCGGGAACGGGCCTCGTCACTCCTGCCGTCACCCTCGTCGAGCGGAGAAAGACGAGATTCGCGGGATTGTAATATGCGGCTCCATCGTCTCTCGCGAGAAGGGTGGCAGCTCCTCCGAGCGCCTCACCTCGCGCGTCCCAACCCATCGGGAGAAATGTTCCACCCCGGGAACCCTCGGTCGCCGATAATCCGTACGGGAGCAGCGGCAGCATAGCCACGGCGATAATGAATAAAACTGTTTTATTTCTGCATTCCCTCATCGTTATTTCACCACTGCTATAAAGTTTTTCTCAATCGTCCTGGACCCTCCGGAATGTATCGTCATCACCATCAGATACGCGCCGTTTCTCACGGTCTCACCGTCATCGTTGAGCAGATCCCACTCGATCTCATAAGCGGAGGAGATAGACCAGTCTCTAAGCGTCCTGACCTTTTCACCTCCGAGGTCGTAAATATCGATCTCGACTCCGCTGGCCGCGGAGTCGGTCACTATATGGAATACATCGGGACCGCGGAAAGCTTCGGGGTAGGATATCCCCGTTCCTAAAGAGTATGTCACATCAAGGATCTCCGAACTTCCGCTTTCATTGCCGGCCACATCTTTGGCGACGACCCAGATCAAGTTTTGTCCAGTGCCCAGCTCTACGGTAGAAGGCATATAAGATGCGATAGTCGTGTTGGTGACTGTACTCTCATACGATCTGAATATGATCAGGGAGTCAACGTCTTCGGCAAACTCCAGTTCCAGTTCTATCGGAGACGTCAGGACCGTCCCCGGCCGGTTCAATATCAGGGGAGGTGCTGGTGAAGTCCTGTCCAGGGTGAATTTGACAGGCCGCAGGCTCAACTGATTGTAATTGTCGCTGCATTTTATATTCAGGGTATACTGATTTTCGAACCACGATACCGTTCCGTTCACAGTGTCCGGGACATCGAATCTCCAGTAGAGGGTGTCCACCTGGTACCATGAACTGTCAGGGGCCAGGTAATCACTCTCATAATAAACGTCTTCTGTGTCGAACTGTCCCCAGGCCATTTTGAGGGATCCGGTCTGTATTCCGGCTGGGTCATGGCAATAGCCTGTTATGTCGAGTGGTACGGTCCTGGTCTCTGCTTCGATAACGGTAAGGAGGGTGATTTCGGGAGATCCCGTGTCTATCAGGGCGGCGCCCGAAGCAGTCGCAGTATTCCCTGCTACATCGGTGATATCGATCGCCAGCAAATGGAGGCCTGGAAGGACGTCATCGGCTGGCAGCCATTCGTACAGATACTCGCCGTCAGCGGTCACTTCGAGAGCGGTAGTCCACGAAGTTTCCTCAGGATCGGTAATCGTTATGAATGTCGCCGAACCTGTCTCAAACAAAGAGACCATGTAATAGACAGCGACAGTCGAAGAGTCCGTGGGGAATCCGGGGGAGAAGACCCCTGGCTCGATCCTGTCGATATTCACAGAGGGTGGAGTCAGATCGATTACTACCGTTCTCTGCTGGTATTCTCCCGTACCTCCGCTGTATTCATAGAGCCGCAGCAGGTACTCACCCTCTGGCAGCAGTGTCCCTGTATGGTCACGGCCGTCCCAGATGGCGGAATACTGTCCTGCCGGCCATCCTGTCTCCTGGTAGATGGTATCCAGGACTTCCGTCATCGCCAGGGTCTCGATCGTGACAAGAAGGGTGTCGACCGCGCCCGCGAGCGTCATGGCCGCGGTCATCGAATCTTTCACCCCGTCGTCATTCGGTGATATCGAGGGAAAGTTGATGATCAGAGTGACCTGTCCCGCCTCCACCGGAGCAAAGAAAGCCGGAAGGATCAGGAACAGAATCGATAAAAATGCAATCCATGGACGCAAAAATGACACTTCCCTGTCTAAAAAACTATCATTAAAACTCTTCAGCATTATATATGGCATCTTTCGGGCCAGTCAACATCTAAACTCTGGTCAGAAAGCCCCTGCGCCGGCTGGATGCGGAGAAGAGAACATCCTGGAAGGTCTTGCCGTGTTCAAAGTGTCGACGAGTCATTAAACTTGTCGTTATCAGATGATCCTGTCAATCGTGTGTCGGCGATGATTTCATGTCAATCCTAGTTGTTAAATCGCTGTATTTTGATGACTGGCGCTCCGGGCGCGGTTTTGCTACCACGGATAAAATTTTCAGATGGCATGAACGATAATAGGACTCTGTATGCCGGATCATTTATCCAGACACGAATCGGTTTGTCATCGTGTCCATTCCAGGTATTGGGATGAGTTGAACGGATTCTGGTCCGGGTTGGATTCGTAGTGCCGGTGGGAACCAGGAGGTACACCAGATAATGTGTGCCGATCATGTTGTCACCCTGGTTGACAAGAGTGGAAGCTGGCAGCAACTCGTTGTAATGTCCGGAATACCATCCCTGGTAGAAAGGTTCTGTTTGTCCCCTCAATATCTTCGAGTCGATATTCTCGGGAAAGATCAGTGGGGTCATCAGACAATAGAGGGAGTCGTGAGAGCTCAACATGTATTTCCCGTCTCCGAGATCTTCAACATTCACTTCTGGCGGGAAATGAAAGGTCTGCTCTATCTTCATCCGTTGCTGTTTGTTTTTCACCTTGTCTACTATGATAAAGTAGTGGGGCTTGACGAACAAAACAGCCCGAGAATGTGAAAAGTTGGAAGTATAGCAGAAAGAACCCTCAAGGTAATCAAATCCTTTTTTCGAGATCCATGTCAGAATATCTGTTTTAGAATTTCGCCTGATCGGCAATTGATTAAAGGAATCCGCTTCCGGTTGCTTGTCGCCTGTCTCACTGTTTTTACTGCCAGGTTCCTGTTGAAAGGGCACCGGCCGAGTTTCCATTTTTTGATCCATCCCGATGCGGCTTGAAAGAGACGACTTGTCGGATTTGTCTTCGTATTTTTCATCTGCCGTGTTTAGCAATTGAATCGCAATATTGTAGTATTCGCTGTTACTTTTTAATTCGACGACTTTTTCGAGGTATTTTTTCATCGCGGAATCATTATTTGTTTCCATGTAAACCAGCGCGATCATCACGAAGATTTTTTCTCGCAGGATTTCCGTGCATGTTCCTTCAAGATGTTTCAATATTTCGATCTTAAGGGTAGGGTCTTTTATTGTGTTGATCCTGTCGAACAGTTTTTCAAGGGTCTGTTTTCTGGCAGGGGTATCTGTGTGGACCGATGATAACAGGCCTTTGTTTTTCTCGAGGAATTCGGTTTTCAACTTTTCCAGGGTTTCCGGGGAATTGTCGGGCAGGGAAAATGTTTCTGATTCAGTAATGTGGTAATGGGTTTGAGGCCTTTTTATCGTAGGGGATTGTAATCGATCCTGCCTGCCGGGTTCGACATTGTTACGCGCGATGAATGGGATTATCGTATTATGCGCTCTCTGAGACCGGACGAATTTCCTCTGGATCTTTTTAGGTTCATACGCGTATCTGCCGGAATCGGTGATCCATTTTTGTCCCCTGGAGTAAAGCTCTATGTTCAGCGGATCGATATGATCGTGATTTTTGGCTTTGTTGGAGAAAAAGGCCATAAGGCAACTCTCGTTTTGCGGGTCCGAGAATCTTCTCCGTTGGCTTCGCATGACAAAAACGCCTGTCTCCTTGCATTGAACAGTGTTTTTATGAGGCTTACGAAGGATTTCAGCAAGAAATCTCCGCATGAGTTTCTCGTTTGGTTCAAGCCCGGAATCGCCCGCAAGGGATATAGTATTGTCGGGATAAATGAAACAGGGTACAGCTTCTACGATCTTAGAATAATTATTAAAGAATCCTGGGGAAAGTTCAATGCCGGAGAGTTTACAGTCTTCCATGTATTTTGATATGATTGCGGCGCACCAGATCTGGTACCACGGGCTGAATTCCTTATGGACGCCGTTCGATGAAAAATTTTCTTCTAACTGTCTTTCCATTCTATCGATGGCGGTTGTCTCCCATTTTGATGAATCCCGGAATTCGGGGAAACTCAGGGCAATCCGTAACAAAGCTATAGAACTGAATATTCCGTGGTTTGAGTAGGCTACGTAGTTTCTCTTGTCATGCAGAAACCTTCCATGTCTCCAAATGAATTCCAGAAGCCTGGATGCCACATGTCTGTTCATCAATTCGTTCTCTACGAGCAGAGGCCAGCAATCGGTAAGGAATATCATCCTGTTGGACACAGTATGGTCGGACCATGAGAGCGCGCAGGTTTGTTTTAAAGGGTCACAATTATCATCAATATAGTCTAATGTCAGCTCGATTCCTCTTGTGAGGTATGCGGTGTTTCCAGTCATTCTGTAGGCTTCAGAGAGTATCCAGAGGAAATCGAAGCTGTGCAGGTGATAAACCCAGTTGCGGTTCTCGTCTGGATTTTCTGACCAGGAGAGATCTTTTGGCAGTTCAACTATATCATGTACCCAGAACTTGTATTTGTTCTGCAGGATGCTGTCTGCTCTAAGGACTATATCGGGTTCAGAATTCCATCGGGATAATGGCACAAGCCGATCAGATTGGCAGAAATAATCAAGGATCGATTCGATCGGAACAATCCTGCTGGTATCAGTTCCGGTTATGGAGTTCTTGCCGGATAATATCGAGAAAATATCCATGGCCTCTTCGAAGCGGTAATTCTCCACAAGGCACCTGGTATTTGCTGAAGCAGCAGCCTTCATGTTCTCTGTGGGCAGGAGGAGGGTGGATAAGAAACACAGGCCTAAACACAAGAATCTTCTGAAAACTGACATTATTCCACTTCCTGTGATAAATTATCCAGGTCGAGTAATAAATTATCCAAGTCGAGGTCAACCGTCTGTATTTTCGAACAATATAATCCAGAAAAAAGAGTCCCCACTACCTCAAGATACATCATCGGTTTGATAAACAACAACGATAAATGCAAACAGGACAAGCAACAGGAGTATCGAGTGTGGTTTGGCCGGATAGCTGGAAAAATACGAAGATCTTGAGAGCGTCCCGATGCGCAACTCTTTTCTTGCGTGAGGTGGGGGCATGCCTTATAGTGATTCCCCGATTGCAGGGGTTGGATCGGTTTTGGCCCGAAACTCTTGAATTGACTGAACTGGAGGTTGAAATTGGCTCTGGATATGACGTTCCAGATTATTGGAGGGTTGGGTTTCTTTCTCTTCGGCATCAAGATCATGTCGGAGGGACTCAGGAGGGTCTCGAGTGACAAGCTCAAGAACATCCTCAATCTGCTTACCCGCAACCGGATCCTGGCCCTTTTTGTAGGGACTGGCGTCACGGCCCTTATCCAGAGCAGCAGCGCGATGACGGTTATGGTCGTAGGATTCGTGAACGCCGGCCTTCTCACTCTCAAACAGGCCATCCCCGTAGTACTGGGAGCTAATATCGGGACGACCTTTACAGCCTGGCTGGTCAGTTTCCTGGCTGTATTCAAGATAACTCACTATGCCCTTCCAGCTGTGGGCCTCGGTTTTTTTCTGATGCTACTGGAGAATAAGCCCGGCGCCAAACAGTGGGGCGAGGTTCTTTTCGGGTTCGGTGTATTGTTCGTCGGGATCGGGTTTATGAAGGATGCCTTCGAGCCGCTCGAGAGCAGCCAGGCTGTGATGGACATCATGGTCAATTTCAGCAAATACCCGATTCTCGGAGTCCTGGTGGGAACGGTGATAACGATGGTCCTCCAGAGCAGCTCCGCGACGATCGCCCTCGTTCAGCTTCTCGCGTTCAAGGGGCTTATCGACTTCCCGTCGACCATCCCCATTATCCTCGGGGACAATATCGGGACGACGATCACCGCCCAGATCGCGACTATAGGGGGCACCACAGCTGCCAAGCGGGTAGCCTGGGCTCATACGCTCTTCAACGTCATCGGAACATTGTATATGCTGGTCTTCCTCTACATGAAGCTATACAGCCGTTTTATCGAGAATCTCGTGCCAGGGCCGGTCACCCATAACAATATCATGCTTCATATAGCCCTGTCCCATTCGATATTCAATGTCTTCAACGCGGTGATATTCCTTCCCTTTGTCCCCTGGCTCCAGAAGGCGGTCGAGAGACTGGTCACACAAAAGGGTGATATTGTCAGTGTCGAACCTCAGTTCCTCGAAAAAAATCTATTGGAGACTCCCGTGCTGGCTCTCCAGCAGAGCAGAAAAGAGATAGTCAGGATGCTCCAGCTCGCGCGTTCTGCCTTTGAGAACTCTTACGAGATGTTTGCGAGCGGAAAGATGGAACTCGGCAAAAAGGTAACGAGGAGGGAAGAAGCTGTCGACAATCTCCAGGCGGAGATCACTCGCTACCTTATCGGTATCTCGATGGAGAACCTCGATCAGGAGGAAGCGGAGAAGATCCCCGTATTTATCCATTCGGTGAACGATATCGAGCGTATTGCCGATCATGCGGAGAATGTCGCGGAACTCGCCCAGAGAAAGTTCGAGCAGAGGCTTAAGCTGACTGATCAGGCCAGTGACGAACTGGGGAAAATGGTAGAGATCACGATGGGAATGATCGACGACGTGCTGAATGGTCTCGAGACCAACGATATGAAATATGCCAAGAGAGCCCTTAAGAAGGAAGACCAGATCAACCACTTGCAGATCGAGTACAGGAACAGCCATGTCAGAAGACTCAACAAGGGCAGCTGTGATATATATTCCGGACTGATTTTTCTTGACTGCGTCGATTACATGGAGAAGATCGGGGATCACCTGGCCAACATAGCCCAGGGGCTGCTCGGAGGATTCCGCTGGGAGTGATCAGTGGCGATTGTCAGGGCAGATCGCAAGTGGGGATGATCAGCGTCGACTGTCGGCGGGCGATTCTTTCTCTGCCTGTAATTTTTCCCACACTCTGTCCAGTATATCCTGGGGCGCTGGCGCGTTTGGATTCAGTTCCACACTTCTGGTAAGGTGCCTGTAGGCGTCTTCATAGTTCCCCCGGGCTTCCTGGACGATTCCCATATTGAAGTGCAGTTTCGGGGCCATGTCGTTGTCGCGCAGAGCCCCATCGAGGATGTTCCACGCTTCATCGAAATCTCCCTCGTCCATAAAGACATTCGCAAGGTTGTTTTTCGCGGCCCAGTTGCGCGGTAGCATGCTGAGAACCCTGTAATAGTTCCGCTTTGCCTCTTCGAACATCTTGTCCTGGTGGAATTCAGCTCCCTGATTCAGGATTGCCGACGCGAGGCTCCTGATGTTCTGTTCCTTTTGGGGTTCGAGCGAAAGTACCCTGCTATAGGCATCTATCGCTATTTCGTATTCTCCCGCCCTGTTCGCGGCGAAGCCCAGCCGTTTCCAGTAATGGATGTTGGCAGGATCGGAAGAGGCGAGTGTACTGAATTCGTTCACGGCATCGCCGAACCATCTGTTTTCCATATATGCTTCGGCCAGGTTTTCCCTGTAGGCCCTGTTCTCCGGTTCGATCCTGAGAGACCTGATGAAATACGAGATCGCGTCGATGTAATCTTCGTTTTTCATGTCAGCCTTCCCAAGGTAGAACCATGTGGCCGCGTCATCCGCGGCTTCTTCCACCGATATTTCGAGCGAGGCCGCGGCTGCTTCGTAGTCTTCTCTTTCGTATGCCCTGATCCCGGCGATTTTTGAGGCCAGTCCGGGAGCCAGGGGCAGGGAAGAGAGGCGGGCTACACCCCTGTCCTGGGAACTGGATATAATTACGAGCGCCGCCGAATGAATCGATCCCAGGACTGCAAGTAGCAGGATCGATGAGACGAAGCTTTTCAATGTGACCGAACGACGGCGGATACTGAAAAGAGCCAGAATGGCAAGTGCCGGTCCCATGACGGCGATCATATCCCATCCGAGGCCGTTCTCGATCCTGTGAGAAAGGATGAGGGCGATAGTCAGTGCGGATATGACGAGAACGGAAAGAAATCTTTCGACAGTCCCTGTTTTATCTTTTTCCTCAGGTTTCTTCGGTCCTCGAACAAAAATGGCCAGCGACGCTATGCTTGCGGGACCGATGATGAGCAGTGCGTTACCCCAGTTCGCGATGGTCCTTCCGGCAGATACGGCTGATATCGATGTCACCGCGCTTGAACAGGAGAACCAGATGAACCGTATCGGGGAGACACCGCCTGGAACGTTCCGCATAATGATCTCGATGGCGGTTGCCGCGAGGACCAGTATAGCTGTAGAGACAAGGGCCTCATTGCGAGTCGAGGTTCTTCGAAAGGCGATTATCATCAATGTCGCGAGTCCGGCCACAAGATAGACGGCCGAGAGATGAGAGGCTACCGCCAGTATGAACAGGAAAACAGGGATAAACAGTCTCGATCGGCCTTCTATAAACCTGATCGAAGTTACAATGAAAAGAGTAGAAAAAACGATGGCTGGCGGGATCAGGCCGCTTCCTCCAAAAAAGAGTACGACAAAACCATTCGCGATCAAATATAGCGTGGACAGGGTTATCGTCCGTTCGGGCGTCAGCCGGGCCGGATCATCTTTTTCGCCGATTCCGGTCCCACCGGTATCGCCATCTCCGATGCTTGTGGCATCGTTGCCACTATGACCTCCAGCAACCGCGAGAGCGGCAGCCTTCGCGCACGGGATAAATAGAAGCCCTGACAGGATGCTGACCAGCGCGGTCACCATACCCGGAGTCCAGAAGAACAGGGGATTGAACAGCCTGAAAACGGCCTGGTTGATGGCCGTGGCCAGGGGAGCCCCGGGGCTCACCCATCTGCCGCTTTCGATGAGAGTCGCCGCCTCATTCAGTTCTCCCCATAACAGGTGGCCCTGCCGCAGGAGGAATATCGAGCCGAATGCCGCAAGGTAGAATATGACCCGGGCCCACAGGGGATATTTTCTTTCAGTGGTGAATAGTCTCAGCCCCCTGTCCCGTATTCCGGGAAACAGGAGAAGCAGAGAGAGGCCGGCTATGATGAACCCCAGAGTGAACGAGGCGTCGTGCCAGGCGCTGACTCCCCACAGGGCCGACGGAAAAAAGGCGGACGAAGCGAGAATAAGGCCGATCATAACGATGAAGAATATCCTGATAAAACGGTTCATCGATCCCTGCTTTCCTTTTTTGCGGTCTTCCTGTCCAGTTCGCCTTCACCTGCCGCGATGATCACCGCCGCCGATGCGTCGCCGGTGATGTTCACCGCCGACCGGCACATGTCGATGAGCCTGTCTACCCCGAGTATGAGCGCTATCCCTTCGAGGGGGATGCCGATCTGGTCGAGTACCATGGCAAGAGTGATCACGCCGATGCCAGGGACTCCGGCTGCTCCTATCGACGCCAGGGTCGCCATCAGTACAATAGTCAGCTGGTCTCCGAAGGTCAGCGGGATCCCGTAGATCTGTGCGATAAAGACCGCCGCCACTCCCTGGTAGAGCGCCGTGCCGTCCATGTTTATAGTTGCTCCAAGGGGGAGGACGAAGCTCGATACTTCGTCGGAGACCCCAAGGTTTTTCTCGGCGCATTCCATCGTCACCGGCAGGGTGGCGTTGCTCGATGAGGTAGAGAAAGCGATCAATTGGGCTGGGCGTATAGCTCTGAAGAAATCGATTGGTCCCATCCCCGAGAATAACTTCACCGCGGTCGAATACACGAAAATGCCATGGATGGCCAGTCCCGAGATAACGACGAGTGAATAACCGAGAAGGGAGAGCAGGATATCCATCCCGAACTTTCCGACTACCGCCGCGATAAGGGCCAGCACTCCGAGAGGAGCGAGTTTCATCACCAGGTGGACCATCTGGATCATTCCCTCGCTGACGGCATCGAAGAACTCGATCACAGGTTTTCCCTTATTTCCAGGGATGAGAGTGACCGCTATCCCGAACAGCAGGGCGAAGAATATGATCTGGAGCATGTTCGCTTCGGCGAGACTTTCAATCGGGTTTTGCGGGATGATCCGTGTAAGGGTCTCGACTACACCCGGTTTATCCATGGCGATCTCTATCTTGCCCGCCGCTTCTGCCTGGTACGATGACATGAGGCGTTCCCTGGTCGATTCGTCGATCGACTTTCCCGGCGCGATAAGATTGCCGAGGATCAAACCTATTGTTATGGCGATGGCCGTAGTACACAGGTAATACCCGATCGTCTTCAGGCCTATTCTGCCCAGTTTTCTGATATCGCCGAGGCTTGCCGTTCCGACAAAGAGAGAGGAGAAGACCAGGGGTACTACTATCATTCTTATGAGGCGGATAAACAGTTTACCGATGGGCTCGATCTTTTCAGCGTGAGGGCCTAAGAGCAGACCGACCGGGATACCGGCTACCAGGCCGATAAGGATCTTGGTATGAAGCTTCGTGTTCATAAAGGCTTTGAAGAGCTTCAATCTTTTCCTCTTTCCACTGACCGGCCTTCGTGAGTCCCGGCTGGACCAAAATGACTTGAAATCCCCTTTAATGTAAGACAATATAGTTTTGATTAAAACAACTTTTCGGTATCCGGCGTCCGGGGCCTGCCCCGGCCTGTTGTCGCTACCGTACCGGCCACTGGATGAGGATGTGACAGATGGGATCTAAGCGATCATCGATAGTGATAGTTCCTGTCATGCTGCTGGCCCTCCTGGCTGCATCGTCGGGATGTTCTTCAGGTGAACAGGTCTATGAAAAACATCGTTTTATGATGGTCAGGGAGCAGATCGAGTCCAGGGGGATAGAGGACGAGGCCGTTCTGGAGGCGATGAGAGGAGTGCCCAGGCATTTCTTCGTGCCGAGTGAGTACATGAGCATGGCCTATATAGACAGTCCGCTTCCGATCGGTGAGGAGCAAACGATCTCCCAGCCATATATCGTGGCTCTGATGACAGCATCTCTCGAGCCGGGGCCGGGAGACAGGATACTCGAGATCGGGACAGGCTCAGGATACCAGGCGGCAGTGCTGGCCTGCATCGTAGATTCGGTCTTTAGTATAGAGATCATCCCGGGCCTTGCGGCGAGCGCCGAAGCCCTTCTCGATAGCCTGGGATATGATAATGTGATGGTAAAGACGGGCGATGGGTATTACGGGTGGCCCGCGAAAGGGCCGTTCGACGGGATTATCGTTACGGCCGCGGCGCCCCGTCTTCCAGATGAACTGACTTCCCAGCTCAATATCGGTGGGAGGCTGGTCATCCCGGTCGGCAGGTTCCCTCAGAAACTGCAGGTATATATCAAGAGGCCGGAAGGCCTCGAACTGATCTCGTCTACATCGGTGCGTTTTGTGCCGATGACGGGAAGGATCAGGGAAGAGAAAGGAAATGAAGATGCGGAGTAAAATGTTCGTATTGGCCGGAATGCTCCTGCTGCTGGCGGTTTTTACGATGGTCACCGGGGGATGCGCGACGACAGGTATCAACGCGGGGCAGATGAACTTTATATCGTCGGCGGAAGAAGTGACGATGGGGCAGGATCTGTCCCTGGAAGTCGAAAAGGAATTCGAGGTATATCATGACTACGAAGTGGCGGCGTATATCGACCGCGTAGGGCAGAGGCTGGCCAGGGTCAGCGACCGCCCCGATATACGGTACAGTTTCAAGGTCATAAAGAAAGACGAGATGAACGCCTTCGCGTTGCCGGGAGGATATATATACATATACACCGGGCTTCTTTCCGAACTCGATGACGAGGCCCAGCTGGCCGGAGTCCTGGCTCACGAGATAGGACACGTTACGGCCAGACATTCTACGGAGAGGCTTTCCACCATGTACGGGTACCAGATCCTGGCTGGTTTGATCCTCGGCGAAAACCCTAATATGTGGGCGGAAATGGTGGCGAATATTTTCTCGACGGGAGGATTCCTCGCCTACAGCAGAAAGAACGAATTCGAAGCCGACAAACTGGGTGTATGGTATTCCAGTTCCGCCGGATATGATCCCGCGGGAGTGTCAGAGCTTCTCGGTAAACTTCACTCGATGCACGAAAGGCAACCCGGAAGACTCGAAGAGCTGCTTTCGACCCATCCGCCGACCGTGGACAGGATCAGGCAGGTCGACCTGATCATAGGGTCCTTTCCTGTCGGTACCGGAGAAAGAAACGCGGCCGGGTACAGAGCCATGAAGCAAAGGCTTCCCTGAGCCGCAGAAGCTCTATACCAGCAGCCCGTTTTTGCGGGCCTGTGGATGCCGGGCCAGAAATCCCTGTTATTACAGCGAAGGGTATTTCATGCCGAATCGACGGCTGTAATACAATCTGGTAAGAAGGACTATTGTCACCAGAAAGGGCAGGTAAAAAGGAAAGAAGAAGGCCGCTGCCAGGGAGAAGAAGGCCGTAGCCGCTCTCGCGGGCAGCAGTATCCTGTTCTGATCCGCTTTTCCTTTTCCGGTCCTGATCATTATGGCCATCAGTGGCAGCGACAGCAAGGTGGCATAGAGGGCTGGCCTGTTTCCGACCCGTACGCAGGCTATTGCGGCGCCTGCCATGAGCAGAGTGGCGAGGATCATTCCCTTTTGTCTGCCGAGTGCCACTCCGCTTGTCAAGAGACCCGCACCCCTGTCTCCATCGATATCTGCCAGAGCCGT
>JAGLYV010000044.1 GCA_023131975.1 Candidatus Krumholzibacteriia bacterium | reverse complement strand
CCGTCCAGCCGGCCAGAGTATTGACTATTCCGCTTCCGATCGCGTTGGACGCGATATCCAGGACCGGCCGTTTTTTGAGGCGGACCGGTTCGATCGAGTAGAGGATCCCCAGGATCATGCTGATCAACAGGATGATCAGGAACCGCCCCGGAAGCAGGAAGGCCCCGATGGCGATGGACGAGGCGGCGAGCAGGGCAGCTTCGATCCATGCTTTCTTTACCGTGATTATTCCGTGAGAGAGGAGAAACAGTTTGTCGTTTGCCCGGTCCGCTTCACGGTCGGTTATCTGATTTACTATGTAGGCCGCACCGAGCATCAGAGTGAAGGCTATCATTCCTGAAATCAGGGACAGGAAATTTGTGGGTGTGCCTGAGACGGTCTGGCCGTGCCAGGCGCCGAGAAGATAGAAGGTCCATACTGGCACGAGGATCATCGGACGCAGCAGAAAAACGTAGTCCATCGGCCGCGCGCTGCCGGGAGAAGGTAAAGGAGATCTGACTATGCCTTTATCCATTTTACCATGTGACGCTTGACCTTCCGTGTGGAGGTCTTGGGAAGTTCCTCGTTCCTGACCTGGAAATCGAGGATCCGTTTGTAATCGGGAAGATCGGCAAAGATCTTTTTCACCTCGGTTCCGATGAACTCTCTGATGGTCTCATCGGTCAATTTTTCGGAGAGTTCCGGCACGGAGCCGATCGCATCGTAATTGGGGACGACGATCGCTCCAGGCCTCGTGTTGCCCTTGCGGTCTTCGACGGCGATGACGATGTTTTCAAGTATATACGGGTTGCGGTTCAGCATCGCTTCGAGTTCGTCGGGGTAGATGTTCTTGCCGCCGGCAGTGACGATCAGGCTCTTTATCCGACCGACTATCGTAAAATAACCTTCATCGTCCACCCGGCCCAGATCGCCAGTGTAGAAATATCCCCCTCGCAGCACCGCCTGCGTAGCTTCGGGATTCTTGTAGTATTCTTTCATCACGTTGGCGCCCTTGACCAGTATCTCGCCGATACCGTCAGCGTCAGGAGTGTCTATCTTCATATCAATTCCCGGCAGAGGCGGACCGATCGATCCTCTAACGGGTTTTTCAAAGGGGTTGATCGCGCAAACTGGAGATGTCTCTGTCAACCCGTAGCCCTGGAGTACCGGGATCCCGGCATCGAAGAACGCGTTTTCCACGTCGGAACGAAGGGCCGCTCCGCCAGAGGCGCAGAACCTGATCTTTTTCAATCCCGCGGACACCAGTTTCTTCGCCGTCTCCGTCTTTTCCATTTTCTTCCCGACAAGTTTTCCAAGCCCGTATACCATACCGAGAAAAATCTTTTTGAAAAAGCTCACCCCCCTCTTTTTGCCACTTTTTACGGGGATGAGCATGGGAGCGAGGTGTTCGAACAGAAGGGGTACGGCAACGAGTATAGTGATGCCTTCCTGCATTACATCTTGCAGGATCAGGTCAGGTCTTTTCGATCGGGCGAAGACGATGGTCGACCCGCACATGACAGGCACAAGAAAGACGCACATACTGGAAAACGTATGGTGAAGCGGCAGCATGCAGAGAAAAATATCATCACTGGTGATTGGAAGCCTGCTCATGAGAGATTCGATGTTCGCCACCAGATTGCTTTGAAGGAGAACCGCGGCCTTCGAGTTTCCCGTCGTTCCGGAGGTGTAGCATATCGCCGCGATGTCTTCAGGTCTGACCTCGGCTTTTGCGCTGAAAAAGGCAGTGTCTCCATTATTGATTATCTCTTTGCCGGCAGCCATGATCTCTGTCACCGTCATTGTCTCGATCGTCGAATCCTGTTCGCCGAGGACGATTATGTCGACATCCTTGACCTTGGCTCCCTTGACCAGATCGTGGTAGATTTTTGGAGAGACGACAAGAAATCTGGCCATTGAATGCAGAAGTACATGTTTAAGCTCATTCTCCCGAAGGTTCGTATCGAGTGGGACGACGACAGCGCCGCACGCCGTGATCGCGGCATACATGACTACCCATTCGGGACTGTTGCCGGCCATCAGAGCGATCCGGTCGCCTTTTTTGAGGCCTTTGGACATCAGGCCTGAACCGAGGAACGAGATCAGCTTGCCGAACTCCTGATATGAGATCGACTGATATCCCCACGAATGACGTTTTTTCATCGCTATGGCAGTGCTGTAGTTTTCGATGGCGAAATCGTAAATATTCGAAAGTGTCCGAATGCCTGAATCGGCAAAGGTCCCCGGTTTGACTGATTCTAATCGGCCCGGCATCTTGCTACCCCCTGCATCCATCCGGTCAAGTTATTGTTACCCACACGCCAGTAATCTACCATGCTGATAATACAGCGGCAACGTTTTTCGGCCTGTTATTTTCCGGACTCTACCTTCTGCCAGTGCTGGTTTCTGGAAGGAAGCCCCCTGGTATTTCTGGAAGAGATGCGGTTGGTCTTTTTGATGGTTCCCTTGAATTCGAGCAGTTTTCTGCCTATTTTCGCGTGCAGGGTCTGGATAGGGTCCTTGGCTCTGCGGCATTCGTAGAGCGCGTTCGTATATTCCCTGGGGAAGTGGCGCATCATCTCAAAGATAAAATCATGAGAGTCGAAGTGATCGCTTATGTTTTCCAGTATCGATTCGAAAACCCTGTCTTTGAACAGTTCCATCAGAATCTCCCGTCTGTTCGGGATGCGGCTCGTGTCGGAGAGCCTGCCTACCATTTCCCCCGGTGAACTCTCTTTTCCTCGTATTGTGTCCTGGGTTCTTTCTTCTCTCCCGGATGTCCTATCGCGATCAGGCTCAGGATCCCGATCTCGTCGGGGATGCCCAGAATATTCTTTATAGCGGCAACCCGATCTTCCCTTGGATGGCAGCCCAGCCAGACCGAACCCAGTCCCGATCCCGCTGCCGCGACCAGTATATTCTCGGTAGCGGCCGAACAGTCCTGTATCCAGTAATCGGGGGAGACTGCTATATCTCCGCAGACGAGTATTGCCGCGGTAGCTTCAAACAACATTTTTCCATATGGATGTGCTTCGGCGAGAAGGTCGAGAGTCTTTCTTTCCGTAATGGCCACAAAGTGCCACGGCTTGAGATTCCTTCCGGAAGGAGCGGCCATTCCCGCCTCGAGAAGTGTCTTCATATGGGAGGCTTCGACTTTTTTATCTATAAATTTCCGGACACTTCTTCTGGCGAAGATATTGTCTGTCGACATCACGTTCCTTTCCCCCTGTCAGTCATTTCCGAGTATCGAGCCTCTGATCGATTCGTAGAGCCTGTTGCCCAGAAGTCTTTTCATCATCGAGAGAGTCCTGTATTTGACCAGCGCGGAGCGGGGGGGATTCCCCGAGACTATCCGTGACAGCCATTCATCGCCGCTCGCCGCGGTCACGGCGAACCTTCCGATGGGAATTCCTTCCGTCAGTTCCAGGTTTCCGGCAGGCTCTGAGCTGAAGATCCATCTATACCCCGCCTTTACCGCCGCCGCGATGACGCGACGGTCGATCCGTCCTCCCGGGGCCGAGAATGATGTGACGTCTTTCCCGATGATCGATTCGAGAGTCTTTTTCGATCCGGTCAGTTCTGCCGCGAGCTCGTTGTCGGTAAGGTCTGTCATGAACCTGTGCGATATTCCATGCGAACCTATCATCATCCCCGAATCGTAAAGTTTCTTTATCTCATCCCGGGTGAGATAATGATCTTTGCCGGTCCAGCCGGTAGTGATGAAAAAGACCGCATTGAGGCCCGATGCCGAGAGGATCGGGAGGGCCACGGAATATCCGGAACTGTGGCCATCGTCGAAGGTCAGTATGATATCGCCTCTGCCGGATGAAGAGAGGCTGTCTCCCGGAAGGATCACCCGGGCGCCGCTTTTCTCGATCAGAGTCATATGGAGGCGAAAGCGCGATTCGTCGATGACATAGATCAGTTCACCCCTGTCTTGAAGACCGCATGAAATGTCGGGTGATTCGAGAGCGTGGTACATCAGGACCGAGGCACGTTGATCGTGTTTCACCAGATATCCTCCTTGCCCGGCCTGATGAATCTCAGGAAGGCCAGGAGGGCGAAGTAGTTCAGTGAGAAGAAAGCCCTTGATACGGAAGCGATCTTTCCCGCCAGTGGGACCGATGAGAGTCTCTTTTCAAACAGTGGAAAGACAGCGAATGCTACCGTTGCCAGAAAGAAGATGATGTATGGGCCTTCACCCGTCATGGCCGCGCTGAGGGACATCATTATGAGGAAAAAGGGTACGAGGAGCCGCATGAACTTGTGGCTGACGAACTGGAAGAAGATCGGGTTCTTTCCTGGCGTGAGAAGTTCTGGCATCAGTTGTATCAGCTGATAGTTTCCCAGCAGTGTCCTTACCTTTCTTTTCTTTTCCTGAGCGAGGTCTTTCGAGACGGTGTCCCACGCGATGGCCCTGCTCTCGAAGACGGTCCGATAGCCTTTCAGTACGGCCCTCATCGGGACCATGACGTCATCGAGGATGACTGGTTCGGGCAGCGCTTCGACGAGACTCCGCCTCGCGGCGTAAATGCCTCCCGTGGCTCCAGCGACCGAGTGGATCCTGCTTTCGGTCTTTCTGATCCATTTTTCATAATTCCAGTACAGCCCCATTTCGGCCCTGATCGCCGTATCACCGTCTTTTCTGAACATCAGTTCACCGCTTACCGCGCCGACCCCGGGATCGCCGAAGTTCGCGATGAGCTCCGATATCGCGTTCGATTCGAACTCCTGCCTGGCGTCGGTGAATACGATGACATCGCCTGTCGCGATTTCAAGGCCGGCGTTGAGCGCCGCGGGTTTTCCCCTGTTTTCAGTATGGGTGATAAGCAGTATTGTGGAGTTCTCCGGATCTCCCGGAGGCCAGGTGCCCACATATTCGTTTACTATGGTCCCGGTCGAATCGCTGGAACCGTCGGAGATGACGATGATCTCCATCTTTCCTGACGGGTAATCCTGGGCCAGAAGGTTTTCCAGTCTTTTTCGTATATTTGTCTCCTCGTTCTTTGCCGCTATGATAATCGAGACCGAAGGTGGATCGTCAGGCGTTGCCCTGTGTACTTTCATTTGAAAGAATCTGGCCAGCAGGAAGAGGATGAACGGGTATCCGGCGTATGTGTATGTTATGAAAAGAAAGGATATCCAGAATGCTGTCTTAAGCATATCTATTGTTTCCTCCCGGCGATCGTTCGCTGTCTCAGTGACTCGTAGACCAGTATGGATGCGGATACCGAGACATTGAGAGAATCGGCGATACCTCTCATGGGCAGCCTGACCAGTTGGTCGGCCGAATCGATATACTCCCGGGAAGCGCCCCGGTCCTCGCTGCCGACCACGATAGCGCACTGAGATGTCAGGTCGGCCTCATGATATAGATGTTCGGCTGCCGGTGTCGCGACGATTGTTCTTATTTTCCGCTCTTTCAGCCAGCGCATGGCCTCGGTGGCGGTAGCTACTGCCGAATGAATATCGAATACGGTTCCCAGGCTGGCCCTGATCACATTGGGATTATACAGGTCCGTCCCTTTTCCGGTCACTATTATTCCATCTACGCCTGCTCCGTCCGCCGATCTGAAAACAGCCCCGAGATTTCCCGGTTTTTCCACTCCGTCTACTACAAGATAGAGCGGGGCCTGGCGAGTGGTAAACGATGAAAGAGATTCTTCAGGCTTTTTGAACACCGCGACGACGCCCTCTGTACTCCTTCTGTAGGCGAGTTTTCCGTAGACGACCGGGCTGACTTCGAAAAGGTCCGATCCCTTCGCCGCAAGGGTCACAGCGATATCTTCTATGGCGGGACCTTCCGATACGGAGGTGCAGACGAAGGCTTCCACAGGGTCCATGCCTGCTTCAAGCGCCCTGGCCACTTCCCTCGTCCCCTCGACAATTATCAGGCCGAGCCTGTCCCGGTCCCGTTTTTTCTGAAGAGATATAGCAGCCTTGACCCGTGGATTCCGGGTGCTGTTGATCGATGGCCTGTCAGTCCTGTTCATCTGGCGCCATTTCTGGCAGGGGGGGGAATAGTCCTACCGGCGAAAATATACAGATACCCTGTGAAAATTGCCCAGATCACCGTACGGGGTCCAAGCGTAGTCCATAGTCAGGGTACCCATGATATCGATACCACCGCCGGCAGTCAATCCGTTATCTTCGCGTTCGTTTTCGCCGCAGTATCCGACTCGCAGGCATACGGTGTCTCTCAGCCTCAACTCAGTGCCGATCGAGGGGTAGGCGTCACAATGTTTCGGCATCACCATGTCGGCTGCCAGGGCAAGGCCCAGGACACCAGGTACCAGTGTTTTATGATAAGCTCCACCGACCCGGACGGTCATTGGGAGTTCTTCTTCGTGAGAGATGAATTTTATGGACGGTCCGATATTCTGGAGTGAGGCTCCGAATGAAAGGCCCGTGAGAGGCAGCCTGAAAACGGCTCCGGCATCGAACCCGATCCCGCTGGCCGTCCAGTCGGCGATCCTCTCCTGAAAATACTTGATGCTGACCCCGGCGCCGAAGTTCGAGATCGGAGTCACGCAGATTCCAAGAATACCCTGAAAATTGTTATTCTTGAGCATCCCGGTCTCAGAGCCCATCACGTCGAAACCCTGCACCTCGGGGGTGGACATATATGTCAGCCCGGCGCCGACACTGACCATGGGGGCCGGACGCCAGGTGAGAGTGATGTTATCGTAATATGTGTCCAGGACCCACTGGCTGTGGAACAGACCGATGCCGGTGCCTTCGGCATCCGCGAGCAAGCCAGGGTTCGTGAGCCATCCGAAGTGATCTCCCTCTACGGCCGCGCCAGCCTCACCCATAGCGATCGACTTTGGACCGACAGGCAGCCTCAGGTAGAGGGCCCCGGTCGTTCCCGGCCCATCAGCCGCGAAAACGACTGATGAAAAGAGGCACAAGACCAAAATGGAGACAGTGATTCCTGCTGGTTTTTGAGGGGGAAAATTTTGACGGCCACCCATATACATCCTTACCATTCCCTCTGATTACACGTATACTGTGGTTTTTTTGCGGTACAGGCAACGCTTTTTTTTAATTTATTTGTTTCCAATGATTTCCAATCGTTTCTCCAGAGTTCCAATCATAGTTTTTGTTCCGGCTGAGTATGAATTTCCGCAAGGCTCATGCCATAAAGTCACCCGGTCGGCCGGAGTTCTATCTTTTGCTTGAATAACATGGGGTTTAGGGGAATACTTATTGCTTGTCCGGCTTTGGACATGGTTTATGAAAGGATGTCCATAATGATATTGACCGACCTGTACGGGCCGATATATAGAAATCTCGTCTTTCCGTTCTATGATTCGGTGCTGAGGCGAAGGACGACCTGGAGTCATTACAGGGAGATCACATCCCTGCCCTGGGCACCCGCGGACGAACTGGAGAAGATGAGGAAGGAAAGGCTGCGGCGTCTGATCGAGTATTGCGGGGCGCGCGTACCGTTTTACAGGAATCTCTTCAGAGAAAAGGGACTGGATCTTTCAAGGGGGATAGAGGATGTAAGGGTCCTGGCCGATAAGGGGATAACGGTGACCAAGGAAAACCTCCGTGAGAAGCCGGACGAATTTATCTCCGACGATTACCGGAAAGAGGATCTCGTATGTAATTGGACGAGCGGGTCGACGGGAGTCCCTACCGACCTTTACAAGACTATGGATACATGGTGTATGAGAATGGCCATCAAGATGAGGTCCGAGGACTGGATAGGGAAAAGACCGGGTACTCCTTCCGCGATGATCTGGGGGCAGAAGGCGCATCTCGGTCCCATGGCCAGGATAAAACAGCAGCTTTACTGGAATTTCCAGAATTACCGGTTTCTACCCTCCATCGACTTGAAGGAAAACGTGCTGACTGGATATATCAGTAAGATCAAGCGTTACGGCGCGAGATATATAGAGTCTTATGTCTATCCGGTCTATCTCATGGCGGAGATCATCGAAAAGAACGGCATCGAGCCTCCCAGACTCGACGGGATCGTTACGGGGGCGGAAAAACTACTCGATTTCCAGAAGGAAAAGATCGAATCGGTATTCGGGTGTCCTGTATACAACCGGTACGGAACCAGCGAGCTTACCAATATCTCCTGTGAATGCGAACAACATGACGGGCAGCATATCAACATCGATACTCTGTGGGTCGAGACAGTCAACGACGACGACGATCCTGTCCTGAATGAGGAAGGTGAGGTCGTGGTCACGGATCTGATGAACTACGCCATGCCTCTTATACGCTATCGGACCGACGATATAGCGGTGATGAGCGACAGGAGATGCGATTGCGGAAGGACATTTCCCATGTTCGAAACTGTGCTGGGAAAAGGGCTTCAGAATATCAAGGCTCCGGACGGGCACGAATGGCACTGGAAGATCCTCCAGTGGAATCTCTACGGAGTAGAGGGGGTATTCCGCTATCAGTTCGTGGAAAGGGCTGATGACCATTTCGAGATCAGGATCGTACCCACCGGAGAGGTCGGTCTCGAAGAGATCAGGGAGAAGATCTTGAAGTCTTTTTCAGAGATGACCCTGCACGGCATAACGCTTACAGTGGAGTTTGTGGAGGATATCCCGCTGGGAGGCAGAGGTAAGATGAATTTCTATATTTCTGAAAAGGAAGGGGAGGCGTGAAGGTCGTCCACGCGTTGAGAAGCCTCGAGTTTGGCGGTGCCGAAAAGCTCGTCATCGAGCTGGCATCGCGGCAGGTACTATCGGGTGATATCGATGTGGAACTCGCCTGTATCAACCCGGGCGGAGCTCTCGAGGCCGAGGCGATATCACGGGAACTTCCCGTGAGTGTCACCGGGCTGGGAAAGATCCGCTATTTTTCCGGTATCTCGAGGATGAGGAAGTATCTTCACACTGCTCGCCCCGATCTGGTACACACTCATAATTTTCTTGCCCACACGCACACCGCGCCGGCGGCGAGGATGCTCGGCATCCCGGTCATCCATACGAAACACGGCAGGGCCGTGACTTCGATGAGTTGGTCGCCCGCGCTCAGGAGATATATCTATTCACTGGCTCACGCTGTGGTAGTAGTCTCGAAGGAGACGGGGGAGATATTCGCTGAAAGAAGTGGAGTCCGGGATTCGAAGATCAAAGTCATACATAACGGGATCGACCTTGAAAGATACAGAAACATCGATGTGGACAGACGGTCCCTTCCGGGGCTGGAAAAGATAGATAAAGAGGACCTGTTGTTCGGTGCCGTATCGAGGCTCGACCCTGTAAAGGATCACACGACCATGTTGCGCGCATTTGCTGAAGTCGCGGCGAGTCGCAGTGATTGTTACTTTCTCATAGTAGGAGACGGCCCCGAGCGCGGGAATATAGAGACGCTGATAAAGGAGCTTTCGATAGAGGACAGGGTGATCATGACCGGCTTTACAGATGAGGTTCCCCTCTATGTGTCTGCCATGGACATGTATCTTCAGCCTTCCCTTGAGGAGGGATTATCGCTTACTCTGCTCGAGGCGGCCGCGGCGGGAGTGCCGGTGGTCGTGACTCCCGTGGGTGGAAACCCGGAGGTCATCGAAGGTGGGTTCTCGGGCAGTTTCGTGGATGTGGGGAACTATCATGGCATGGCCGCGATAATGGATAGTTTCATGGAGGATCCGGCGCCATTCAGGGAGATGGCTCTCAGGGCGGGAGAATCGGTAGAGGCAGGATTTTCCCTGACCAGCATGGAAGCTGGTTACAGGGCGCTTTATATGGAGGCCATATCCAGAGAGGAGACCCTCTGATGGGAAGGATCTTTGCGGCAGCTTCATGGCGCAGCAGGAAAGGCAGATCGTTCCAAGCTGATACGATAGTAGAATCGATGGCCGCAGGAGTGGGTGGAACTGGTGGAGGAATGAACATCGTCACGGCGAGCGACGATGGAGTCGCGGCGGCGGGACTTATCCCCGGGGGCAGGAATTTCATCTCGGGAGTCTCCCAGGAAGACCATGGAAGGGCGATAATATCCTTTCTGGGCGCGATGCCCGGTCTCGACGACCTCTTCCAGGATGAGGGACTCGATATACGCAAGGACACCGGTGCTAACCTGATCGTCCTGTACAGAAAATACAATGAGGCTTTTCTGGAAAAACTGCCCGGCATGTTCTGCCTGGCTATCTATGACGGAGACAGACACGAGCTTCTCGTCGCGGGAGACAGGAACGGGTATTTTCCGGTCTACTACATGAATTCTCCGGAGGGGCTGGTATTCTCGTCGCTGATAGGGCCACTGGCTACCCTCAGAAAAAACAAGAGTGTAGACCGCTCGGCGGCAATCGAATATCTTTTCTTCGATGCCCTTTACGGCAGCAGGACCTTCTATCCGGATATCTCGATGCTTCCCTACGGTGGATGGCTGAAGGCCAATACTGCCGCAGGAACGATCACCTCCGGTACATATTTCAGCTACGAGGGCCTTTTCGATATTTCAAAGTATAACGAGAACAGGAACATAGACGCCCCTTCCATCCTTACGGAAAAGATGAGAGAGAGTATCGGGCGGATAGTCGGCAACAGGGACGAAAACGATTTTGGCCTGATGTGTGGTGGTGGGGTCGACTGCAGCTATATCGGGGGGATCCTCAGGGGCGATAAGCCCGGGATCCCGATGTTCTGCGCTTCGATCGTCGACGGGGACGTTCCGGAGGAGGAGATGGCCAGGGAGACTTCGGAAAAGCTGGGAAGCGGCTTTCACGCCGGCTATCTGCGGCAGAGGAAATACTATCCGCTTCTTCTGAAGAGTATCCTCGACTTCGGTCAGCCGATCGCCCATCCGAATCTCGCGAGGTTCTATGTTATTGCTGAGGCCACTGCCGCAGCGAGCAGGTCCGAGCAGATCCTTGGTGTGGCGAGCGATCTTCTGTTTGGTGGCCAGGCCAACGTCAGATCTTTCTACAAGTATCTCAGGCTTTCGAGACTCGTATCTTTTCTTCCCGCCAAGCTCCGTCGCCTGATGGTCATCGCCGCCGGACGGCGTGATACGGCCGATCTGGAACTGAGGCTCAGAAACCCCCTGCATGTACTGGCCTCGGCAGGGATGGGTAACCTCGAGAGAGCGTCGGCCAGAAGCAGTATCCTGGAAGCGGTGTCCGGCATCGCGAATAAAAATGAGCGTGCGGTGAAGATGCTGATGATCGAGAATCTCTGTGACTATCAGCAGCACCTTCTGAACAGGCGTTACGCGATGAGTGCCGGTCAGGGGATCGGGTTGTGGTTTCCCTTCCTGGATATGGAAGTAGTGAAATTCGCTGTTAATCTTCCTGTGCGCCACTGTATCGACTGGAAAACGTCGAAGAAGGTAGTCCGGAAGGCGGCCGCTCCGTACCTGGGAGACGGGCTTGCCTCGCGGGCAAAGTGGGGGGGAGACATACCGGTAGACAGATGGATAGCGCCGCTGTCCTGGTTGTTGAAGGGTGGATTCCTGCAGCAGCAGCTCGATTTCGATCCGGTCAGACTGGCTCCGCTTCTCAGCAGTCAGCGCAAGCTGTTATGGAATATGCTCGATATTGAGTTATGGGGCCGACTCTGTCTGTTCGGCCAGGACCC
>JAGLYV010000043.1 GCA_023131975.1 Candidatus Krumholzibacteriia bacterium | reverse complement strand
ACGGCCTACGCACCGGACCAGGTGCCCGTCCGAAACAGGTCTTCGAGTTGGAGACAAAACAGGACTCTGGAGGGAAAAAGAAACCCTCCGGTCCTTTCGGGAAAAAGGTGGAGGGGACGCAATGCCTCTCCCTATCCTCTCATTCCTCGAAGAGGTCCAGGGACTATTTTATCTTCAGGCAGGTATCCTGACTTATGGCTCCAGCGCCTCCGCCCCCCTTCCCGGCCATTTCGGCCAGTGGTCACGGGCGGCAGGCTCGCCAATTACAGTGGCGGGTCCGTGAGGGAGTCTCACCCTCTTCCCTTTACGCCGATATGCGGCGCCTGAAATATTTCTAGCGGGATTGTAACCTGTGAGGGTCGAGAAGTCAAAAAGATTTTAAACTTTTTTATAAGCAAGTGTAAGCATCTACCGGCTATTGAAGGTCTTACTCTTCTTCGGGGATCAAAATCCCCCACCTGTCGAAAATGGCGGAGGCGATCGAATCCACTTGAGCCCTGTTGAAGAACCAGAGAGGCAGTCCGAAATGAATACTCGGAGCCGGTATTGTTCCGCCGCCGGGAGCAATCGCATCGGCGTATTTGGTACTCCAGAAAGCGACAGGCTGCCCGTTGAGGACTGACCGGACCATCCTGCATCGTGCCCTGTATATGGGATGAAAGCACGACTGCTGGGTGATTCCCATGTAATTCATCCAGTATCGTGGGTTGTAGACTTCTCCGTAGTGGAATCCCCTGATTTCCGGATCGAAAAACATGCCTGGCTGGGTGACCATGCTCCAGAGCTCGAGTCTTTCAGGGAATCCGGGCGTGTCGAGAGTAATGGGCGTGTTCGAATCAAGAAACGCGTATGTCATCTGGTCAAGATCATCGTCTCTGGTGAACGGCATCCATATCTTTGTGACGCCCTCGATCTTGTCGATAACGGTGACACAGAGGTCCTTGTAGGCCATGGTCATCATACCCGCCCGGCTGTTGCAGGTCGGTCCCGGATCATAAAGATCACACTCCAGGTTGCACGGAAATCTCCGGTAATTTTCCGGAATCATCGCTCCAAGACCTCCAGCCCTGTCAGACATTCCGCAGGTCCAGAGATGCCCTCCAAACGCCATGTAGTAGGGCAGGAAGTTAAGGAACTCGAAGTGATCGTAATGGACCAGCCTCGTCCATACACTTCCCTGCTCGGCATCGGTTGCGGGACTGTACGACCAGATTATATTCCTGTATTTGAATATCAGGCTCATGGGCGGTGGCATGAAAGCATTCTCGCTCACATCGAAAATGTCCCTGTCCGGGTTGAAAGTCGGGCATAGCATGCATACGGCTGTCCAGAACCGGTCATGTTCCGACTCGGTGGGGAACGCGTATATCGACTGGGTGAAATTGACCGAAGGGAAATCGTCGACCCATAGAAGATCTTTTTCCATCACGGCCGGGATAACGCTCAGTTCGATCGCGCAGATAGTGGATACTCCCAGGTTGTCGGTCGCTTCGATATACAGTGTGTGTATACCGGAATACCAGATCTTCGGCCTCGCCATGCGGATGGTAGGGGAGGGCATTACTTCCCAGGCGGCTGGATCGCTGAAGTCGGAGATATCCCAGCCGTACCTGTAAGTCGATACTATCGCCCCGTAGTGGCTCGCGTCGCCCGTCCAGGTGAAATTCACCTCAAATCCTGGCGGAACGTCCAGGGTGATGGGGTCCATGTTATAGCCGAGGAACGAATATTTGCCGAGAAAAGTCTCGTATACCTTCAGCAGTGGCCCGGTCGGTGTCTTGACCATGAAGGCGCGTACGTTCGTTCTGATATCGAATACCGAAGAAATTGCTCCCGCCTCGTCCTTGGCCTGCACGGCGAAGATATACGATCTGCCGGTGGGAATGATCTCGTCGTCGCCGAGGATGGTAGCGCGCCCGGAATCACCCGGCGCATCGATATGGAACCAGGGGCCCCATAGATGCTCGAACTGTTCCGGGTAGAGGTTGAGATCGCTCACCACGTATGAGTGGAACCTGGTCCACAAATACCTGGTCGAGTCCACTTCCTGGTAATTCCAGGGACTGTCGATCGGATCCTTGCCGTACCATTCAAATCTTATGACAGGACTGAGCATCTGTATGCCGATGTCAGGATTGATATTGACTGGCTTTGTGATGAATATGTGGGGTGCCAGTGTCCATGCCGTGAAAGACCGGTGAACGACATTCGAAGAGCCGCCGCGGTCGTCGACGGCGCGGATGAAGAAGGTATGGACCTTGTCATACAGGGCGTAACGGGCCTCGTTGATCGTGATGGTGGTGTCGTATTCATCGGCCATTGCTATTATCAATGTATCTGTCGATTGAGTCCACGTCCACTTGTCTGCCCCCATTGTATCGGCCGGATTGAACCCGAGAGGAGAGCCGGATGACATGGTGATCTCGTAGTGGTCGATATTTCCATCCGGGTCGTCTCCGAGCCAGTAGAAGTGAACATGATACTGTACGGAATCACCTTCAACCGGACCGGTTGTCAATTCCATGATCGGCCGTTTGTTTTCGGCATAGTCTCCGGTGAACATGCTGTTATCGCTGCAGCTGGTGATGATAACGGCAGTGACGATGCCAGCCGACACCAGGTAACTGGTTTTTTCGGTCCACTTCGACAACGAATTTTTGATTTTCCCGGTCATGTTTTCTGTCCTGTCAACGGATGACCACGAATTTTCCAATGGTTCGTTCAAAATTGCTGTCTTCGGGTTCCACGGCGAAGATGTATACTCCGCTGGTAACGTCCTGGCCGTTTCTTGAAACGAGATTCCAGACTACCGTACCGTTCCCGGCACTTCCGTTGTGGTGGAGTGTTTGTACAAGATCTCCCGCTATCGTGAATATTCTCAGTGTGAATTTGCATGCCGGCAGATTCCGTATCTCCACTTTCATGCCAGAAGGGTCGCTGTTAGTCGGCCCCAGCGCCCATCCGGACATGGTCTCGCTCGTTACGGGATTTGGGACCGCATAGACTTCGGTCTCATCGTATTCGTCAGCTTCTTGTGACTGGGACCTGGCTACTGTGAAAGCGAAGCTGGCGGACGGTGAGTTCATCCTGCCTTTTTTGTCAGGCACCCAGTTCTTGCCGAAGGCATGGTCGTACGCGACAACGGAGTAAAAATACGGCAACCCGTTCTTGGCAGTGTCGTCGACGAATTTGTAATATTTCAATCCGCCCTCATATCCAAGATCAAACCTGGCGACCGCTTCAATAGTGTCGCATTCTTCGGGCGTCAGACCGGGAGGGCAGGGAACGGAATCGAGCGGGGAATAGATCAGGGCTTCCTTGAAAGCGGTTATGAAGATCTCCTTACGATCAAGGTGTAGCAGGGGAGTATATTCCCATCCTCCCGATTCGAAGGAACTTTTGAAGTTGATGTTGGGAAAGACCCCGTTGACAAGGTCGCGGGCTTCCATGAGCGACCATAGATCAATGGCTGGACCATTGTCCTTGCTGCTGCCGAGTGGGCGATGCCAATCATCGGCCCTCCATATCTGATATCCCTCGAAGTCGATAAAACCCGTGATGAGGTCGGGGACCGTTTCGCTCAGGTTGTCCCAGTAGATCGTAACCTGGTGGTCTCCAGGGACGACTCTGATTCTCGGGGGAGGCGAGACTCCACCGGTGATCCAGTGGAGGTTGTATTCCTTTCCGTCCAAACCGGTCTGGTAATCTCTGAGAACGGCGTTGATATCCCTGTAACATTTCCGGTGATTATAGTTATAAAGTTCGGTTCTGCAGTCCACGTTAGCCCATATATATGTAAATTTCGGAATATACAGTTCCTCAGGTATTCCGTCACAAAAATCGGGGTCGAAACGCTCGATTGGCCCCCACACTTTTGTCTCCCTCCCGATGATTCCCGTAGTCGGATCTTCATCAAGGTCATACCACACGCCTCTGTAGATCATTTGAGCGGCTGCTGCATGTTTCCTCAGCTCGTCAAAGTTTTTTCCGGCTACAAAGGCCAGGGCGATTTCGACGGAATTGTTGAAGCCGATATACGGGAAGGGTCCCAGGCTGAGAAGACACCTGTAATCCCCGGGGGTTTGGGTGTTTTCGTCATGGGCACGTTCAGCCATCACATCGTAACGCTCGAAATCATTGGTCGGTTCCCCACCGTTCATGTAGGGAAGCATTCCCTGAAAGATCCTGAAGGAATTTATCAGGTGGTTGGGGGTTATTATGGCGATCCCGAAATATCCGTCGGCTTTTCCGTTGTCTCCGTCGGCATCGTGGACATAGGCGATATTGATATTAACGGGGAATTCGGCGTTTCTCCAGGGAGCACACCATTCGCCGCTCCAGAATCCGACCTGGTCGTCGAGGTGATATGTACCTAGTCCACGCGCCCCGGCATCGAGGTCGGCGTAGATTCCCACATATACATCCGAGAGATATTCGAATCCGATATTCGTTACTGTATATCTTGCGACGACAAAGTCGTTGTAGACGTCTTCACCCCACTGGAAGGTCTCTTGACTGATCTTGAGTTCCATCTGATTGTGTTCCGGCCAGATCATGCTACACTGCGGTTTGTTGTCGAAATACTCGCAACAGAACATCTGGTTGCCGAAGGCGGCAAAATCTTCGTCTATTTTTCCGTCGCGGTCGTCATCGTAACCATTAAGCGGGTCCTCATCATAGATGCCGTCCATGTCGTCGTCGGGGGCGGCAGGAAGGTGGGCTCCCCTGGTGTCGCCTTCGAAGGTCTCGTAGATGGTGTTTTGCGAGTCCATGCCCGGGCGGAATTCATCTTCGGGATACCCCGTCGACACGCATGGTATCCCGTTCTGCAGCGCTCCGACCCAGATACCGGCAGCATACAGATACTCTGTCTCGGATCCGGCAGGGTATTGCGCGGACGGGACGTCACGCATGGGATAATTGCTGTTCGGCAGCGACCCTATGATGCCCCAGTTTGTGACGTTAAGCTGCAACTCACCGATATTGTGTACAAAACTCCCGTCTAGAACGGGAGCCATATCCGCCGTACGTCTCTTGTCGTTGAGGAAATCCAATCTGTCCGAAGCAGTTGTCTTAAGAGTAATGATGACAAACACCAGGATAAAAACTACAACAGAACTCAAGATGCCCCATCGGGTACTTTCCGCATGCATATTTCCAACTCCGTATGCCCACGATACCGGCATGTCGCTGACTATTTTCAGCCATTACACCATGCTGACAGGGAACAGTATAGAACAGATGAATTGAGAATTCAATAATGATTTGACATCACTGGATCGACTGATGAACAACACATCTCTGGACAAACCCAGGAAAAGTGTCTGTCGCCTCGCCGGCTATTGAAGGTCTTCCTCTTCTTGAGGGATCAGGATCCCCCACCTGTTGAAAATGGCGGAGGCGATCGAATCCACTTGAGCCCTGTTGAAGAACCAGAGAGGCAGGCCAAAATGAATACTCGGAGCCGGTATCGTCCCGCCGCCGGGGGCAACGGCATCGGCGTGTCTGGTAGTCCAGAAAGCGACAGGCTGTCCTTCAAGGACTGACCGGATTATCTTGCAGTGGGCCCTGTATACTGGGTGGAAGCACGACTGCTGCTGGCTTCCCGTGTAATTCATCCAGTATTGTGGGTTGTAGACTTCTCCGTAGTGGAATCCCCTGATTTCCGGATCGAAAAACATACCTGGCTGGGTGACCATACTCCAGAGTTCGAGTCTCTCCGGGAACCCGGGTATAGAATAAGTGACGGGATCGTTCCTGTCGAGAAACGCGGACGTCATCTGGTCAAGATCACCGTCTCTGTTGAACGGTATCCACACCTTTGTAACGCCTTCGATCTTGTCGAGGACGGTAACGCAGAAGTCCTTGTAGGCTATGGTCCTCATCCCCGACTGGCTGTTGCAGGTCGGGCCCGAATCATAAAGATCGCACTCCAGGTTGCAGGGATATTTTCGGTAGCCCTCAGGTATCACCGAGCCGAGACCACCGGCCCTGTTAGACATTCCGGAGGTCCAGAGATGCCCTCCAAACGCCATATAGTAGGGCAGGAAGTTAAGGAACTCGAAGTGGTTATAGCGGACCAGCCTCGTCCATACACTTCCCTGGTCGGGATCGACTGCGGGGCTGTACGACCAGATTATATTCTTGTATTTGAATACCAGGCTCATGGGCGGTGGCATGAAAGCATTCTCGCTCACATCGAAAATATCCCTGGTCGGGTTGAAAGTCGGGCATAGCATGCATACGTCTGTCCAGAACCGGTCATGTTCCGACTCGGTGGGGAACGCGTATATCGACTGGGTGAAATTAGTCGAAGGGTAATCATCGACCCACATAAGATCTCTTTCCATCACGACCGGGATGACGCTCAGTTCGATCGCGCAGATAGTTGACACCCCGAGGTTGTCGGTCGCTTCGATATACAGTGTGTGTATACCGGAATACCAGATCTTCGGCCTTGCCATGCGGATGGTAGGGGAGGGCATTACTTCCCAGGCGGCTGGATCGCTGAAGTCGGAGATATCCCAGCCGTACCTGTAAGTCGATACTATCGCCCCGTAGTGGCTCGCGTCGCCCGTCCAGGTGAAATTCACTTCAAATCCTGGCGGAATGTCCAGGATGATGGGGTCCAGGCTATAGCCGAGGAACGAATACCTGCCGAGAAAAGTCTCGTATACCTTCAGCAGTGGGCCAGTCGGAGTCCTGACCATGAAGGCACGTACGTTTGTTCTCGTATCGAATACCGAAGAAATTGCTCCCGCCTCGTCCTTGGCCTGCACGGCGAAGATATACGATCTGCCGGTGGGAATGATCTCATCGTCGCCGAGAATGGTAGTGCGGCCGGAGTCACCAGGTGCATCGTTATGGAACCAGGGGCCCCATAGATGCTCGAACCGTTCCGGCCAGCGGTTGAGATCTTCCACCACGCTCGAGGTGAAATTTGTCCACAGGTATCTGACCGAATCCACTTCCTGGTAATTCCAGGGGCTGTCGACCGGATCCTTGCCGTACCACTCGAATCTTACGACAGGACTGAGTGTCTGGATGCTGCCGTCAGGATTGACATTGACCGGTTTGGTGATGAATATATGGGGTGCCAGCGTCCATGCCGTGAAAGACCGGTGAGCGACATTCGAAGTGCTGCCGCGGTCGTCGACAGCGCGGATGAAGAAAGTGTGGACCTTGTCATATAGAGCGTAACTGGCCTCGTTGATCGTGATGGTGGTGTCGTATTCATCGGCCATTGCTATTATCAATGTATCTGTCGATTGCGTCCACGTCCACTTGTCAGCTCCCATAGTATCGGCCGGATTGAACCCGAGGGGAGAGCCGGATGACATGGCAATCTCGTAGTGGTCGATATTTCCATCCGGGTCGTTTCCGAGCCAGTAGAAATGAACGTGATACTGTACGGAATCACCTTCGACGGGACCATTAGTCAGTTCCAGGACGGGTTTCATGTTTCTGGCATATTCGCCGGTGAAGATATTGTTATCGCTGCAGCCAGTGATGATGACGGTGATGATGATGCAGGCCAACACCAGGTAACTGGTTTTTTCGGTCCACTTCGACAACGAATTTTTGATTTTCCCGGTCATATTTTCTATCCTGTCAACGGATAATCACGAATTTTCCGATGGTACGTTCAAAATTGCTGTCTTCAGGCTCCACGGCGAATATGTATACACCGCTGGTAACGTCCTGTCCGTTTCTCGAAACGAGATTCCAGACTACCGTGCCGTTGCCCGTATTTCCGTCGTGTCGGAGAGTTTGTACCAGGTCTCCCGCTATCGTGAATATCCTGAGCGCGAATTTGCATGCCGGCAGATTCCTTATCTCCACTTTCATGCCCGAAGGGTCGCTGTTAGTCGGTCCCAGTGCCCATCCGGACATAGTCTCGCTCGTTACTGGATTTGGGACGGCATAGACTTCGGTCTTTTCATATTCGTTTGCTTCCAGAGAGCGAGATCTTGCTTCGACGTAGGCAAAGCTCGCTGATGGGGAGTTCATCCTTCCCTGTGCGAGAGGGATCCCGTTTCCGTCAAACGAATGATCATAAGCAATGACGGAATAAAAATACGGCAACCCGTTTTTGACCGAATGGTCGACGTACTTGTAGTATTGTTTCCCCCCCTCATAATCCAGGTTGAGTCGCGCGAGGGTCTCGATGGTGTCGCATTCCTCCTGTGTCAATCCCGGGGGGCATGGGACAGAATCGAGAGGTGCGTACAGCAAGGACTGTTCGAAAGCGCTGATCACCACTTCCCTGTTTTCGAGATCTTCGAGAGGAGTATACTGCCATCCTCCCATTTCGAAGGGACTTTTAAAGTCAGTGTTGGGAAGGACACCGTTCAGAAGATCCCGGTTCTCGAGGAGTGACCAGAGATCTATTTCCGGACCGTTTGCCTTACTGGAGCCGAGCGGTCGATGCCAGTCATCGGCCCTCCACACCTGGTAGCCTTCAAAGTCTATTGTTCCCGTTACTATGTCGGCCGTCACTTCGCTCAGATCGTCCCAGAATACTGCCACATAACCGTCTCCCGGCACGACCCTTATATTCGGGGGGGGAGATACCCCGCTGGTGATCCAGCGCAGGCGAGCCTCTTTGCCGTCGATGCCGGTCTGATAATCCAGAAATGAGGCTCCATATTCCTTGTAGCAACTGCGGTTGTTGAACTCTGCCAGTTCCCTGGAGCAGTCAAGGTTGCTCCAGATAGTATCCCCCTTGACAATATCCAGCTCTTCCTTCAGTCCATCACACGCATCGGGATCGTAATCTTCGAGGGGGCCGAGTACGGGCGATTCACGACCGTCTACCCCTGTCTCGGGATCCCCATCCATGTCATATCTCACGCCGTTGTATATCATCTGCGCGGTAGCGGCGTTATCGCGCAGATCGTCGAAGTCGTCTCCCGCCACGAAGGCCAGGCTCAAATCGACCGACTGCATAAATGAAAGACTGTAGAAAGGGCCTACGCTGAGAAGTATCCTGTAATCGCCCGGCTTTTCGGTGTTCGCGTCGCGAGCCGGTTCGGACATGATCTCGTACCGTTCGAAATCATTAGTCGGATCACCACCGTTCATGAAGGGTTGAAGGCCCTGAAAGACCTTGAGCGACTGGAGGGCGAAGCTGGGAAAGAGAGCGGCGTTTCCGGAACTTATCTGCGGAGAGTGGCCGAGGACCACTATGCCGAAATATCCCGTTGTGATCCCGCCATCTCCGTCATCGTCGTAGACGTAGGCCAGGCTCATGTCAACGGGGTACTCGGCGTTTCCCTTTGCCGCGCACCAGGTCCCATCCCAGAAACCGACTTTATCGTCCATGTAGTATGTTCCGTGATTACGCGAACCGGCGTCCAGGTCGGCGTAGATCCCCACGTAGATGTCGGACAGGTATTCGATGCCGACATTGGTGATGGTATAATTAACTGCGATAAAATCGTTATAGACATTTTCTCCCCACTGGAACGTCTCCTGCCGGACCTTGATCTCCATCGGTTCGTGTTCCGGCCAGATCAGGGTGCTTTGGGGGTAGTTGTCCGCGTATTCGCAGCAGAACATCTGGTTGCCGAAAGCAGCGAAGTCTTCGTCTATTTTTCCGTCACGGTCGTCGTCCAATCCGTTGAGTGGGTCTTCATCGTAGGCGCCATCGACATCGTCGTCAGCGGCAGCGGGCAGGTGTCCACCGCGAAGATCGCCCTCGAAAGTCTTGTAGATCGTACTCGTGGCGTCCATTCGGGGGCGGAATTCGTCTTCCGGGTAGCCGGTAGAAACGCTTGGTATGCCATTTTTCCTTGCCCCGACCCATATTCCCGCGGCATAGAGATATTCCACGCCGGAACCGGCGGGATACTGTGCCGAAGGAACGTCGCGCATGGGGTAAAGGCTGTTCGGCAGCGACCCGAGTATTCCCCAGTTCGTCACATTCATCTGGAGCGCTCCGATATTGTGTACATAGGAGCCATCGATGACAGGGATCATCTCAGGGGTCCGGGATTTGTCATGGAAGGGATCGGAACGGTCCGATGCGGTCACCCTGGGCGTGATGACAAGAAGCAGCACGCAAATACACACAGAAACGCAGCTCAGGCCACTCAGCCGGTCCCACTTCGAGTCCATTTTTTCTCCGTTTGCCCACGGTTGTGGAAGGCCGTATTGAATCTTTGCCGCGATGCAGCCTTCCAGGGTACATCGCCTCACACTGATAATACGCTAAATATATAATATAGTTCCCGAAATTCAAGTGTTATATATGGGGCAGTCCGGGCGATCAATATTGGACCATACACGATAGCGGGCTTGCATAAATTCCGGTATAGTCTCATTATTGTCCCCGAATGCTGCCGGTCCGTTGGTGGCCATGAAACGGAACAATCACCAGTCTGTTACGTACAAGGAATGTGGGGCAGCCGGGGAGGGGTGACGAGGAGAAATATGGCAGATCCAGTACACAAGAATATTCTGGCACAGGGGACCACCGCGTGGAACGCGTGGAGGCAGAAAAACCCCGATACTACACCGGACCTTTCCGATTCGAATATCAAGGTGAAAAATCTGGCGGGGATAAATTTCCGGGGAGCGAACCTCAGTCGAGCGATCCTTGCGGGGGCCGACCTGAAAGGTGCCAATCTGGAGGGAGCCGATCTTTCGGGAGCGGACCTGATGGAAGCGGACCTCCAGGGAGCGTGGTTGAACGGGGCCGATCTCGAATCGGCGAACATGATGGGAGCCGACCTGAAGAAGGCCGACCTGACGGGAGTCAACCTGAAGAACGCGATTCTTTACAGGGCAGACCTGAAGGATTGTGAATGTGCCGCGAATGCTCTGTGGCTTCAGACACTACTGAATTTCGCGAATGGACTTATCTTGCTCGATGAGGAAGGCGAAACTTTCGATTTTGAGAATATAGAGGGCGCGCTTATCCAGAGCAGCTATGTCTCAACCAGGATCAGCCGGCTCTCGCTTGTCCTTTCCGATCCGGTGTCCGCGAGAGCGGGGAACGAAATACTGGGAGCCCTCAACCGGTTGTACGGCGCTGTGGCCAACCAGGACCTGCCGGGTCCCCTTATTCAGATCGGGATTCCGGAACCACCTCCGGGGAAGGGAGAAGGAAGATGAACAGGATATCCTTCCACGGGTCGACTCATGTGATAAAAGATTTCGCCGATAGATTCCTCGACTCGCCTCTCGCCAGTTTTGAGCCGCTCGAGGAAACTGTGGACAGGTACGGCACACAACTTGGAGAAATAGCTTCATCGATGAATGTCGATATAAGGTGTCTGGAGAAAATCGTCGACTTTATGGTGTCCTGCGATCTCCCGGACAGCAGGATCCGGGTTTTTCTCGAAGGCGACAGCGATGAACTCAAGATCCTGGTCAGGGACGTACAATTGCTCGAGGAATACGTTCAGGATGGAACGATCCTGGATGTCAGGGTAGTGGATGAACTATAAATGTTGTGATGATAAAATTGTCGGCGAACCCCGTGACCCTTGCTACCCCGAACATCGGCCAGGAAGCTATGGTATCGGCGCGAAAGCCTGTATCCGAAAATTCCCCGAATCGATAACGAACAATTCTCCGGTTCCGCTTACCGCGAGATCACGTGGGTTGTTGAATTCTCCATCGCCCGTGCCGGAAGTCCCGAGCGACGAAAAGAAACTTCCGTCAGAAGCGAATATCTGGACCCTGTTGTTTCCGTAGTCTGCTATGTATATATTTCCGTCCGGTCCGACCTCTATCCCTGTCGGGCAGTTGAACTCGCCATTGGAGAGCCCCTGCAGTCCCCACATCGTCATGAAGACTCCGTCGGGGGAGAATTTCTGAACACGGTGGTTGTAACATTCCGTCACATAGATGTTTCCGTCGGCATCGCAGGTGATGCCCAGGGCTCCGTTGAACTCTCCGGGACCGCTGCCGTGACTTCCCCATGATTCGACGAATGTCCCGTCATCTTTGAACCGTTGTACGCGGTCGCTGTAGCTGTCTACCACGAGGATCGTGCCGTCCGGCGCGACACAGACATCTTCAGGCTCCCGGAATTCACCGTCTCCGTCGCCCTGATTCCCCCACATGAGAATGAATCCTCCTGTGGATGTGAATCGCTGTATCCTGCGATTTCCATTGTCCACCGCGAAAATATCTCCGCCAGGACCGGCAGCGATTCCGCAGGGCAGGAGGAATTCCCCGGCCCCGCTGCCCTGGTTCCCCCATGAAGTGATGAACGTAGAGTCGGGCGCGAATATCGAGAGCCTGCTGTTAAAACGGTCGCTTACAGCTATTCTGCCGTTGTGAGTAACGGCTGCTCCCGATGGGTTGCCGAAGCCATATTCTCCCGTACCCTCTTCACCCCATGACATCATGAAGATAAAATCATCGGTCTGAAATGGACCCCCGGCGAGAAATGTCTCTCCGCAATATCCCTCACCGTGAAGCGGAGGTACGGCATATCCGGCGACGCCTTCGTGATACCGGATATCCAGACAGTTCAAGCCCGATTGTTCCCACCGCCAGGCGGGCAGCGTGAAGACTTCCGAGCGAAGCAGGGTGCCTGGAGCTGTCTCCAGGTCGAGGAGAATTTCTCCACACAGCGATATTGTCACTTCAGGGACGATCAGTATCTCGATATCGCCGTCCATGTACCCGTTGCAGGTGAGAGGGGTGGCTGTAAACGAGAGGATGTTTTCATCTATATCTTTCCATGCTCCGTCTTTCCATGATGTCCCGGCGAATATTGCTCCGGAGCAGGTAACGCCGTAGGTGCAGGAATCACAGGATGTTCCCTCGGCAGAGATTCTGATGGCGAGAGCGAAGCGCATGTCGATCACTACGGGCAGGCCGTTGAGCCATACCGTCTCTTCTTCAGTAAACGACATGATCTCTGTTTCACCGGAATGGCTGAAGTTATTCTCAATATCCGCTTCTATATCACACTCGACATATATGCTGCCTTCGACGGAAAGATCCAGTTCCCAGACAGAACTATGTGCGATGGCCAGCCTGAAAGAAGTGACAGGTGAAAAGTTCACAACACCGTTCGAAATGGTTATGCTTCCCTGTCGGTCCGGTTCATCAGATGAGTATAATACCGCTCCGGAAAGATCTGTTCCTCCGGGAAAAGGTCCAGGCCCCGCGTGGAAGGTCGATTCCACGAGCCCGCTTCTCAGGGCCCCGGTAAGGGGGCAGGGTACGGTGTGAATGGAAGTGAAATATCCGTCCCTTTCGAACGAAATGGCCTCTCTCATATATCCGCCGTTTTCACGTCCTGCGAGGATGGACCCCTTCCTGAGGCCATCGATCGGATACCAGCTGAAGAATGTATATATATCGTCGTCAGTATGATGAAGATAGAACGAATCACCACCCGGTACCGTTATGACCGAACTCCTCACCGATGTGTAAAAGGTCGGATAGTCGGGAGGGGAAGGCGATTCACCGTTGCAGCCGGATATCAGAACGGCATGGATGAAAAGTATAGCAATAGTCGCCAGCTTTTTCCGTCTTCCGATCATGACCGGCACTCTTCGGCGCTTGATATTGGCCATATGGCGTATTATCCACATTGCGTTCATTCTTCCCCTATCCCCCAGAGATCGAACAGCGCGGTGGCGATACTGTCGACCGAACTCTGCCTGAAAAACCATAGCGGGAATCCGAAATGAAGGCTTGGCGCGGCGACGGCAATGCCGGATGTGACTTCAGGGAGTATATCTTCATATCGAGAAATCCAGATAGCGACCGGGCAGCCATTCAGCGCGGATGCTTCGTCCGCGGCCCGCATGAGGTAGGCCGGATGGAAGCAGTGTTGCGAGGCGATTGCTGTAGCATCCATCCAGTAGGGGGGATCATAGACCTCGACATATGTGAATCCTCCCGGTGAACTCAGTGTGTCGAAACTGAAGAAACTCCCCGGCGAAGATATCTCTTCCCTGAGGTCGAGTCGCCCAGGCAGCCCGGGGATCGAAAGGGTGACGGGGTCGAATTCGTCGATCGTCGCATAGCGAAAGACATCGTAATGTTCGAGATGTCGGAGGGGCATCCACGCGTGCTCTCTGAATGTGCCCTGCACTTTGTCCAGAATGGAAACGCAGTAGTCCCTGTAAGCCATTCCGTCGACGCCGCTGCCGTCGGCAGGGTAGCCGACGCCGGCGCTTTCGGTCGCCAGCCGCAGAGGAAAGTTCTGTGCCCGGGTTCCAAGCACGGCAGCAAGCCCTCCTCCCCGATCAGATCTGCCGAGAGTCCATACATGGCCGCCCTTTCTGAGAAAAAGAGAAATCACATTTGTCTCTGACGAGGCTGCAGTCGATATCATCGACTCGGGGATGAAAAGTACGATCTTGTTCCAGAAACTCTGTGTATAGGCGTAGGTCCATATCAGGTTCTTGTATCGCCCGATGGTCTCTATGTCCGGCGGGGAATATCTTTCATCACAGTCGAAGACATCCACCGAGGGATCGAATCCCGCGGCAGATGAACAGATATCCAGCCAGAACGAGTCGTGTTCGTATTCGGGGGGCCAGGAGTAATTGGGGATGGGATAATTTACAGATGCAAAATCGTCTACCCAGAGTAGATTCCGGTCCATCTGCCAGGGAATCGCCTCTACTGTGATCCTTGCGCTAGACATATTCCCGGCCTTGTCGACGACTTCGATATAGAGGGTATGAATACCGCTGTTGAATGTCACGGGTCCGGTCGACAGCGTTCCGGGAAGGAATGGAGATTCCCACGATTCTATATCGCCGATATCCCATCCATATCTGTATCCTTCGATCTCTCCGAAATAGCTGGAAGCGTCGGCTTCCCATCTGAATTCGAGGGCGATACCCTGGGGAATCTTTTTCAAAGCGGGATTTGAAGAAGTCCCGAGGAACCGGAATCCGCCGAGGAGAGGTTCGTAGATCTTAAGAAACGGTCCTCCCATAGCTTTTACCATGAAGTTTCTGACGTTGATGTTTTTTGTGAATGTTGTCGTGACATTGCCAGTACGGTCCATGGCCTGAACGGCAAAGAAGTGGTAACGTCCGAGTTGGAGTTCTTCGTCATCTCCGAGGATAAAGCTGCCAGATCCCCCCGGTTCTCTTCCCGCGCATTCCCATTCGGACCAGAGGTTCTCGTATCTCCAGCCGCACTCGTTGAGATCGCGTATGAAATCAAACCCTGGCGAATATATTCCCGATGTGTCTACGATCTCGCTCCAGAGATATCGCGTACACTTGATATCGCACTCCTCGTGAGGCTGCCACCCGAAGTCGATGTATGCGGGGTAGGTCGGAATGGATGATGAAACAGCCGGAGAGATGATAAAGATTGAAGGATCAGCGGGAGCCCCTCCCGGCCGGACGACATTGTCGCCACACCCGGCCAGGGAGACAAGACACAGAGTGGATATTATAAATATTAAACCCCGATGCATAATCAATCCCTGCTTAAAGAGATCATGATTATAGCATCGGGGCATAGATCAATCCAGTGTCGGTTTACCGGGATTCCGTTATCTATGGATCGACTTGATAGCTCCCCATGTTTTTGATTCCGTCGGTACGACCATGTCATGCGAAAATGCGGTAAAGCACTCTCCGCCATCTCTCACTCCGTTGTAGTTTTCATCGGAGAAAGCCCAGATATGCAGGCCGTAGCAGCCTCTCCAGCTGATGTCCAGCGTCATGACATCAGAATACTGCTGGCCATCGGCAGTCGGCGTGCTGACCACAAGGTCGCCCATCGGGTAGATTCCGGCGGTAACAGGTGCTCCATCCACGAAGATGAACGGGACACATCCGCTGGGGACGGGCTGGTCGAAAACGACCAGGATATTGACAAACGTAGTCGGAACGTTTGAATACCCATCCACAATCAGCTCGAAATCTGTTCCCACGAATACGTATCCGTCGTTGCCGTCGGTCGAAGGTTCGAACCCACACAGGCCCGGAGCCTGGTAGATGCTTCCATCGATCTCGTTCGACGCCAGTTCCAGCAGGACCAGTCCGCCACGATCGTAAGCTGCATCGTAATACGGATGGCCTGGGCCCACGGTGTAGTACTCGGTCTCATCGTAGTGATAAACGCAGGCACTGGATGGATAAACGACAAGACACGGATCAGCCGCGACAGTTGCGGCTATAAGCAGCAGAAAAGCTGCAGCAGGGGCCGTTAGGCCCATGATGCGAAAGCGGTGCATTTGTTCCCCCCCTGTTAATGAACACAAACTCACCTACATTGGGTTCATTATACACCTGATCCGAAATTTGTTCAAGGAAAATATAGGGCAAAACACCTATAAGCGTCTATTATTTTTGACCCTTTATCATCAAAATCCGGTAACTGTAATGAGTGCACACAGTTCAATGATCGGGCGCAGTTATCGTTTAATCGCCGACATGGGGGATCCGATACGTTACTATCTCTCCTATCCCTGCCTGATTTCCGGACTTCCTGCGCCCTGCACCACAATACAAGATAAAAATCCGCCAAGCGCCGGCAATCCCGGTAGCGGCAGATACGACGACCGTCCATTTTACATTGTCGTCTTTTCACCCGCTACCCTGGTTAACGGCGCCAAGGCGAATGGGAAATCTCGTTGTCCTGTCGTTGTTGTTCTGAAGTTGTTATCGTCTATTGATCCTGCTTGAGATTCTATAATAATAATATTATTAAAATGGTTATGGTGCAATAAGTATTACTACTCAATTTTAGGTGAGAATGTCTTGTAACTTGTTGTTAATAAGTTAACTAGTTAAGTTATTGATGTATTCTTGCAGGTTGGATACGGCAGTTTTCATACTGAACACCGATTCAAGAGAACTTCTTCCATTACTACCCAGCAGCCGCATTTTCTCTGAATCAGCAGAAAGAGAGATGATGCTTTCCGCCATCTCCTCGATGGATGATACGAGGATGCCTGTTTTTCCATCGTTGACGATCTCGGGGTTGCTGCTGCTATTGAACGCCACCACCGGTTTCGCCGCTGCCATTGCCTCTACGATGACGTACCCGAAGCCCTCCCATAAAGATGTAAGGACGAAGATGTCCAGGCTCTCCATGAAACTTTTCATATTGCGGACGAATCCGGTAAAGACCGTCCTGTCGGAAACTCCCGCTTTTTCCGCCATATCTTCAAGTCTCTGGCGGAGCGGTCCGTCGCCGGCGATCAGTAGCCTGAAATCAAGGCCCGCTTCCTTCAGTCTCACGGCGATCTTTATAAGCGATTCCTGCCCTTTCTGCTTCACCATCCTTCCCGCGTTACCGATGACGATCTCTCCTGGCTGAGCCTGGTAGATCCTGGATTCGGGCGTACTGTCCCATTCGTCTATATCGAGGCCGTTGTAGATCACTTCGATCCCGGCAGGATCAAAGAGGTCCGGGTTGTTCGCCAGGATGGTCCTTTTCGTCTCTTCCGAATTGGCTATGATCCCGGTGATGTATTTTTTGAACAGCCTTCTGTTGAGCCAGGTGTTACGCACGGGGATGGCACTTCCCCTGCGGTAGATGATGTTCCGGACGCCTGCTGACGCGGCAGCAGGGCCGGCAAGCTTGAGGTCGGAGGGAAGGTTCATGATGACCGTATCCACTTTTTCTGAGGCGAGCAGGTCAACGATCTTCCTCACCCCCAGAGGCGACAGAAAACTGATATTCGAGACGGTGACGCCATGCAGGGGGATATTGACCCTGGAGAGTCTCGAGTAAAGTTCTCCGGCCCTGTCGGCTACCGCGATGACGCGGTACCTGTCGGGGTCGAGTTTCGTTATCATGTCGAAGTGCCATTTTTCGCCGCCGCCCCAGGCCCGGGTGCTGTTAAAAAAGCATATGGTCCTTCGATCCATAAGGTCAGGCCTTTCTTGCCGTAACGATCAACGTTTCACCGAAGAGAACAGGTCTGTAGAATAACTGCCGGACGATCATTCAATATCTGTTATGGAGCCATGATAACCCGGGGGCAAAGGGGGGTTCAATGAAAAGTATGGAATCTGGAATCGTGCGAGAGGATAATTTTGATTTGATCACAAAGTTGACTTGACGGGTTTTGCCGCTATGGTTATAGTGCATCCAACACTGAATGCAGTACTCTCAAAACGGCTCAGTGTTTTTAAGCCCGTTGCGCTCTCTGACAGCAACGGGTTTTTTCTTGATCCTCCAGGGAGTCCTGTTCGCCGGGGAAATGCCGGTGGTCGATGAATTTTGAGATTGCCTCCGCCTCGCAGTCCTGCTAACTTATGGCGGAAAATGAAATGCGCCCGTAGCTCAGCTGGA
>JAGLYV010000042.1 GCA_023131975.1 Candidatus Krumholzibacteriia bacterium | reverse complement strand
AATCCCGTTATCCACCCCATTTTTTATCTCAGGCCCCCACCCCCTCCATGCCGTGAATTGATTGTTGATTTCCCAGATACGCATGGTACAATGACTCCAAGCGAAAAAGTAATTCATTCCATTGTTTGAAGAAGGATTATCTACTGTAAAGGCGGATAGTTATGGGTCGGTATCACTATCTCCTGATTGTTGTTGTTTTGTCTGTGCTGGCTTTTCCATCTCCAAAAGCAGGATTTATTGAGGATGGGGTTCCTGTAAGCACCGTTGCCGGTATCCAGAGCCATCCGTTGATCGCCGAGTGCCCCGGTGGTGGCGCTATCATAGTCTGGCTGGACGAGTCCGTATCAGGAGGCGCCATCCTGGCTCAGAAGATCGATGGCCTCGGAAGATTTCAGTGGCCTGCCTCGGGAGTGAGGATAAGCGCGAGTCCTTCAATGCAGGCTGAAGCGGCCATAATACCCGATGGTTCCGGGGGGATTTTTGTTACATGGAAGCGCTATTACGATATTTTTGTTCAGCACATCGATGCAAGCGGTACACCGCTGTGGACAGAGGACGGGGTCCCCGTCTGCATGATCCCTGGAGTGCAGGACCATCCTGATCTCTGCCAGGACTCCAGTGATGGGATAATCGTTTGCTGGGAAGACGATCGTGATGTCGATCCGGGCATCTACGCCCAGCGAATACTGGGAAACGGGACGCCGGCATGGATAGCCGACGGAATCGCTGTGGATACCGGGGATACGGGCTATTACAGGCCTTATCTTTGCCGGGACGGCCAGGGTGGTGCCATAATTGCCTGGGAATATCGCGAAATCTGGGCTCAGAGGGTGCGCGCGGATGGCACGCTTGCCTGGGCAACAGGCGGACGTTTTTTGTGGGACAATGAATTCAACCACCTGATGGGTGGCATCGAATACGACAACCGATTCGGTGCGATCATCTTCTGGAGTGCGCGCACAAACTTCGAGGCATACACGATAGCGAGACAGCATGTCGATTCCACCGGAACGTCCCGGTATGGCCAGAGACAGTTTGGCTCGACGGAGAAACCGTTCAATTTTTTCCCCTGCGTTGTCGTCCGCGACGATGGTGGATTCATATTAGCTTATTCCGATGGACTCTACGGTCAGGTGCGCAGCTACGATACCGAGGGAAATTATCTATGGACGTCGAATATATGCGGCGAAGGAGAAATTTATAGTCTTCGTGCTGCAGCCGACTGCAATAAGGGAGTCCATTTGGTCTGGGTGGACAGGGATAGATGGAAAGCCTATACGCAGCATATTGATTCTCTTGGCGTCCGTACATGGGCAGCACAGGGAATCCCTCTGGCGGATGGCAGCATCGAACAGAGGGATGTAGGGATCTGCGCGGATGGTGCTGGAGGAGCTATCATGTCCTGGACGGATTACAGAGAAGGATACGACAATCCGGATATATACGCGTGCGCCATAGACTGCTTTGGCGAACCGGTTGCTACGCTCCTCTCAGGATTCGACATCCGGGCTGACGGGTCTGAGGTCCTTGTCAGCTGGTCTCTCTCTCAGATAGATGGGGATGCAGTCTTCGAAGTGAACAGATGTTCGAAAGACGAAGGGTCCTTTGTTCTGCTGCCTGGCCAGATAGATCATAACGGGATGGAATTCAGTTTCACCGACAGGAGCTGCATGCCGGGTGGGATATATAATTATCGCGTGCTTTATAAAATCGATGGAATCAGCAGCGTTCTTTTCGAGACGGATGAGGTGAAAGTCCCTGAGGCGGATCTGTTTCTTTCTCAGAATTTTCCCAATCCATTCAATCCCTCTACTTCGATAATATTTTCACTTCCCGAAAGACAGCACGTCAGAATCACGGTCCACGACATAAAGGGCAGACTTGTGGCTGTTATCTCAGATTGTGTGGCAGATGCTGGAGAAAAGATCGTCAACTGGAACGGCAGAGATACAAATGGGAACCCTGCTGCTTCCGGCGTTTATTTCTGCAGGTTGAAAGCAGGCAAGGAAACAGTATCGCGGAAACTTGTACTTGCCAGGTGACCTGGGTCTGAGCTGCTAAAAAGGTCTATTACTTCTCAATATGATGTTCGCAAAAAGGGCATTTCGCGATCTTCATCATCGTCTTCTGCAGACAGTGTTTGCAGAAAGACTTGCCGCATGAATCGCAAAGATAGACCTTTGCTTTGGCCCCGCATTTGTCGCAGATACCTTTATCACTCATCGCCTTTCTCCTCTTGCTCAGGAAATTAATTTACGATGGCATTCGTCCAGATGTGGTTGCCTTAATCCCTGATTGAATTTTACACGAAAAATGGCCTGTTTTCAAGGGCAATATTCCTGTTTACCCGATCAGAGGTGAGGTTCGGGATGAGAAAAATAACCCGCCGCCAGGGGAAGGCGGCGGGCTCATGCTGAGATGTTGTAAAGGCGCCAGTTATTTCAGACCGTCGAGTACCTGGCGGATCTCATCTATGTTAGGGAGTACACCGGGGTCGTCAGAGATCCACTGGTACCGGATCACGCCTTCGTTATCGATAACGAAAGCTGATCTTTTTGCTACACCCTTAAGGGGGCCTAAGGAGGTGTGGCACGCTCCAAAACTCCGGCACACATCGGTGTTAAAATCACTCAGCAAAGAGAACGGTAATTCGAGTTCCTTCTTCCAGGCGTCCAGTACGAACGGATGGTCGATACTCACCGCAATGACCTCAGCGTCCAGGCTCTGGAATTCGTTGAAACCATCTCTGATACCGCAGAGTTCCTCCGTGCAGGGTGGAGAATAGGCAAGCGGGAAAAAGAGAAGTAATATGTTTTTGCCACCAAGGTGGTCTGAGAGCTTCCAGGTGTTCTCCAAAGTCTCGATAAGTTCGAAGTCGGGGGCTTTGTCGCCGATCTTTATTTCACTCATGATCCTATTCTCCCTTTTTTAAGTTCACCCCGGTGAAGGTGTCCAAAAACCATTATTAAACTAGACTCATTCTAAATATGTATCAAGTTGCCGATTTTGTCAAGTGCCATACAAGGGGAATGACATTTTTTAGCGAAAACAGGCAAATCTCCCAAGTGCCATCTGAAGGGTTGAATATCCTTGACTACAGGACAGAATCAGTTACAATCTGACCCGAACCTTACGGGGAGGATGGGATGCGGATGTGTCAGAACGGTTCATTATTTTTTCTATCGCAGGAGGTGTGGTGATGAGTGGCGTAAACAAAGCAATCCTCGTCGGCAATCTGGGGCAGGACCCCGAAATGAGGGCCACTACAAGTGGTACGCAGGTGGCGAACTTCAGCCTGGCGACCAGCGAGAGTTTCAAAAACCGCGAGGGTGAGCGGGAAACGAGGACGGAATGGCATCGCGTCGTCGCTTTCGGTAAGCTCGCTGAGATTTGCGGTCAGTATCTGAAAAAAGGCAAGCAGGTATATATCGAGGGCAGGATCCAGACGAGAAACTGGGAGGATCAGTCCGGCAACAAACGATATTCGACAGAGATCATAGCCAATCAGATGGTCATGCTTGGCCGTGCGAGTGATGGAGGATATTCTCCGTCCGAATCACAGGAAACGCCGCACAGTGATGGCGGGTCGCAGGCTCCGGCCGATGACGACGACGATCTGCCGTTCTAGGCTGTGCAGTGAGGAATGACCGCTGAGGCAGCCTCACGAAATCTACCCGGAAAGGTTCCGCCGGGCTGGCAGGGTTATAGAGATTCCGCCAGCCCGGTTTTTTATTGCCTTATTCTGTGCATTTTGTGAGGATGATCGTATGAAACCTCTACATTCGGATCTTTCACGCGTGATGCTCCGCAGACCTGCGATAAGGGCAGTGATCTTGTCCTGCCTGGCGGCAATGATGTCGAT
>JAGLYV010000041.1 GCA_023131975.1 Candidatus Krumholzibacteriia bacterium | reverse complement strand
CAGGGCATTCCCATAGACTACATTGCCGGCACGAGCATGGGCTCGATTGTCGCGGGATTGTACGCGGTCGGTCTTTCTCCTTGGGAGATCGAGCAGGTGATGCTCGATATGAATTGGGAAGACCTCTTTACCGACCAGGAAAAACGCAGCGAGAGGACATTCAGGCGAAAGCAGGACAGCGGAGCCCGGTTCTTCGACTTTGAGCTGGGGATAAAGGATTTAAAGCCGGCGCTGGCGCCCGGCCTCGTAGCCGGCCAGAAATTCGCGCTTGCGATAGACATCCCGGCCATCTATACGACGGACCGGCAGGATTTCGACGATTTGAATATCCCCTTCAGGGCAGTCGCGACAGATATCGAAACAGGAGAGATGGTCGTGCTCGGTTCCGGTAGTCTGGTACACGCGATAAAGGCCAGCGTATCGATACCGGGAGTATTTCCCCCCGTTTATCTCGACGATCGGTACCTTGTCGACGGAGGTCTTGTCCGGAACCTTCCCGTGGACGTCGTCAAGGAGATGGGGGCGGACATAGTCATCGCGGTCGATGTCGGAAAACAGGTCGATAAGTTTGTCGACGGGGGGCCTCGTTCCCTTTCCGATGTGTCACGCCAGGTATTCGATATCCTTGTCAGCCAGACATCAAAGGCGGTGTTGGGTCTGGCGAACGTCTACATGCCCCTGAGCCTCGAAGGTATAAGCTCCGGGGATTTCAGGCAGGTGGGAAGTATTATTGCTACCGGAGAGGAAGCGGCCAGGGAATTCACGGAAGATCTTTCTCCATTCTTCCGGGGGGAGAAAGAATATTCGCGTTTTCTCAAGAAACAGCGTCAATTGCGACCTGCCGGTTATCTACCGGCTCACAAGGTGATATCGGAGGTCCGGATCGATAACATGACGAGGGTCGATGACCGTGAGATAATGAAAAGGTTGTCAGTCGAGGCGGGGCAGCCTTTCGACAGGGAAAGACTCAGGTCCGATTTTCTCCGTCTATATGAACTGGGGATCTTTGAGTCCGTCGATTACAGGCTCATCGAAGAGAATGGCGGGACGGTACTTTTAATTCTATTAAGAGAAAAATTCTATTCTCCCGATATCCTCAGTCTTGGAGTCGACTATATAGATGACCTCGATGGCTGTTCGGATTTCGCGGTCCTGGCCAGGTATTCCAGGCTGGAGATGAACAGGTTAGGGGGCGATCTGCGCGCCGATCTGAGGCTGGGGTTGTCGAGAGGAATAAGTATTGAATGGTTCCAGCCCCTTGAACCCTCCCGGGTCCTGTTTATTTCGTCAATGGTGGAAGCAGTGACGAGAACAAGGAATATCTTTGATGATGACCACAAGATCGCCGAGTACCAGGCGAGGTATGTTGGGGTGGGGGTCGATGCCGGTCTGCAGATGGGCAAGTTTGCCGAAGTCCGTTTTGGGATCGAATCCAGAAGGATCAATACGGTCGTCGATGTCGGAACGATCGATCTTCCCGAGGAGTGGAAGACCCGAAACGCGATGAAGGCAAGTATGATCACAGATTTTCTCGATGATCCGGATTTTCCTTCCAGTGGAGGGGCGGCGTCCATCAGGTTCTATTCTGCCATGAAGAAATTCGGTGGGGAGGAAGAGTACGAAACACTTTTGTTCGACGGCGCTCATTTTGTCTCTATCCGGGATTTCACAATATTCGGTACGGTCTCGGGCGGCAGCGATCTGGGCACAGAGATCCCTTTTGACGAAAAATTCCTGTTCGGCGGGCCTCATTCCTTCGCCGGGCTCAAGGAGGGACAGAGAAGTGGGGGAGCCTTTGCCTCGGTAAGGACAGGATTCTATCTGCCTGTCATCGAGGGAAAAATCCTTGTAGGTCCTACTTTATACCTTGGGGCCTATGCCGAGGCCGGTAATGTCTGGGACACGATGGACGACGTTTCTGCCGATGACCTCGGTTTCGGAGGAGCGGTCTTTATGGGGTTGAAGACCATATTCGGGCCGGTAAAGATCGGTTATGGAAGGACAGACAACGGAGACGATTCGTTCTTTTTTACGGCCGGCCGGCAGTTTGGGAGTTTTTGATTGTGCTGGTAATCAGGCGACCCCGTTTATATATTTTGCTATGAGATATCCCATCTATCCCCGGATCAGCATTTTTGACAGGAGTTCCGTATGAGATGGAATAGTCCGCGTATTGCATCAGTGGTTGTTTTCATGACAGCTATAGTGTTTTTTATGCCGGCACCAGTCCTGTCTGCCTCTTCATGTCCCGCGCCGGGTTCACCCGGCATATACCCGGATGATTCCGAAAAGGATCTCCGGATGAGGCTGGGCCTGGATGAGATGGTTGCCTATGACAGCGCGCGCCCACTGTTGAGCGCGGAGCAGCGGATCGAATATCTCACCCTGAAGGGAAGCAGCACCAGAATAGTCTGGATGGAAGAGTTCTGGAAGCAGCTTGATCCGACGATAACGACTCCCGAGAACGAACGGTTGATGGAGCATGTCGAAAGGATAAAACTGGCAAGGGAGCTGTTCCACATCGAAACATATCCGGGTTGGGACACGCGGGGTGAGGTGTTTGTCAGGTACGGCATGCCGGCCAGCCGCCGTCGTATCTGGGCAGTCGTTTCGAACAGCAAATTGAGTATGCCTGGTGAAGCGTGGACGTACGGAGCTCCCGATACGACCTTCAATTTTGTCGATAATGATTTAAGTGGGGCATACACCCTTGTCGCGGGAAGGACCGACCGCGACGCATGGACCGGTCAAAGTGATGGCGGACTTTATAACGCGCCCAGGGATGGGGACGTGGCATCGATGATAAAGTCGGCCAATTCGGGTGATGTGGAGATATCTTTTGAGCCTGTCGAAACCAGCGATCTTCTGAGGGAAATGGTGGATCTGGTCTCCGAGAGATATGGGCTTGAGGGGTACTGGCCTTCGGGGGACGAAAACAGTTTTTTCCTCTTTCCCGATCTCGATCTGAACATGGTCTCTTTCTTCGATATCCTCTGCTTCAGTGGAGGTGGCGGAAAGATCAGGACGGAAATAAATCTCGAGATCCCGATCACCGAACTTGCCCTGAAGCAGGAAGACAGCCTGCTGAAGGGTGAAGTCGAGATGAGGATCATCGTCTTCGATACGGAAATGAAGAAAGTGACTTCTTCGGAGGAGAGGTTCAGTATTGTGTCGGGCGCCGGGGCTCAGTCGAGCGCGGTGTTCAGCCTGCTCGGCCAGACCATTTTGACGCTCGATCCTGCTCCTTACAGGATATGGATAGAGGTCATAGACCTTGTCGGGAATCGCAGATCGATCCTCAAGACGAGGAAGTGGGTCAATGCGCTCGAAGGGGGACTGGCGATCAGCGATATTCAGTTCGCCAAGAAAGTGGCTGAGTCAGACAGGCCCAGCAGATATATGAAAAACAATCTCGTCGTCATTCCACACCCTCTGCATCTTTATAAAAGGCCATTTCCGGTCACCGTCTATTTTGAGATCTACGGCCTGGATACGGACGATGAGGACCATACGTTCTACTCGATCGAATACAAGATAGTTCCGGTCTGGGACGACAGCCCGGGCAGTGTGAAAAAAGTGAAGCCGAAATCGATCACTTCAGCTTTTGATACCGGTGGATTCGGATCGACCCAGCCGGCAAGGATCCTGATAGCTACCGGCGAACTCGAGAAGGGACCGTATACATTGATCGTTACGGTGATGGACAGAAGGACGCGGGAGAAGGTCGAGAAAAAGAGCCGCTTTTCGGTGATGGAATAGAGGGAGAGTGTTTTGTACAGGATCTTATATATCGAGCGGGCGCCCAGTATCGGTGGTTCCAATTTCAGCCTGCTGCAGCTGGTAAAGGGGCTTGATCGATCGCGGTTTTCTCCCTTCGTTCTTTTTAAATACGATCTTTCCGTACGGCAGAACTTTCGGGATGCGGGGATCGAAGAGGCTCTATGGAGTTCGGTGACCGGTGGGGAAGAGATCCAGCCTCCGTCCACCCGCCGACCGTCTCTGCCCTGGTACAAGAAGACAGCTCCATATCGTCTTGCCTGGAGCATCAGGCACTATATGAAGGTGCAGAAAAAAGAAGCTGACGACCTTGTCCCCTGGATCAGGGAACAGAACTTTGATCTTGTCCACACCAACAACTTCGTCAGGACCAATTTCCCCGGCCTGACCGCCGCCCACAAAGCGGGAATACCGGCGATAAGTCATCAGAGGGGATTTTACGACCTGAATTGTTTTCAACGTCTCATCGCCCGCCGGGTAGACCGCGTCCTCTGTGTGTCCCGGGCAGTCGCCGACCACAATGTCAGGCAGGGCCTGCCGCCGTGGAAGGTCATGGCGATACATAACGGGATAGACCTTGAGGCGGTGACTCCTGCCACGGTGACCCCAGCCACACCACCTCATGCTGCGGCGCCCCCTGCAGAGGCAAATTCTCCCGGGAGCGATGGCAAAAAGGTGGTCGGATATATCGGGCGTCTGGAGGAATGGAAGGGCGTCGCTTCTCTTATTGATGCTGCGCGCATAGTGCTCGGCCGGCGCCAGGATGTCCGTTTTATTATTGCCGGCACAGGACCCGAAGAG
>JAGLYV010000040.1 GCA_023131975.1 Candidatus Krumholzibacteriia bacterium | reverse complement strand
TCGCTGTACCCCTCTTCACGCGCCCTGCCGGGTTCTGACTGAATATAGCCATCGTTGTATTTCCTTATAAGGTCGTGGGCAAGCGTCCTGTACCTCTCGACCACGTTATGCGCCGAAGCATCGGTGAATGAGGTCAGGTAATCGGCCGCGAGCTTCGGATCCTTTTTGTAGAGGTCGCGGGCAGTCTTCTCCACAGCAGGCTGCATCATACTGAGATAATCCTCCAGTTCATCCTGAACTGTCTGGATGTCTTCCTTCATATAACTGTACCTGAGATTCGCGTAGTTCGCGACAAAGTTGAAGACCCACCAGGCAGAATCCCAGTCGAACTCAGACATCTTCCCGTATCGGAAGGTCCGCGGGATCTTTTGATTGCAGGCGTAGAAAGGTACGTATACGGTGAAATAGCTGTCGTCCACTCCATACCAGAGCACGCCGCCGATCGCGTCGGGCAGATCACGACGGGACTGGGACACGAAAGAGAATCCAGTCTGCTGGGTCGATATCGGCCTCTCCCATGTATAGTCGACCCCATCGATCTCCCAGTTCATCGGACGCCAGCGGTTAGGCGTTCCGAACGGTCCCGCGTCGACACCCTTTGTCATATCGTAATCGGTGCCTTCGTAATGGTCGCGCATCAGAGCGAAGACATCCTCTCTAGCCAGTTTTTTATCCGGTTTGATCCAAAGTGGATACGGCTTGGCTCCCTTGACTCCCCTGTGGTAGTCGACCGGAAAATCCTTCGAAGGAGCGGCTCGCCGAAAGAGGCTCCACACCCGTGTGGCGCAGTAGCGCAGCTTCTGTGGTGTAGCCGGGCAGTATGCTTCGTGAAACCGGAACGGTTCTCCCGAATCTGGATCGTAGTACTCCTTCTCTATGGCAAAATCGATGACGTCCGGTGAGTAGAGGCAATTCTTTTTATCGTTCAGGGGAAATTCCCCGATCCTCGACTTGTTGGCGTGGGCGCAGATGTAACCGTCCGGAATCCTCATCGCCACCCAGTTCGCCCCCATGGTGTCAGGTCCCTTCCCAATGATCTCCATGATCCAGGCTTCGTCTTTGTCGCCTATTGAAAATGACTCTCCCTCACTCGCGTATCCATATTCCTCCACCAGGGCTCCTATCACCTCTATTGCTTCTCGCGCTGTTTTCGCCCTCTGAAGGGCAAGGCGCATGAGCCACCAGTAATGGATCCCCCCCTGCTTGTATATCAGTTCCTCCCGGCCTGTAAATGTCGTTTCGCCAATGACCAGCTGATGCTCGTTCATCAATCCGGTCACCGCGTATGTGTGTGCAGGATGCGGCACTCTCCCCGTAACGTTGCCCGACCGGTCCTTCAGCTCGAAAGCATCATCCGGGCCATGGTCCTCGGCAAGCGTCATCCTCAATATCGGGTGCCATTCTCCGTCACAGGTATAGGTGATCATCACCGACCCGTCGACAGACGCTCCCCTTGTCACAAGAAGGTTTGTGCACGAAAACACATTCGAAAACGAGAACATCAGAACAGACAGACTTACGAGAAAAACAGCCGGGAATCTTCGCATCGCGCCTCCACTCAGGTATGATAGATGTCGACAGACAACCTGTTACGGGATCAGTTCACCAGATAGCCTTGATAGAATCAGTTCGAC
>JAGLYV010000004.1 GCA_023131975.1 Candidatus Krumholzibacteriia bacterium | reverse complement strand
CTGCGGGCAACATTTCTCGCAGTCGCTACATTCTGCTCCTTCTCGATCACGGAGATCTTCCGCTTGAGGTCAAGGACGATCCTGTGAGGATGAATCTTGTTGGGATCAAGGGCGAAATGCTTGAACCTGGTCCGGGCCGGCAGATCGAGGACCACCTGGACACTCGATCTTAGACGATTCACCCTTATCCTGGTAATGACCCCGTCTCCGACTTCGATCTTTCCCAGCCTGGGCGCAATACGTCCGGAAGGTATCTCTATGACGATTCTGTGGGGATCGGTGAGTACTCTCGTCTTGTAGGTACACTGGCTGCTCATGTCCAGAACGACCCGTGTATGATCGGGCGCGGTCCAGCTCCTTATCCTGTTGACCTGCCTGCGCGAGGCCGCCGGCTCTGCGTGAAGGGGCATACTGATCGCCGCCACCAGCACCACAAGAGATGCAACGGTCCGGATTCCAGCTACGATTCTGGCTGCCTTGATATCCTGTCTCACGCACCGCACCTTTCAACCATTGAACGAATATACGATATTTCGGGACAAGTCTATTCTCAACATGGAATTATGACAAGAAAAATAACCAGTTTTTAACGGAAGATATCTTATCAGTCATAATACACATCATCGGGGATGATGTAATTGAGCGGATTCCTGTGGTCCTTGCGGAAGCGGACTTCGTAATGAAGATGGGGTCCGGTGGAACGGCCCGTATTTCCGACCTGCCCGAGAGTCTCGGCGCGTTTTATCTTCTGCCCTCTTTTAACGAGGATCTTTGAAAGATGAGCATACCTGGTCTTGAAGCCGTTCCCGTGATTGACCTCGACAGTCAACCCCATCGAACCGTTCTTCTTTGCCATAGTGATGATTCCATCGGCAGTTGCCATTACAGGGGTACCTGTCCTCGCAAAATAATCCAGGCCTTTGTGGAAAGTTATCCTGCCCGTAAAGGGGTCCATCCTTCTGCCGTAGTTGGAGGAAAGGAACCCGCCCTTGAGTGGTCTTATCGACGGAGTACAGTCCCTTATCTCGACTTCCTTCTCAAGAATATCCAGGAGCTCACTGTAACTTTCCTTCTGAAGAACGGATTGTCGCACTATCCGGTCTATGTCCTTCCTTATCCCGGAAAATACCCTGTCAGTCGCGCTGAGTTCCCTGTCGATCAGGCCCGGTTCCGGGCCACCTATACCGACCTGCCAGACATCATCTGAAATGGGATCGAGATTGGCCATAAGTCTCGCCCTGTTTTGGAGTTCCAGGTTGACACCCATATTTTTCTGCAACTCCCCGACTTCCATCTCGAACTTGTCCAACCGGGCTATGAGCCCTTCATTCTCCGATTGCAACTGGCGTAATTGCGCTGATTTCACGACCGCTCCGGAATACCGGGTAGCCGTGATTATAGTGGATAATACAAGTGCCAGGATAAACGCTGCCGAGCCGAAAGCAAGGTAACGGTGTATTCTTATTGATTTTACGCCGGCGTTTCCTCTACGGACGTATAGAAAAGTAAAATACCTGTCCATTCTGATCTTTCCTGTCCTGCTTAATATCCCAGTATTTTTGTCGTATCAAACTAATTTCAACACACAACGAAGTCAAGGAGAATTTACCGATTGCACATGCAAGGGGTGTTCCAGAAAAACGGGCATAAAAAAAGAACGGGGCCGACAAGCCCCGCTCTCTATCGATCTAAATATCAACTCTACTCCTGCACATAGCCCTTGAGGTACTTGCTGCGGGTGCTGTGACGGAGTCTGGTGATGGCTTTTTCCTTGATCTGGCGTATCCTCTCGCGAGTAAGGCTCATCTTCTTGCCTATCTCCTCGAGAGTAAGTGGTTCTTCGTCCTCCAACCCGAAATACAGGCTGAGAATAGTCCTCTCCCTGTCTGTCAGCGTCGCGAGAGCCTTCTGCATATCATCGCTCAGCGCGTTGACATAGGTCATCTCATCGGGAGCGTCCTGCGTATCATCAGCCAGATAATCGACCAGAGAATTCTCCTCCTGGTCGTTGTTGAAAGAAGCATCGAGAGAAAGATGGCTGTTCGCGATCTTCATGGTATCTCTCACTTCTTCCTTTGACAACTTCAGCCTGTCAGCAATCTCTTCTACTTCGGGAGCTCTGCCGAGTTCCTGATCGAGCTGTCTCGATACCTTCCCGATCCTGTACAGTGTTCCGGCCCGGTTAAGGGGCAGCCTTACTATCCTCGACTGCTCGGCCAGTGCCTGAAGCATGGCCTGCCTTATCCACCAGACTGCATATGATATGAACTTGAACCCGCGTTTCTCATCAAACCTCTTCGCTGCCTTGATCAATCCCATGTTGCCTTCGTTGATAAGATCCGCAAGGGACAGTCCCTGGTTCACGTATTGTTTCGCTATGGAAACCACGAATCTCAGATTCGCTTTGACCAGATCATGCAACGCCGATTCCTCACCATCTCTGATTCTGCAGGCGAGTTCCCGCTCCTGCTCTCTGGTCAAAAGAGAAGTGTTGTTTATCTCTTTAAGATAAAGGTCCAGACTCTTCTCTCCCAGGTAATCTCCGTCTCTTCCTTCCGGATACATTTTATTCTTCCCCCAGGCCCGATCCAAATGACCAGGCAGTTACGCAAAGGCTACCGCCGCTCTTCACTATCTTCCTCACCATCACCTTCACTGTCAAACCTCTCTGCTTCCTTTTGCCGGTTGTCGGAGTAACTTCCTCCTACTTATTGTACACATCAATCGGCAATAGTGCTAAATTTTTTTACCAGGTGGGGTTTAACTGAAGGTACGGTTGGCTAACAGCACCCTTCTAACGTCCAAAACACTCCTGACACCTACTTACTGAACAAAGTTTACACTAAAAAATAAACTATGTCAAGGGGGTATTATCTATGATTTACCCCTGTAAGCGCCCAAAATCCTGCAATAATCACCTATTTCGACGAATCTAATCTTTTTTCTACTATTTTCGCCGTTTTTCTATGTCGTTCAAGCAACACATATTATTCATCCCCGCCAGCGGGGAAAATTATTCCGGCATTGTGGAAACAATCCTCTATTACCCCGCAGCACCGGGCGACCAGGAAAATTAATCCTCTTTTCCGTCCGACTGATCGCCGACATCTTCTCCCTGCTTCTTCTCCTTTTTTATCGCCTCTATCGCATCTTCCTTGACCTTCAACTGTTCCTCGAGATCACGGATCTCATCGATGAGTTTGACGACTCCCTCATCATCTGTCGTCCTGTTGTCAGAATGACCCTGAACGGTGATCAGATCATAAAGTCTCCCGCCAAGTTCCGAGAGATGTTTCTCTATCGCCCGATTTACCCCCGCCATCTCGATCTTCTTCTTTCCAATCCTGGCCAGTTCATCTGTCTTGTCGTAGGCAGTCCCGTACCAGTCGACGAGATTACTCTTGACCCTGTCCCATAAGGATTCCATTTCTGTCCCTTCCTGTTCGAGGTTGATTTCCCTTGAATTTTCACCTGCTCTCTGACATATATCGTTCATTCGCAAGGTATGGCTATGGAGGCGACTTTTTGAACGATACTATAATCTTTATATCGGATACTCATTTTAAATTCAATAGTAATGACCCACGTGAGAAGGTCAAAAGAACTCTTTTTCTCGATTTTCTGAGAACGAACCACGGCATCTCCCGCCTTTACCTCGTAGGAGACACCTTTGATTTCTGGTTCGAGTATGAAAGTGCGATCCCCTCATATTTCTTTGATATTCTGGGCGGCCTGGCCGAATTGCGTAAAAGCGGTACCGAGATAATGATAACCGGTGGAAATCACGATTACTGGCTGGGAAGTTTCATTTCAGAGAAACTGGGGTTGACCATCCTCCCCGACGAGGTCACACATGATATCCAGGGCAGGAAGGTGACGATCAACCACGGCGACATCCTTATGCCGGGAGATTACGGCTACAAACTGCTCAGAATGGTTATCAGAAGCCGACCGGCCATCTGGTTTGCGAAACTGCTTCACCCCGCTATCCTCTTCAGATTCGCCAGCTGGTTCTCCCAGACAAGCAAGGAATTCACTTCCGCCGGCACAAAACGCAATGCCAGACAACTTTTTTCAATAGCAGAATCGACTTTCTTTGACAGGGGAAACGACACTTTCGTTATGGGCCACGTACATCTTCCAGGGATAAGACATTTTGGGGAAAAGACGTTCGTAATCCTTGGAGACTGGGAAAGACATTATTCCTATCTCAGGCTTACAGGAGGAAAATTCTCTCTGGAGGACCTTCAGAGCGAGGGAAAAAGATTAATTGAGACCCTGTGAATGTCACCCAGTTCGTCCTGTATCGCTCCGTACGCATAGTCAAATCTGAGATTCCGGTAATATACACCACATCCCATGGTAGCACCCTGCACGTTGTATCCGTCCTTATAACCGAAACGGACCGCAAGACGTCTCATGTATGTGTACTCCACTCCCAGGTGCATCCTTGATTCCCCATCGTTCGGAAATACCGCGTCGGCGGCCAGAAGCAGACGACCCTTCAGGCTTTCATTTTCCTTCTGCCACGCGCCACCTAACTTCATCATGAACGGAGGATAAAACTTTTCTTCCACGAACTTCGCCTGGGGTCCCAGATTGAGCATCACGGCAGCAAGGGTCAGGCCCTCGATCCTGCTTTTGTGGGACAGGCCGATATCGATCGCATACCCGGTAGCTGATTCAAAATCGATCTTTTCGTAAATAAGTTTAGCCGCCACTCCCGCCGAAAGATTGGGCAGGATGTCTCTCGCGTAACCGGCGGAAAGCGCCAGATCGTACGGCGCGAACGTGCCGTCAGGAGTAAGAGACGGAAAATCGCCATAACGATCCATCTCACCATAATAGACACCTGTGAAACCGAAACCGACCGCTCCACCCAGCATCTCGTTGACTACCGATACCTGCTCGAAACGGATATCCATAAGCCATTCCGAATGAGAGACGTTGAGCTGGACTCCCTCGACCGCCGCCATACCGGCAGGGTTCCAGTATATACTGGTAGCCTCATCGCTGACAGCGGTAAAGGCCTCGCCCATACCACTTGCCCTGGCGCCGTTTCCAAATCTGAGAAAAAGAAACCCGCTTGTCCCGGGGTCGCCCGCTCTTGCGTCAGGCGCAACTATCGCAACTGTCAGTAAAGTAATGAGAATGATTCGGCGAAACATCTTTCCTCCGTTCTGATTCACCTGTTCCCTAATTGTAATCAATCAGGTGCGGTCAGTCAACCGCACAGTCAGGCCATTTTAATTATCTGACTATTCCCACTTTCAGGGCACCACTCCAATCCCAGCCCTCCCCGATGACAAATACCTGGATTATATATATTCCCGAAGCAAGATCCGTTACGGAAAACTTCATTTCGAACGGCATCATTTCCGATCCCCATGGGTGGCTTCCGGTCATGACCGCCACTTCCTCGCCCTCCAGGCTGAAAAGCCTGGCTTTGACTTCCGCGACACCTGATATATCCAGTCTTAAAGTGAATCCGGATGGCCCAGCGGGATTTGGATAACAATACATGCTTTCGCCATCGACTTTTCCAGCAGGTAAAACAGAAACATCCGGTGTTGACTGCCTCCCGCTGCCTCCATTTCGGAAATCCAGCCATTCCCCTTCATTCGCCCCGGACCCACCCCATTCCGTACGGCTGATCCTGGATGACGGTCTTTCGACGACAAGCCCTGTCTGAAGGGGATCAGTGATCTCATATGAAGTGCCGACGCTGAAGAGGTACAGACCACCCTGCCCGTCACGGATCATGGCATGGGCCTGTCCATCTCCCCTCTCTCCCCTGACGGGAGAATCTCCGGATACCCGGCCATTGCTGCTGGCGATGTGAACATCTCCTGCGATACCGAATACAGCTTCCGGAAGGCCATCACCATCCATATCGGCAACCAGTGGTTGAGGAGGATATACTCCTTCTTCCAGTCCGGAGAGCGCCGGATCTATTGTCAGTGGCCATGAGACCACCGTGACTCCGAATCCCTTCAGCATCCAGAGCCTGGCGCTGTCCCGGACTATCGTATCGAGGATCCCGTCATCGTCGAGATCGGAGAGAGCCGGTGGAGACGGCGTGACACCGATCTGCGTAGCATGTATGATACCTCTTCCCGTTATCGTGGGAGCGGCAAAAGCCTGCCCGTCTAAAGGATCGAAATATACCAGTCCCGTTCCCGGAATACCTATCACCATCTCGTCGTTATGATCCCTGTCGATATCACCCGAGGCCGGGACGAGCATCACTATCGAGTCCGCCATCGCGTCTCCGGAAAAATCGGCATCACGCAGAAGAGCCTCGACGCGTCCTGTCTCTTCCGACAGAAGGATATACTCCGAACCGTAAATGTCTACAAAGGCAAGTCTGACAGAGCCGTCTACGGCAGCCGCGAAAAATAACCCCGGCGCGTCTGCTTCCATCACTCCGGCAGCCGGGTGCGATACGGGTCTGCCTTCTGCGATCGAGCGAAAATATACTCCAGGGCCGGCATACCTGGGATTACCAGGATCGACATCCAGCCCTACTATATAGAGGTAGATCGAATCACCATCGGAAACGAGAAAGGCTACTTCCATACCGGAAGTCCCGTCGACCTCGACTGAAGCTCCAGCGGTAACTATGCTTCCCGCGACTTCCAGCATACCGGGCGTCGTGTCCGTATCGATCGGATAGGGAGACCCGTCGCCTCTGAACACGTGGATATGCCCTTCTGATGTAATGAGTATCTCTTGAGAAAGGTCTCCCATGCCATTGTCACCATCGATGTCGACACTGACCGGGGCCGTCGTCCATCGAACTCCTTCGACCTCGGCGATCTGTACTGCGGAGGATTCCCAGTCGGGCCCTGTCGGATCAATAAATATATGTATCCTGCCTGTATCAGCTTCATTCGTCGCAATGAGAAGCCGGGGATCGAAATCTCCGCCAGGGTACACGGCCACCGGTGCCAGCCCATTCATCTCTCCCGGAATGAACGCCCGGACCCTTTCCTCCACCTCATCCAGCGATATCGAAAGTCGCATCACCGGACCTGTCTCCGAGATATCGAAAATATCGATACCCGACGGGATCCCGCTGTTCAGGTCACTGGAGGGACGTGTATGCTCCGCAAACCTGGCATTCACTCCCGCCCTGTATGAATCGAGGTAGCTCCCGAACGCGTAAGGTCCGCCTCTTCTGTCCATGTCCTGGACACCATCAGCCTCTTCGAGATCTATTCCCTTCTGAAGGACCCGGCTGTTGATACCCTCACCCGCTGCCAGCCTGTCAGCTATTATCTTTTCGTCTATATGCCAGATCTTTATTCCACTGCCTGTATCGGTATACTTCACATCATCCACTACCTCACTCGGGTCGGTCGTCCCGGTCACATAAAAATCGAACTCGGCCCCGAGAAGAGTATCTTCGTTTTCAGGAATACCGTTCATATTGATGTCGCCAAAATCGAACCTTCGGTCAAGATCATGATCATGAAGCCTGTTGGCGATCAGAAAGTACTCGGAAGGACCCGCGTCGACCCTCAGAAGCGCAGTATCTCCCGGCGTCGACTCGTTGATGTTTCTCAGATTGACTGTCATCGATTCAGAGACCCTCACCGGTTCGACCCAACCCATCAAATATCTCTGGAAGGCGCAGGGAAACGAAGGCACGAATCCTAACGCGTTATAGAGTCCGTACGACATCAACCCGAAAGATCCTATCCCCTGGGAATCGGGGCTGCCTGAGGGAGACGGGTCGTAAAGCCTCACCATACCGAGTCTCTTACCTATCTGATAGGCATAGATCCCGATGGCTCCGAACATATAGCCATCTTGGGAAGCTTCCTCGGGAAGCACCATTATGTTATCGATATAAAACGTATCGACCGGAGTCCCGTCGTCTGTTGGAATACCGGAAGTACCGAGCGTATCTGCCAGCAATTCCGCTATCTCGCCGGGATCGATAAACCCCGACCATAACTGGCTCCCCGAATCTCCAAAAAAATCGGTCTCCCTCCCCGGGCCCGCGTGGATGACCGCGTAGCTGTCATAGCCGCTGAAATCACGGGTGCCGTCAAGAGAATCGACGATAGACATCATCATTTCCGGGATGCGCGTATCCCACGGATCATTGTCACCATAATATGCCGACTCGAAAGGTAATATTATTATCTCGGGAGCGAGGTCGCATATGAGCGTGAAGTTGCCGAGAGAAGCCCCGTCATAATACTCGACCAGGTGCCTCAACTCATTATTGAAATAGGTGTCATCATGAACGGGAAAAAAATCGAGATCAGGAAAAGATACTCTGACGAATATGACCTTCAGGGTATCGACTGTTTCAGGATCTCCCGCCGCGAGAGAGGCCAGAGATCTCTCCTGGTAGAGACGACTTTCCGTTCCCGGAAAAGAAATTGCCGTTCCTTCGGGCGAAGGCACTCTCCCGGCATGGATTTGCGAACCTGGCAGAACCAGAAGAATAGCAATTAAAGACAGAAAAATATTCAAACAGGCTTTTCTCATAAGTACTGGATAATAATTCAGAGAGCGGCCGCGTAGCAAGCCTAATATAAGTCGGGGGAGAATGAAGCTCTCTTGCCGCCCCTGTTCGACAATCGCTTTCTTCATTCTCCCCTTTGGTCGACCTTCCGGGTAACGGAATCCTTTTATAAGTGCCAGCTTAAAGAAAGGTATTCTGTTGCTACAGGTTTTCCTCCACGTTCAGGTTACCCTCAGACGTTTGGGGGATTTGTCGACCTCTCCGAACTCTTTTAGTCTTTATCATTCCGTCCGTCAGGGCTCTCGTCCCCGCGTCCGGTTTTTCATCGCTTGATCCGTCTTCACCAGTCAATGTACCAGGCATCAGGTCCCTGTTGCCGGCAGCCGACTGGTAGGCCCACAGAAACTGGGTCCACACACTGGTGACATCATTGATCCACAGCTTCACATAGTGAGCTTCCTCGATCTCCTCGCCTATCCTCAGAAAATACATATGACCCTCTATCACTTCGGCAGTCCCGGAAGGCGACCAGCCCTCAGCCGGAGCATAGTTGATCGCGTCAAATCCGTATGCTTCATAGTCCACGAACCCGTAGTCCTGAATTCGCACACGGGGTGAGTCAACGATGAACCGCGCGGATCCGTTTACTGAAAAGTAGAGATCCGTGTCGGCATCATCGAATGGCTGCGCTATGTTAGTGCAGGGCGAAAAATTATACCCGCTTGTGGAAGGATCTGTATTTGAATCACTCAATGTCAACAACCCTTCATACCTCGGCGTCGCGGACACTATATCGGTCAGATATCCATCGGCCAGATCGGTGCTTTCATATCCGTCGTAGTCCACAGCCACTACACTGTAGAAGAACTGTTGCCCGTAATTGATAGTGTCATCGTCATAGCAGTATTCCCACGGGTCATCATCGGGATGATTGTCCTCGACATATCCTATGCGCTTGAACAACGAATCGATATGGACACTTCTATATATATCGTAATACTGGACATCTTCTTCAGGGTTGGGCGCCCAGCATATCGAGACAAATCCAGCCAGGTTGATAGCATACACATCGCGAGGTGGCGATGGAGGACAATCCGCTGGGACCTCCACCGGCACCTCGACGATTGTTTCCTTGTCCCCGCAGGAGAGTATTACTAGTACGGCGAGTAATACTGCTGCCAGAAGTCTTGAGAACTTATGTCGTTTTCTTGGCTCCATGCCCTTTCATAACGCAACTGCTGTGCCATAATCGGGAAATGGTATACCTGCACCGCAAGGAAAGACTCCCTATCGTCGTATCGCGTTTAATATCATAGTGATATTTTTTCTCAGGCGAGCAAACGACAGTCTCCCGCGGACAGGCCGGCAGACCATTTCTTCAAGAGGATCTGTCACCTTCGATCGACAACCTGTCCTCGATACGGGACAATCAGGGAGAGTCGCAGGAATCAATGGCTCTGGCATCAGGGGCAGCCAGACAGTCAGATATAAATTGCAGTCAAAAAGGTCGTGGAAGGAGTTCCCGGCCGGATCATTGAAATTCAATTGTCTGTATAATAAATATGCCAAGGGCATAAGACGCGAGCACCGGAGGGGATGTCCATACTCGCAATCCTAAGGATCTCGCCATTCCGAAGGTCTCTTATACCCCTGACCATCTCAGTTTACTTTTCGGGAATCATATAGTCAAGATTATAATGGAGTCTGTCTGAATAAAAATACCGGAAAGATGCCCTTGATTCCCTTCCCTAGAGACCCCACCTGTACCCTAGTTAAGCTTCCTAAGAGAGCTTATGGGACTGAAATCGAACACCTTTCCGAATTGCCACTTCCCATTCGCCAACCGATACCGGTCATATGCCAATGCAATCGGCATTCCATATATCGATGGGAGACCAAATACACCCCATTTCTTATTTTATTGTATTGCACACAGTTACACTGCCATATAAATCCATCATATCTTACGCTCCACGATGTCGAAGCCCGTGGTAGAAAGAATCTTTACACATCTTGTGGTCAGGGTATAACTGGTTATTTATCAAAGTGTTAACCTGACAACTTCTTTTACCGTGATTTGAAGGGTAAATGCAGCAGGGAAGCTATGACCATAATTTCTGCAACAGAGATCGCAGAGAATCCGAAATAAACATCCTCTTTTTCATGATTCTCCAGATACGACCCTCCAGATGCAGTCAGAGGACAGCGCTGATATTGTAGCTGGATCAAAACAGGGAGATTATTCCGCGGACAGATCGAACTCGCGGATCTTCTTTAGAAGGGTAGGGTAGCTGATACCCAGTTCAACGGCCGCGGCCTTCCGGTTCCATTCATTTTTCTCGAGCGCTTCAGAAACCACCCTGGCCTCCACAGCCTTGACGATATCACCGAGCCTCACGGGCTTATCTGTCTCTGTGTCGTCAACTGCGGTAAGATCGAAGACGAGTTCAGAGGGACCGATGACACCACCGTCGTCAGTCAGGATGACGGCGCGCTTCACGATTTTCTCGAGTTCCCTGACATTTCCTGGCCAGTCGCAGCTCTCCAGGAAAGTTACAGCCTCATCACTGAATCCCATGATCTTGTTGTCCGTGGCTGAGCAGAACAGCTTCAGGTAGTGCTCGGCGAGCAGACTGATATCCTCCACCCGTTCTCTGAGAGGAGGTATAGTCAGAGGAAAATCGTTTATCCTGTAGAAGAAATCCTCGAGCACCTTTCCCTCTTTACATCTGGATAGAAGATCCGCCTTCGACGCGAAAATGAGCCTTACATCGACTTCTTTCATCTCGTTGCCACCGACAGGTCTTACCATCTTCGAATCGAGGAACTGGAGAAGTTTTCCCTGGATCGGAAGAGGGCTCTTGTCTATTTCATCGAGGAAGATCGTCCCGCCGTCCGCTTCGGCCAGCAGGCCTTTCTTGTCAGAAACAGCCCCTGTGAAGGAACCCTTGACATGTCCGAACAACTCGCTCTCGAGAAGACTCTCAGGCAGCGCGGCGCAATTCACATGAATGAATTTCTTTTTGTTTCTGGGACTGAGCCTGTGAATAGCCCTGGCGATAAGTCCTTTGCCTGTCCCGGTCTCTCCCATCAGCAATACGGTCGTATCTGACGCTGCCACTCTTTCCGCGAGACTGAGGACTTTGAGCATCTTGTCGCTCTTGGTAATTATCTTCTCAAACTTTTCGGGTCCCTTGATTTCTTTCTTCATCTTCCCGTTCCCGTTGAGGATGCCCCTGACAAGAAATCCAATAAAGCCTGAATATGCCGAAACGACATCGAATATCGATCCGATGTGAGGCACCTCTCCACCCTGATCCTCCGTCTGGAAGAAAATGAGGCCAAAAGGCTCCCCTCCCCTGCAAAGGGGATGAAAATAAACTGGAGATTCGCCGCCGGGAAGGATCTCGCTGATCTCTCCGACCCTCCTGTCACCGGAAACATCCGTGCACAGAAATTTCTCGGTAAGATCGACATCATCCCTCATCATGAACCAGGAAGTAAGGCTCCTGGTCTTATCCTCCGATATTCCGCTTCGGGCCAGGACCAGAGGACTGTTCCCCCGCTCCGCGAGAGCTACGAACCCGTGCCCGGCCCCCAGTTTTCTCATCATATCACTCAGTATATAATCGAGATAAGATCTGAGGTGCGGATCGTTGACAAAATAGTTCGAGAGTTCCTTCGGAACGATAAAGGCTCCACCACGGTGAATGCCGTCACCAGCCGTATCCTCCTCTATCTTTTTGCGCATCCTCTTAAGGCGGCGCAACAGATTCCTGTCCTTGAGCTCTTCGGCGATCCTGCAGGCTTCGAATATATGGAGGAGACATTCATCCCTGCTACCCAGGGATTCCTCGATCCTCGCGAGAAGGAAATGGCTCCTGGCCAGATCCTCGAACTCCTCCATCCTTTCAAAGAAGGAAAGAGTCTCGCTCACAAGCTTCTTTGCCATTACTATCGATTTTCTTCCGGAGCACTTCATCATCTGCTCACCGAGGATGATACCCGACTTATGTGCTTCGTAGGGATTATTTACGGAAAGGAATGTGCGGATACTCTGATTCACATATTTATCCGCTTCTTTATACTGCTTGAGAAGCGCGTAGCCCTGCCCCATCGTACGGACCACAAAACCGAGTTCGTGCAGTTCTCCAGCTTTCTCACAGGCTTTCAGCGCGTTCTTTCCGATAGATATGACTTCTCCCGGTTTTCTCTGGAGAAGATACACATACATCATCCTGCGCAGGACTTCCGCCACGATATCGTTCACCGGAGATATCTTCTTCGCTCCCGAAAGAGCCTCTGTGTAATTCTCGAGCGCACCGCTGAGGTCACCCCTCTTTACCATGAGGTCACCTATGAACTCGTCGACCAGAGCTATCTCTCTCTTATAATTCCGTCTTTCGGCAAGGACCCTTGCCTCAAGGAGATGTTTTTCCGCGCCGAGGAGGTTTCCGGTATAGATCTCCTTGACACTGAGCATAATCGTCGCCTTTGCGTATTTCAGGTCGTCGCCGAGGCGAGCCGCTATATTGCGTGCGTTGCTGAAATAACTTTCAGCACTCGCGAAATCACGTTTCTTGAGGTGGACGATCCCCAGGTTGAGCGTCACCCTGGCTCTGTGTTGCGTCAACCCGACTTCCTCGCAGATCTCGAGGGCCTTGTTGAGAAACTGCAGTGAACGGCCCCACCGGCAGGCGTTCTTGTGAAACAGCCCGAGGTTATTGAGAACGTAGGACTCGCCGACCGGATCGTTTATCCGTCTATATGAGGAAAGAGCATCGAGGAAATACTGTTCGGCCTCCTCGCTCCGACCGAGCCTCGCGTAACAATTCGCTATCAGAAGCTGCGCGTGAGCCACTTCTCTGTGTTCATTACTTGTCCTGAGGATCCTGTAAGCGGCGCTACCCTCCTTGAGGGCCTCCTTGATCCTGCTGCCGTCATAGTTGATGATTCCGCGGCGGCAGAGAATGATGCCCCTGCCGAGGTGGTCATCCTCCACACAGTTGGACGATGCGCTATCAAGAAAAGTCATCGCTTCACGCAGAAGACCTTTCTTGCGATAACAGTCACTTATTTTCGTGTAAATTCGGACCAGGTCCACCGGTATGGCTGACGCGGCATGCACCTTCTGAAGAGCCTTGTCATAATACTCAAGCGCCACGGAGTAGTTCTCCGTGGACAAGTGCATATCACCGAGTTCTTCCTCGGGGCATGTCGGTTTATATTTTTGGCCAGGCCGGTTTTTTTCGTATTCGAAATTACCTTTTCCTTGCGGGTCGTCTGGCATCGGTTACTCCCAAGTGTGGCAGACTAGGTTTCGTGTAACGCCCGAAAGTACTTCTTTTTAGAATAGGACTTTCTTGCCCGCATAAACAGGCGGAAGAAGATCCAGTTCACCGTCACCGTTGCCATCAGGTTTTATCCTGCCGTTGGCATAATCGTCGGCATCTCCACGGACCAGATCGTCATCACTGGTCTCTTCTACCAGCACGCCTTCAGTGATACGTCCATCGATCGTTCTCATGAAATTGGCAAAGTAGCGCGAGAAGATCGCGGAAAGCGTATGGTTCTGCTGATAGATTACGGGCGATGACGCCCTTACAGGTGAAGAAACCGCGATGGTAACGGTCACAAGCACGATAGCAAGAAGAGTCAATCTCTTCATCTCTACCATCTCCTCCTAATGAAGCCAAAGCTCCAAGACCCATCAAACCCTGAACACCCACGCTATAAATGTAACATCCTCAGAAGGCCCTGTCAAACGATTAGATAAAAAAACCATATGAAAAAACAGCGGTTAGCCTATTTACCGGATTTATTACAAAATACATAATCATATCATCTAAAAACACAGAAAACAGCAGGATCAATCTGTATTGTCACTCTTCAGGCCTATCCCGTATTTCTCGAGCTTCTTGTACAGGTTGCTTCGCTGCATGCCCAGTTCCCTGGCGGTCCTGGAGACGTTCCCCCCGTTTTCCCGAAGCTTTCTCTGCAGAAATTCCTTTTCTGTGAAATCCTTGAATTCCTGATACCCGGATGCACTGAAAGGATCTTTCAGCATGTCCTCACTGCGGGAAAGTTCGTTGACGGGCAGGTCGACCTCATTTATCTCATCTCCGGGAACGAGGATGCATAGCCTCTCTATCAGGTTGCGAAGTTCACGTACGTTACCGGGCCACGCGTAACTGGTCATGCGGGCAAGAGCCGACTCGGATATCGTTTTGGTGGTAATCCCAAGATCCGAGCATATCCTTTCGAGGAAGAAAGAAGCCATGAACGCTATATCGCTTCTCCTCTCTCTCAGGGGCGGTATCTCTATCGGAACGACGTTGAGTCTATAAAAGAGATCCTCACGGAAGCTGCCATTCCCCGCCTCTTCGAGAAGGTTCTTGTTGGAGGCTGCGATCACCCTTACATCGACCTTTTTCGTCTCAGTACCACCCACTCTCTCGAACACCGACTCCTGCAGGACTCGCAGTACCTTTGCCTGCGCCGACAGACTCATGTCCCCGACCTCATCGAGAAAGAGAGTACCCTCGTCTGCCAGCTCGAATTTTCCGACACGCTGCGAGACTGCACCGGTAAAAGATCCCTTTTCGTGTCCAAAGAGTTCACTTTCGATAAGTTCCTCCGGGATGGCGGCGCAGTTCACCTCGATAAACGCCGAATCACTCCTGTTGCTGAGTTCGTAGAGCTTTCTCGCGGCAAGTTCTTTTCCCGTCCCGTTCTCCCCGGTGATCAGGACCCTGGCATTTGTAGGAGCCACCTTTTTGATGGTCTCCATGATGTCCAGCATCGACTGGTGTTCACCGATGATCTCTGTATCGCCGCTGATCTGTTTTTTGAGCCGGACATTCTGTGTAGAAAGCTCACCCTGCTTGATCCCGTTTCTCAAAGTAAGAAGCATCCGCTCAAGATCTATCGGTTTTTCCAGAAAATCAAACGCTCCGAGCTTGGTCGCTTCTACCGCCGTCGAGATCGTCCCGTGACCCGAAATGATTATCACAGGTAGTTCGGGCCGGATCTCTTTCATCTTTCCCAACACTTCAAGCCCGTCCATACCCGGCATTTTGATATCCAGCAGGACAATATCTATCCGTTCATCCGACACGATCCGAAGGGCCGATTCACCGTCCGGAGCCGTAAATGCCCCGTACTTCTCGTAAGAAAGCAGTTTTTCCAGCGAAGTGCGGATACTTTCCTCATCATCGACGATCAATACCTGTTTACTCATCTGGTATCTATCCTTCCGTTTTCACGCGCACTGACGGCTGTGCCACCCGTGAAGATGATTTTAGAGCTTTCTCCTTCGGGGGGCAAGAAAGAAAGCTTCCCACCGGCCAGGGCCGGCAATCCTCTGACGCAGCCGAGCTGTTCCCTGATGAAGCCTGAAATAGCTACTTCCCAGATCAATGCATGCGACAATCGAGTTTTTTGTGTTGGAAACGCCTGACTCTTTATTTATCATCACTCCAAAGGAGAAGCCATTGGAAAAAAGAAACATCAGGGATCTGTCGATCGACGATATCACAGAAGCGATCTCCGCCATGGGAGAAAAACGCCACAAAACGACCCAGATCATAAAATGGCTCTATCAGAAGGGCGTGGACAGCTTCTCCGACATGACCAACCTCTCGCTGCCTCTGAGAAAGAAGCTCGACGAGGCCTTCACGATCACACCCCTCAAGGTTGTGAACAGTGTATCCTCAAAAAGAGACAAGAGCCAGAAATATCTATTTTCTACAACCGACGGGGCTCGTATAGAATCCGTCATCATGGAGGCAAGAGGCCACTACACTGTCTGCCTGTCCAGCCAGGTGGGTTGTCCCCTCGCCTGCGCCTTCTGCAGTACAGGTGCCGGTGGATTCGACAGAAACCTCACCAGCGGGGAGATCCTTGCCCAGGTGATCTTCTTCAAACGGAACCATATTCCTCCGCGCACGAGGTATAACCTCGTATTCATGGGTATGGGTGATCCGATGCTGAATCTCGAAAATGTGTCCAGGGCACTCGAGATATTGAATTCTCTCGATGGGTTCGCCCTCGGCGAAAAACGGATCACTGTGAGTACTGCGGGATTCCCGGACAGGATCAAGACTCTGGCCGCCTCATCCCTGAAATTCGGCCTCGCTATTTCGCTCAACGCCACAACGGAAGAAGTCCGGAGAGCGCTGATGCCGGCAGCGGGACCGCTGGACGAGACGATGGCAGCCGGTGAGGCCTTCGCGACCAGGCGTCAGACAAGGACTACTCTCGAATATGTTCTTATAGCGGGAGTCAATGACAGCAGGGATGACGCCAGGAGATTGTCGAAAATGACTTCGGGAAGACCGTTCAAGATCAACCTCATCCCCTTCAATGAGTGGCCGGGGTGCGACCTGCGCAGGCCCTCGGAGGAAAGGATCGAGGAATTCATCCGGATCCTCATGCCAAAAGCTCCAGCAGTGACTGTAAGAAGAAGTCAAGGCAGTGATATCTCTGCCGCGTGCGGTCAGTTGAGAGCCAACGGACGCCGCCGCTGAGACTCTACCTCATCATGATCATCTTGCCCGTTCTCAGTTCCGTCCCGGACCTGATGGCGTACAGGTAGGCTCCGCTCGGTACCTTCGTCCCTCTGTCCGTCCTGCCGTCCCACCGGACACTGAACTCTCCTCCCGAAACATCGCCTGAGAAAAGCCGCCTGATAAGGCTGCCGTCGACCCCATAGATGTTTACTTCGATCTCATGCATGCTCACCGATGGATCGAGCTGAGCCTTTATCGTAGTGACAGGATTGAAAGGGTTCGGATAATTCATGGCAGAAAGGATCTTTCCCTCCGGAATGACATCTGCATCCACCGAAGCGATTATCGGAGCGATCAGCGTGACGAAAAAGGTCGCAAGCTCCGGGACTTCATCTGGCAGGGCGATATAGGGGTTCTCTATTGTTCCAGAATAGTTGGAGGCTTCTCCACCGAACAGATACCTGAAATCCTCGGCAAATATCTCTTCCGGCAAGTACATGTGCGACATAAGGCCATCCACCGGAGTTTCATCCAGCAGATCCCTTATCGTTAGATAATCCAGCCATTCCCTGCTTTCCGAGCCGGAGATAAACAGATTTTGAACACAGTGCCCCACTTCATGTGTGATCGTATACGCAGCCAGTTCGATCGAGATATCATATACACCCGGTGATATGAATATCCTGTTGCCGACCGCCGTACTTCCCGGCACGAACCTTCGGGGCAGCGGCAGAATGAAGATCTCGAGAGCCAGATCCACCATCACCCCATCCACATCGATCTCGGCCAGCGCCGTGGTTATATTCTCGATAGCGGCGGGGTGGAACGAACCGTCCCCCTTGTTCACGATGACCGGATCGGAGATATCCTCGACCAGGATATAGCTCGAACCGTCGGGAAGGACCATCATCAACCGGCCACATTCATCTCTGCAGGTCATCGTTTCCATGATATATGAAGGGGGGTACAACACCGCCTTTATACCGTTTTCAGGATAGAATGTCTGGGGAATTTCCGCAGCGGCCATACCGGACACAAATGCCCCAAAAATGGAAACAACAACTATGAATATAGATATCTTCTTTATTACAAACATGTTACATCCTATGACAATCAGATGGCAACGGAAACCCCGCAGCCAGTCCCGATATACGTTTGCAACTGATGTTCCCTGAACGAGAAATGTGACAGGACCGCGCACCTGACGGACATCTCCAGCCTTCCCTGACTGAAGGCGGCAGATATCGGAAAAAGTTCATAACTAATTGTAAATATTATCCTTAGTCCCAGAATACATGCGCTGGAGTCAGACGCAGAAGTACGATCAATTAATTTGCCCGGGGAGAATCAACATCGATACTGTTCCAGTGGCATAGTGGCTTCAGAGGGGAAAATACCCCATATTGGGGGACTTTTTGAAGCTGGATAATAACCCATTTAGTTGTGATTATAGAAGTTACACAATACAATACATGATTGGGGAAATATCCGCAACCACTGATAGATAGTGGTCGCTGCCTAAAATCGCCTGTGGGAAGTAATATAGAAGTCAGGTCTGTTGTCCTCGGCGAAAGCCACTTCGATCCTTATCATATCCTGAACAGGTGACAGGATCTCAAAACCGAACCCTGCCGACCGGTAAAACTTGCCGTCCGGCAGACCTCCAAAATCCTCGACGAGTGTTCCATGATCCACAAAGGCGACACCGTTGACCGTAAAATCGAATCTTCCGACAACAGGCACGTTCCATACTATCGGACCGTATATTCTCTTTCTGAGCTGCACTGTCGCTGTCACTTTATACAGGCCACTTATCGTATCGCTGTGAAAACCTCTCAGATCGTTCTTTCCTCCGAGCCTCATCCTGTAGAACGAAGGCAGTTCGCCTTCCCTGTCGACGGCGCTCAGACTGGCAATGACCGAACCCGCCCTGCCGACCGGCTGGTAGAGATTCATGATGAAATTGTAGAATGTGTAATGCTGGTCATGCCCGTGGATCGTTTCATAATGTCTCATATTGATGCGTGAATAGACCCCGTCCATCGGAGCTATCCTGTTATCGCGGCTGTCGTATAGAAGGCTGAAGCCGTAGGCGAGATATGACTGGCGGAAGAATACTCCCCCCAGATCCGTGATGTTTTCGGGAAGGGTCAGCCTGGAGAGTCTTTCCTCTATCATGATCTCGGGTATGAACCACAACTGATGTATAAGACTTTTAGTCAGAGGCAGGCCGACAGACACCATCGCCCCGTTGCTCTCCTTGATAAAATCATCCACCTCGGGCTTTTCTATACGGGAATACGAGAAAGCATTGATATTAAGCCTCAGGCGGAAATCACCTACCCAGGGTGCCGACCACGAGATGCCTCCACCCCGTTCTTTTTCGGGTCTTTCCTTGAACGACAGAAGAAGGTCCTCCCCCGCTCCCCTGAAATTCCTGATCCTCCAACGGAACCCGTACCTGAAGCCGCTGTCCAAATCGTAATCAATGACAGGCCACGGATATTTCATGAACAGTCCGGGGCGTTCATCTACATGTACGATGACCCTGCATCCACCCTCTTCAGTACGCTCGGCCGTGATATTCACGGAAGAAAAGAATCCAAGCCCCCTGAGATAAGTATCGTCTCTGTATATCAGGGCTTCGTCAAG
>JAGLYV010000039.1 GCA_023131975.1 Candidatus Krumholzibacteriia bacterium | reverse complement strand
AAGGTGGCAGGATCCCCGCCGATGCGTTGATCGATGCTGCCGTCGGCGATGACTGGGTGGTTGCCTCTCTCGCGGTCGAAGCACTGGGAAAAACTATCCCTTCGAAAGTCATCGACGATCTCGTCAGGATATTCAACGAATCTTCGGGAAGACTTTCATCAGACATCAAACTATCCGTCATAAACGCTTTGTCCCACCTTTCGGAATGCGATGATGTGAACATGAAAGACAGGGGCACGATAATTCATCTTCTCAAGACTGCCCTCACCGAGACGGATCCCAGGATACCGAAAGCTGCCGTTAAAGCCGCTGCCGGGTTCGGCCTGAAATTCACTGCTGACCCGTTGCTCGCGAAAAACTGGGACCGCGGCACTCCAAGGTCGGCAGGCCCGGTGCTGCCGTTCGGAAATGTGAGTGTCGAGCTGGTGACATCCAGGGGTGTCATCGGGATCGTACTCTTCGGTGACGATGCTCCATGCATCGTACGCAGCTTCCTGGATCTGGTAGAAGAAGGATTTTACAGGGGTCTGAACTTCCACAGGGTCGTTCCGGGATTCGTCGTTCAGGGCGGCTGTCCGAGAGGCGATGGATGGGGAGACGCGGGATATTTCCTCAGAAGCCAGTTTAATACTCACCGGTATGAAAGAGGCACTCTGGGTGTAGCGCACGCGGGCAGGGATACGCCTGGAAGCCAGTTCTTCATCACTCACCTGGCACAGCCGCATCTCAATGGCAGGTACACCGTCATTGGAAAGGTCGTCAGTGGTATGGAGACCGTCGATCTGATAGAGATCGGAGACGCGATCAATATCAGGATACTGGAATAGAGACTACCTGAAATAGAGGTTACCTGGAATAGAGGCTGCCTGGAATAAAGGATACTCGACCAGAAGGTACACCCGTTTTGAAAGAGGTTTTCACATCGCGATGGTCTCTCCTGCTGGCCGCTCTCGGAATGGCTGTAGGAACCGGTAATATCTGGAGATTTCCGCGGGTCATCGCCCAGAACGGCGGAGCTCCCTTCCTCATCCCCTGGTTTCTATTCCTGTTTCTATGGTCGATCCCCCTTCTCATCATCGAATTCGGCATCGGCAAGAAGACCAGGATGGGTACGGTCGGCGCGTTCGGGACCTTAAACCGTCGTCGCACATGGATGGGCGGATTCGTCGGAATCTGCACTCTTGCGATCACCTTCTACTATTGTGTGGTCACAGGATGGTGTTTCAGATACTCATTCGCCACATTAGTCGACCTGGTTCTCCCTGGCGGAACGGTTCCGGGTGGAGGACTGTGGGGCGCGGAATGCACGACCTTCTGGACGACCTTCAACAAATCCGGCTGGCAACCCGTCCTCTTTCATCTGTTCGGTATCCTGGCAGGTTCATGGATCATCTACAGGGGAGTAGTCAACGGAATAGAGAAAGCCAACCGGATAATGCTACCCTCCCTTTTCATACTGCTGATAATAGCCGTGGCGCGTGCCCTGTCCCTCCCGGGCGCTTCGGCAGGACTCAACTACCTCTTTCAACCCGAATGGAAGGCTCTCCTCGATTATAAAATATGGCTCCAGGGACTGACTCAGAGCGCCTGGTCCACTGGCGCGGGGTGGGGACTGATACTGACTTACGCTGTCTATATGAAGAAGGACGATGATATAGTCGCCACATCCTTCCTCGCCGGGCTTGGAAACAACTCCGCTTCCCTTCTCGCGGCCCTGGCCGTTATACCGACAGTTTTCGCCATACTCCCGGCCGCGCAGGCAGAATCGATCGCCAGGGACACCGGACCACTCAGTACCGGGATGACCTTTATATGGATCCCGAAACTTTTCGAGGAGATCGCCGGCGGAAAATTCTTTCTCCTTATATTTTTCCTGGCGCTTTCGGTCGCCGCCCTTTCGTCACTGATATCCATGATAGAACTCGGCACCCGTAACATGATGGATTTCGGGCTCTCGAGAAAAAAAGGTATTATCGTAGTATCAGCCGCCTGTTTTGTCTTCGGACTACCCTCCGCCCTCGATCCGGCTTTCTTTCAGAATCAGGACTGGGTATGGAGCGTTGGACTCCTGCTCAGCGGACTCCTCTTCGCCCTGATAATCATAGACTATGGAGTTGCCAGATTCCGGCGCGAGATGCTGAGCGACATCGACAACGATATACGCGTTGGAAAGGCTTTCGATTTTGCCGTACGCTTTCTCATCCCCGTAGAATTCGCCGCCATGACATTGTGGTGGTTGTCCCAGGCAGTGCTGGTCTACGATCCGGATCGATGGTGGCATCCCTTCCGCACTTTCAGCCTGGGCACGTGCCTGTTCCAGTGGGGGCTGGTAATAGGTCTGCTTCTGATATTCCAGAGACCTCTTAACAGGCTTCTTTTCGAAAGATCGCGGGCTTATCCAGGTGCGCCCCATGAAACAGATAACATATCGCGGATCAGTTCGGAAACGGAGGCAGACCGATGACTGGCCAGGCTATCGCCATGATGATCGTGATCTGCGGACTTGTATGGGGAGGTTTTATCGGCCTTTTGATATACGTGATGCGGATAGAAAAGAAAAAGAAAAACGGCTGAACGACCAGTCAGGGTCTCTCGCAACAAGGCTTTTCAAAATCAGACTTTCCCACCAGTAATCAATGACAGTATTTTCTTCTGGCAATCGAACGCGATCGGAGGCAGATCGCCCGGGCTGAAGAATACCGCGTCCTCGGCATCATCACCGGCTCTAAGTCGTCCGCCCTTGACATGTCCCTCGTACATGACGACCAGGGTATTGCCCCTTGGATCGTCGAAGCAGGATTCGACAGAGTAAATACCGTCGATCCCGACCACCAGCCCAGTCTCTTCTTCCAACTCCCGTACCGCCGTCAACCGGACATCTTCGTCATATTCAATATATCCGGAAGGGATGGTCCACAATCCCCGGTAGGGATCAAACCTCCGTTTGACGAGAAGGATCCTCCCTTCCTCATCCCTGACGAGGATACCAGCGGCCGGAGCGGGATTATGATAATGGATAAATCCGCAGCCCGGACAAGCCATCCTTGAGAGGCCACCCTCTTCGCGTTCGGACATCCCCACTCCGCAAAGGGGGCAGAATTTGAAATTACCACTCATACGCGACTCCCGACCATGGTCAGCTGCTCACCGATGTCTTGCTCAACTGCTCACCGTCGCCTTACGGAAAATCAGATTGCAATTGTCACTCGCGCGGCATTATCAAAAAATCGTGTCCACGGCACCATCAGAAAATCGTGTCCGCGGCAGCATCGCATTCGTATCTGAGCAGGAACCATCGCCATTCCTGATCGAGTTTCTTGAAATCGTCACCGAAAACATCCTTGAAACGGACCTCGAACGGTCCGATCTCGTCTATTTCATTTGTCGACGTGTACAGATCGAGTACCTTATTCATTCCATATCTATCAATAAGCCAGGTTACGAACGAAGCCCAGCCCGGCACCGTGACCTGCAGATTGGAATCATCGAAAGACTCCTTGCTCACCGTCCTGTACAGACCGGGTAACCGTTTCGCCGCCAGATCCTGTTTGGCAGCGTTATGAATGTCCCAGCCATTGAATTTCGACCTGAAATAGAAGACAAGTCCCTTTGCCACACCCATGGGAGGAACGCCCAGATCATAGAGGACAAGATGTATCATCTCGTGGTCTTCGAAGGAATCTGTCGTGTGCAATGTCTTCTTGGTCCAGCTCGTGTACTTGCGGTATCTCTTGCGTCCCGTCACATCCATGAACTTCTGTTCGCTCGGATACATCCTGTAATATATCCGGCCCTCTATGTCCTTGATGCGAGCCTCTTCGACCACCATTTTGACAAGGTCGATTTCCCTCTGAAGATCATCCGCAGGGATCGGCCTCTCAAGGTCCCACTGGTAAGTGACGAACTTCGTCTTCTTTTCCTCCCACTTCAACTTCTCAAGAAACCTCACCTCGATATCGTCGAAGTAGATATAACCGGTCATCTGGTTTATCAGTCCGACCTCCATCGTCCGGGCCCCGTCAGGCACTTCTATCTTGTTTTCGTTCTTCGACCAGGGGCCGGTACCCACACGCCTCGAAGTCCAGGAATCGGCGTAATATCGATCGTTCACCCGTTCACCTTCGGCATTGTAAAATATGATAAACAGCCCCGCGTTGTCCTCCTGCCCCTTCGACTTTTCTATTCCAGCAGTTTTTATCATCCCCGAAAAATAGACTTCATATCCCGGCCGGACAGGATGCCTCTGCGAAAGGACCATCCATTTCTCCGTATTGAAGAGGCCCCGAAGAAAATAACTGTTCTCCCCGGTTATAAACCAGTCCCTGTTCCTCCCATACATATTGATATTTTTGCCTTCCCCGGCAAATAACCGGACGTCCCATCCCACAGGCATAAATCCGTTCCATTCTTCAAAGGAAGGGTTTGTGATCAGGTTGACGCCGATCTCGATCTCGGGAAGATCTTCCTCAGCCACCTTCTCTCCACCACATCCCGATACCACTGCCAGCATGGCTGTCAGAATCACAAGCGATCTCAATCTGCTGTTTTTCATCTTTTCCTCCATCAGCTGTTATTCTTTTTCCTTTCAATTCCGAATCTTTTCCATTTCACCGCGAATTCGAAGAGGCGTTTCTGTACCAGGTCGTTAACGGAACCTTTCTGGTATTTCCCACTTTTCAGGCGCTTGCCGGCATTGACACCGGTCAGTATTTCGATTCCCTCTTCTACATGCTTCACGGGATAAATATGGAATTCCCCCCGCTTGACAGCCTGCACCACTTCATCGGCAAGCATCAGGTCAGACACGTTCTGGTGGGGTATTATTACTCCTTCCGTGCCCTTCAGGCCCTTCGCCACACATACGCGGAAGAACCCTTCGATCTTTTCATTCGCCCCTCCGATAGGCTGAATCAATCCATTCTGGTTGATAGACCCCGTAACAGCCAGATCCTGTCTGATCGGCAACCCCGACAGGCTGGAAAGTATGGCGTAAAGCTCCGTGGAACTGGCGCTGTCTCCGTCGACACCTCCATATGACTGTTCGAAACAGAGGCTCGCGCTCAGGGCCAGGGGATGATCAGTTCCGTATTTGCCCTTCAAATAGCCGGTGAGGATGAGAACTCCCTTGTTGTGAATGCTGCCACTCATATCAGATTCCCGTTCGATGTTGACAACACCAGCGTTTCCAAGAGCTGTCCTGACGGTGATCCTCGATGGCTTCCCGAACATATAATCGCCCATGTTATACACCGAAAGAGCATTTACCTGCCCAACGACCGCACCGGAAGTATCGATCATTATAGTGCCTTCGTCGATCCTCTCTTGAAGCTTTTCTTCGTACAGATTCACTCTCAGTTTTCTGTATTCAAGAGCCTTTTCGACATGTTCCCGTTTCACTACCTTGTCTTTCGAAGAAGCAGCGTGGTAGTTTGCCTCGCGAACGATATCGGCAATCGTCGAGAAACGGGTCGACAACTTGTCCTGTCTTCCCGCCAGCCTTACCCCGTGTTCTACTACCGCGGCAACACCGGACCGGTCAAACGAACGCATGTCCTCCTTGTCGCAGAGTAATTTTATGAATCCGGCATATTGATTCACGAGGGCTTTGTTCCTGTCGACCACGAGATCGAAATCGGCCCTTATCTTGAATATCTTGCGGAAATCCTCGTCATGGGACTGGAGCATGTAGTAAAACTGCGCGGCGCCGATGAGGACTATCTTGGTCCTGGCGGGAATCGCTTCCGGCTTGAGAGCGGAAGTACTCATATAACTGAACGAGTCGTAATTCTGAATGATCGATTCCGAGCTCTTCAACGTTCGTTTAAGGATCTGCCAGACCCCCGGTTCGATAAAAACGTCCAGGGCGTTCAGGACCAGATATCCTCCGGTCGCCCTGTGAAAGGCACCTGCCCGGATGTTCATATGGTCCGTTTTCGACCATCCTCCAGGGTGAAAATCACGCTCTGCCACTCCGAACACATTGACAAGGTTCGGAAAATTTTCTATTACGATGGGAGGACTCTCTGTCTCCGCGTTATCGACTACGACATTGACGCGGAACTCCCTGAACGGGTCCTCGTTGTGGTCTTCCGCCGGTACCATCAAGAGGCCTTCCCTTGGTTCCTCTTCACCTGCATCCCTGAAAAGGGCCAACCTGTTGATAAGTTCACGCTCTATTACTTTGAGCAGTCCAGCAAGTTTCTCATTTTTGAATCGTTTGCGGATCTCGGCGGTCATTTCGTGGATGACAGGATGCACTATCTGGGCATCAAGTTTCTCCAGATGTTCCTTCATCTCCTTATCGATATCTTTCATCTGCTCGTAGATATGAGCCATATCCTCCGACAGTACCGAGGCGTTCTCCTTCATCGTCTCAAACTGTTCTGCCGGAATTTTCCCCTCTTCGACCATCTGAACGACATGCGCGTAGTCAACAGGGTTGTCATCGAGGACGGGGACGATCTGAGGACGCACGGCCGTACCGACCTGTACGCTGATCATCGTAAACCCTTCCTTGTTGATCTTTTCCTCAAATGTGGAGATGAGAGCCTTCTGCTGGTTCTGGTACTTCTCCAATAGTTTTTTTCTGCGGTTCTGATAGAACTCGCTCTTGAAGACGATAGGAATCCTGTCTTCAAGGTCGAAGAGCAGCCCGTCCATCTCCGCGGCCAGTCTGATCCCCTCTCCGGCATTCAGCTCGAGCATCACGGGCATCGACGGGTGTCTGAAGTTGTGCATGTAGCAGATATCAGGCGGCAGATCGTGTTTGCTGTCCATCCTCTCGAGGAGATGCTTGATCGTAGTGGTCCTGCCCGTTCCGACGAGGCCGGTGATGAAGATATTGTATCCCCTGTGATCGAGCTCAAGCCCCATCTTGATGGCCTGGAGGGCTCTCTCCTGTCCAATGATATCCTTACAGGGTTTGATTTCGTTCGTGGTCCTGAACTTGAATCCGCTAGTCGGACATTCCCATCTAAGCTTGCCCGGTGCGAGTTCCTTCGGCTTTCGTGCCATGGCCATAGTGTCCCTCCGCTTTATAATCTTTCAGTTTCTCTGTATCAGACGAGGGATACCGTCTTCAGAGGGTCCCTCTTACTGCAGTCATCCAAGTCAGTCTATGATTTTTCTCTGAAAAGGTCAAGTGAAGCGGATTCAACGTGCGGGAAAATGGCTTACTCCGAACCGGACAGGCGCCTGATGACAGTCACGGTCGCGTCGTCCTCGAGGTTTTCTTCGCCACCGAACTCCCTGATGCTTTGGAAAATATGTTCGGTAATGAGTTTTGACGTCTCGTGCCGATTATCTACGATAGTATCGATGAGCCGCTGCTCACCATACATATCTCCAAGGCTGTCGGTCACTTCGAGGATGCCGTCGGTGAACATCACGAGAGTATCTCCCGGGTCCATGAACGCAAAGCCCCTCTTGAACATCGAATCAGGTAATGGGCCGAGTATGGTGCCGCCGACATCGAGACATATCATACCATCGCTCTTGAAAAGAAGTGGAGGCGGATGCCCCGCGTTTATGTAGACCAGTGTCCCGTTGTGCTCGAGTTCACCGTAGACGAGCGAGACAAAACGGGTCGACAACCTGCTCTGATGGATCACCCTGTTCAGCTTTCCGATGACACCCGATATCTTCATCTCCTTCTCGATACCCATCCTGAGACCGGTGATTACATCCCTGGCCAGGAGAGCGGCTGGCAGTCCGTGACCGCTCGCGTCCCCGATGGCAAAACTGAGTACGGCCTCGTCGAGGACATTGAAATCGTAGAGGTCACCACCGACTCTCTCCGCCGGCACCGATCTCCCTGAGATATCGTAACCGGTGAAAGTGGGATCCTTTTCAGGCAGGAGGCTCTTCTGGATGTTGAACGCTTCCTGCATGTCGGCATTGAAGCGGTTAGTCGATCTCGTCAGGTTCAAAGTGCTTCGTATCGTATTCATGGAAAACTGAAGGGTCTCCCTGACCCATCCCTCATGCAACCTGAAAACCAGAAGAAATTCGTCATGTTCACCCAGAAAGGTGGCGATACTGTTGTTCCCCCAGGGAGGAGATTCCTCCCCGGCGAAGATATAGCTCTTGTGCTGGCTCAGGATCGTGAAGACCTGATCGGTCCGCGGCATAGCCTCGGGCCATTTCTCGCTGTCTTCCCCAATGGGGCCCCTTACAAGGACAAATTGCCCGAACTTGAGCCGATACATGCAGCCGCTTGTGATATTGAGATCGTCTTTGAACGACTGCACGAATTCATCGAGCATCAGAGACAGCATGTCACGCATACCCGTGATTCCCTCGATTCTCATGAGAAGAGAATCGAATTTTCGGTAGAATATCTTCGGCTGAAATCTCTGCTCGTCCATTCCCGGCTACTTCCCTCTGAAAGCCACGGTCCCTGATAAATAGATCACATCGGCGAAGATAATCGCAATGACACGTCGATTCAATCAAAATCAACCAGCTAACGTTAAATTAACCATTGCCTGATATCTGTTTAAAACTTTACTGCTGCGGGAACAATCGATATAATCCCGATGTAAGAATAATATGGAATCGATCCGGGAATTTTATAACAGCTGCTGAAACATCGGCCTGGCCGATGTGCCCCGGTGAGCGGGCAACGGAAGGTGAATAATGGCTACAAGACGAACATTCTTCAAGGTACTCGGCGCGGGAGCGGCGTGGGCACTTTCTCCATCCACAAGACTCAGCAGCATGCCCTCAATACCAGACGGGAACATTGATTTCGCGGTCGTAAGGGGCGGGGACGTCGCCACAGCCGTAAAAAAAGCCGTATCCATGCTGGGCGGTATGGAGAAATTTATCGATAAAGGAGATGTCGTATTCGTCAAACCGAACATCTCCTGGGACAGAAAACCTGAACAGGCCGCCACAACAAACCCGGTCGTGGTAGAGACGGTGGTCTCCCTGGTCCTGGCTGCCGGGGCAAAAAAGGTGATCGTCGCGGACAACACATGCAACGACGCGAGAAGATCGTACAAGAGAAGCGGCATTCGCGATGCAGCCGAGAAAGCTGGAGCGGAAGTGCCGTATATGGAAGCCCGCAAATTCGTCAAGAAGGACCTTGGCGGCGATGTGTTGAAGCAATGGGAAGTCTACAGAGGAGCCGAGGAAGCGGACAAGATAATAAATCTGCCCGTGGCCAAGCACCATGGCCTTTCAAACGTGACACTTTCCATGAAGAATCTCATGGGACTGATCGGCGGAAGACGCGACCTCCTCCATCAGAAACTTCCCGAATGCATCGTCGACCTGACTGCCTATTTCAAACCGGACCTGACCATACTCGACGCGGTACGTATCTTAAAAGCAAATGGCCCCCAGGGCAGCACATTGAAAGATGTGGTAAGAATGGATACGATAGCTGCGAGTACCGACCCGGTAAAAATCGACGCGTTCGGTATATCGCTCTTTACCGATGCCGGATTCGACAACGACCTGGCATTGTTCCCCCATATATCCCTTGCCGAAAAGAAGGGCCTCGGAACGGCCGATTTCGCGGGCAAAGGGTACCAGGAAATTAAACTCGGGTAGGTGGAAATGAAAAATCTCAGGAGAGGCTCGCAGGTCATCTTT
>JAGLYV010000038.1 GCA_023131975.1 Candidatus Krumholzibacteriia bacterium | reverse complement strand
CTGCCTGTAAGGCTGTTTCTGGATTTCGACCCGCTGATCGCGCTGAGTTCGCTCCTCGCTTCGCACGCGGTAAAAGCGGTATTCCTGCTTTCTCTTGTCACGGTAGTATTGACGGTAGTCCTTGGAAGGTTTTTCTGTGGCTGGGTCTGCCCGCTCGGCACTCTCAACACCGCAGTCAGTTTCCTGCGCATGAGACGCAGGCCGAAACATCCGGATGATGGAAGTTTTCCCAGGCTGAGAAAAATAAAATATTTCATCCTCGTCTTCATACTCACCGGAGCGCTCTTCGGATGGAACGCCGCCGGATTCCTCGACCCGATATCACTGACTATCCGTTCCCTGGCCATAGGATACAACCCGGCTGTCAACGGCATCATAAGATCGATCCTCGACTTCACATACCTGATGAATATCCCCGGGATCTCCTCTGGAGCCGACACCCTGCTCTCATTCCTTACCGGAACACTGCTCGCCTTCGAACAGCCGGTCTTCCGGCAGATGATAACGATCGCTTTTCTTTTCTCGGTGATCCTCGGACTGAATTTCCTGGCTCCCAGGTTCTGGTGCCGTTACCTCTGTCCTCTAGGTGCCCTTCTCGGAGTGATAGGCACGAAACAGATGCTCGCGAGAGTCGATGTAGACAAGGGAAAATGTGTTTCCTGCCATACCTGCAACAGGACATGCCAGGGAGATGCCACACCTTTTCCTCCCGGTTCCTGGTCCAGCAGGGAATGTCTGGTATGCTTCAACTGTTCTGACGTCTGTCCGGTAGACGCGGTCTCGATCCACCCGACACTGCAGAGTACGGGAGAAGGCAATGTCGACCTTCAGCGGAGATGGCTGATAACGACCGCGGCAGCGGCGGCTTTCTCCGTACCGATCGTAAGGCTGGGCGAGCACAGCAAGCGTCCGCACCCCGATCTGATCCGTCCACCCGGAGCGATCAACGAAAAGAAATTCCTGCAGCGCTGCGTCAAATGCGGTGAATGCATGAAAGTGTGCCTGACAAACGGGCTGCAACCCACCCTTGCCCAGGCAGGACTCGAAGGACTCTGGACCCCGATGCTCGTCCCCAGGCTGGGATACTGCGAATATAATTGTAATCTCTGCTCACAGGTCTGTCCTACGGGCGCCATTGAGAAACTTACTCTCCAGGAAAAACAGGAGGTCCGCATCGGGTTGGCCCTCTTCGACAAGAACAGGTGTATCCCCTGGGCCATGGGAAGAAACTGCGGAGTATGCGAGGAACATTGTCCAGCTCCCGGCAAGGCTATCAAATTCTTCGATGTCGAGGCCATCAACGAGAACGGCGATCCGTTCATCATCAAGAGGCCTGAAGTCGATCCGGGACTCTGCATCGGCTGCGGGATCTGCGAAAACAAATGCCCCATCATCGATATCCCGGGAATAAGGGTCACATCGGTCAACGAGAGCAGAGCCGATTACATGCTTTATATGTAGGGATACGTACGAAGATCCAGTTCAGTTCGAGGGTGGAATAATCATTCCTTCCTGCCGCTGTCGGTATTGATGCTCCCCCCCACCGCCAGCGTAGTCACATGAACCTCGATGCTGTCGGCAAGGGCATCGAGATTGTAGCCACCTTCCATAAGAGAGACGATCTTTCCCCCACAGTGTCTGTCCGCCACATCCATAAGCCTTCGTGTCATCTCTCCGAAGACACCGCTGGTCAATAACCCGCCGGACAGAGGGTCGTCTGAATGTCCATCGAATCCAGCTGAGATCAGGATAAACTCCGGTTCAAACTTATCGAGGGCCGGAACGACCACATTATCGAACTTATTCAGATACATGGCATCTCCACTCCCCACGCCTACAGGTATATTGAGTGTGAAGCCGTCTCCTTTTCCGATCCCCGTCGTATTTTCATGACCGGTCCCGGGATAATGAGGGTACTGATGCAGGCTGATGTACAGCAGTCTGTCGTCCTCGATGAATATCCTCTCCGTGCCGTTGCCGTGATGGATATCCCAGTCGACTATCGCTACCCTGCCGAGACCTCCCTCTCCCAGCAACCATGCCGCGGCGATCGCTATATTATTGAATATGCAGAACCCCATGGCCCTGTCACGTTCGGCGTGATGACCTGGCGGCCTCACGGCGCAGAACACAGAATCCAACTCTCCATTCAGGACCTTTTCCGCCGCCTGAACACCCGCTCCAGCCGACAGTATGGCAGCCTGCTGAGTAAACTTTGTCGCGACGGTATCACCCCAGTCCAGGACGACGGACGAATCCACTTCCATCGACAATATCCCGTTCACAAAGTCATGGTCATGCACGGCCTCTATCCATTCCGGTCTGGCTGGCTGAGCCTCTACAAAGGAAAGGTGCTCCGTCACCCCACAGTTCCTGAGCCTTTCCATGACGGCCGCGTATCTGCCTGGACTCTCGACATGCTGGTACCCCTCCAGGTGCTTACCAAAGAGTTCATGATAGATCACTCCTGTCACGATTCCCCCTCCTGAATACGGCCCGTCATCGGAACGAATCTGACTCCGATCAACTGGTCTTCCTCGAAAGTGTCACCCTTACGGATAATTTTGAACAGATACTGAAACGTTACTCCCGCAGGCACTATCAGTCTGCCGCCATCGACCAGTTGCCTCCGAAGCGCATCCGGAATGGAGGGCGGTGAAGCAGTGACCATTATCGCGTCGAACGGAGCCTCTTCCGGCCATCCTTCACTCCCGTCACCTGTCCTGAATCTGATATTATCATAACCGAGATCCATAAGTACCACGCGCGCCCTTTGTGACAACTCGTCGATTATCTCTACGGTATAGACTTCCGATACGATCTCCGCGAGAACGGCGGTCTGATATCCGCTGCCTGTACCTATCTCCAGCACTCTGTCCGTCCCTGTCAGCTGGAGCTGTTCGGTCATATACGCTACGATATAAGGCTGCGAGATAGTCTGACCACAACCTATGGAAAGAGGCCCGTCCTGGAAAGATATCGATCGGTCCTCAACGCTGACCATCAATTCCCTTGGGACCTTGTTCATGGCTTTGATCACGCGCTGGTCCACTACGCCCCGGGAAATGATCTGCGTCCTGACCATCGCGGATCTCTGCTTGTCGTCACGAATCGATCTGTTTTTCACTTCTGGAGTTCTTCCCTGATCAGTTCTACCGCTTTTTCCAGAGCCTCACCGAGCTTGCTGGATTCTCCGCCGCCTCCCTGCGCGAAATCACCGCGCCCTCCTCCCTTCGCGCCCATGACTGTCGCTACCGGCCCCATAATACCGCCCATATCGATCGATACATCTTCGGAGCAGGCGAAAATCAATCCGGGTCTTTCCCCCTTGATACCAAAAAGCACCACCCTGCCAGGCGATTCCTTCATTCTATTCACCATCTCCCGGAGTTCTCCGGGATCAGCATCATCGAATTCTCTTACAAATAACCCCGTCTCACCTATTGTAATATCGGGTTCATCCATATCACTGGCCATGTGAGATGCCAGTTCCCTCGCAAGCTCCGACTTTTCCTTTCGAAGCTTTTTGCCCTCCTCGACCAGTCTTTCGACTGCCGTTCCGGTCTCTCTCCAGTCGGTGGTGAATATTCTCGCCAGTCTGTCAGCAAGTGCGTGTTTTTCAGAATAATCTCTCAGAGCGCGCATTCCGCAAATGAACTCGACCCTTGCCGCGTTTCTGACTTTTTCGAGTCCGGTGATCTTCAACAGTCCGATCTCCCCGGTCGAGCCGCAATGAGTGCCACAGCAGGATGAGACATCCACTCCCTTTACATCGACTATCCTGACACTGCCGACACCTTCCGGCAACCGGCTGCGAATCCGGGATCCCTCGTCCTGGTTCTCCCTGAGCTCTTCATACTCGGCCCTCGATACCACTCTCGATGTGACGGGAATGTCCTCCTGAATGATCTCGTTGACTCTCTTCTCGACCTTATCCCTCATCCCTTCCGACCCGATCTCCCGGTCGAGGTCTATCGTCGATACATCTTCCCCGAGATGAAACCCTACGGTCTGCAGACCGCACATCTCCAGAAATACTCTCGACAGGAGGTGCTGCCCGGAATGCTGCTTCGTGTGATCCTGACGCCTTTCACGTTCGATCTCCCCCCTGACTGTCTCTCCCACGGACAGCGCGCCTTCAACATGGTGACATACACCATCTTCATCTTCCAGGACAGTGACTACTTTCAGTCCTCCCAGCGTTCCCCTGTCGGATGGCTGCCCACCGGATTCCGGATAGAAAAAAGTCCGATCGAGCCATATCCTGCTCAGCCCGTCCGGACCACTCTCCACCTTCCTGACAACAGATGAAAACTCCATCCTCTCAGGCTCGGAAAAATATCCTCTCTCCTCGAAATCCGTCAAAGAGCGACTCCCTTTTTATCTGTAGAAAATAAGTCCGACAACGGCTGCCACGGCTATCGTATAAATCGGATGGACCTTCAGAAAGAAGACTACCATGAAAGCGGCCAGAGCTATCATAAACGTGTCCCAGGAACAGACCGATCTGGGAGCCAGGTGAGCGACGGTGATCATCAGCAGCGCGATGACGACCGGCCTGATCCCCCTTATCATCCCCTGCACCGAAGGAATGTGCCTGAATTTGTAATAGAGAATACTGAGGACGACAATAAGGACACTCGATGGCAGCAGTATCGCTGTGAGCGCCGAGAACGCACCGATCACACCACCTGTCTTCAGGCCGATACATATGGCCAGTTTCGTCGCTATCGGACCGGGCAAGGCATTTGCCATGGCGAGAGCGTCTATGAACTCCTCCGCCGTGAGCCAGGCGTAGTTATATACGACTTCGTCCTCGATGAGTGGTATCAGGGCCTGGCCACCGCCGTATCCGAAAGTCCCGACCCTGAGAAATGCGACGAATATCGACCAGTACAATCCCACGCGAACCTCTCCGATGAAAGTCCGATCTTCCTGAAAGGGAATCTTATGATATCCATGGAAAAGCTACAACCGATTTTATCCTGTCAGGTTCAGGGCCGCAAACCGGATTCGACTTCGCCGATATGGGGTTTATATACGATCGGGGAATATAAACGCGAAGCCCGACTACCGGAACGATCCGTGTTTAGTGAAAAAAGCGGGAACAAGAAAAACAAGAAAATTGATGAAGAACATCACGAAGAACGAAAGCTGGCCATACTTGCAGTAAAATGTCAACTTGTCGGCGAGCCTCACCGGCACCCGCAGGATCCCTTTCTTGTCGAGTCCTATCGTCCCCTTTATCCGCCCCACAGGATCGATTGCCATCGAAACACCGGTGTTGGCAGATCTTATCATGGTCACACCGTTCTCTATGGCCCGCAGCACGGCCGTCTCGGAATGCTGCAACGGACCACGCGAACTTCCAAACCATCCATCGTTGGTTATATTGACCAGAAATTCAGCGCCATGCTTGACATATTGTCTGGCGAAGTCGGAAAAAGTCGATTCGAAACAGATCAACGCACCGAATTTCCCTCCCGTTGTGTCGAACACCGTCTGCTTCTGGCCCGGTTTGAAATTTGCCTGCCCGAAATCCATCTTCTCCAGTGAAGGAAGAAACTGGCTGAACGGGATCCTTTCCCCGAAGGGAAGGAGATTGACCTTGTGGTACTGGGAACGGAGTACGCCAAGAGAATCTATCAGGCCACAGGCGTTGAACGAGCGCCATTTTCCTCCATCCTTAACATGGTTGATATAACCGATGAAAAGGTCGGTATGCGAAGCCACCGCGATCCTCTTGAGCCAGGTCCTGTAGCGGGTCGAATGGCTTATCGATACGGGCGCTGCCGTTTCCGGGAAGATCACCACATCAGGCCTCGAAGCCGCCGCTTCCATTGCCATATTCTCTATCTCTGTAAAGATCGAATCCCTGTATTCCGGCTTCCATTTAATTCCAAGATCCAGGTTGGGTTGCACAATAGCCACGTTGCTGTAACGGGCAGTGTCACTGGTATTGTCCAGATTTGCTATCCGTGCCGCACCATACCAGAGATGCGAGCCGATCAACAATACCAGGCACGTCAGGGACCACACCCTGCCTCTGTTGGACCTGTAGAAGAAGACAAAGGTGATCAGGACATTTACAAGGACCAGGATCATCGAGAATCCAAAAGGTCCGTAGAGGGAAAGGCCCTGCATCGCTATCGGATAGGGAACAAGAGCACTGGATACAAGCCCCCATGAGAAAGCCATCTCACCGGAGGACCGCATGAATTCTGTCAGAGCCCAGAATGCCGGCGCTACGAACAATGCGCGCGGCCCGAACCGTTTCACGAACCAGGCTATGGCAAGGCCGAAAAGTCCGGGAAAACAGGACAGGTATACGGTCAACAGGATAAATGCCGGAAACATGACCCATGACATGTTTATCGCCGATGCGGGGATGAGATTCGTTATCCAGAAGAGAAGAACGACGAAGAACGCCAGGCCAAAGAAAAACCCGGTAAAAAACCCCCGTTTAAGGGATCCCACCCGCCAGTCAAGCCGGGGAAACACTACAAGAAAATATCTCAGGACCGGCACGAGAGCCACAATAGCCAGTATCCTGGTAGGAAACGGAGGAAAAGACATGGCCAGGAGAATACCCCCCAGCAACCCCGCGAGGAGTTCCTCTCTCCATCTGAATATAAAGGATCCTCTTTTCAAGAATTGCCCTCCCTGGCACAACGTTCGCTGCAGTATATATGTATGTCCGGGGAGAGGCAAGATGAATGTCCCCCGCGCCCGGCTATTCCCAACGTCATCAGATCCTGCCGCGTCAGATACCTGCCACCCGGGGGGGGGCGACCCATCCACCGTACCACCGACAACCGTCTGCCGATAATGATGTTGAAATCCAGGCGTGGGTATGATACAATTCTCTGGTAATAACAATTATAAAAGAATGGCATAAATTCACCAGGCGTTCCGGGTAGTAACTCTGGAGAAGGTTCATCATGGAAAAATTTCATCTTTCCAGGTCATTCCTGACCATCAGGATCATCATCGCTCTTGTCTTATTCCTCACAGTCGTCTATCTGACTGTCCCCGGGCCCGATCTTCAGGC
>JAGLYV010000037.1 GCA_023131975.1 Candidatus Krumholzibacteriia bacterium | reverse complement strand
AACAGCGGACATTGCGGAGTCTGCCATTTCGATTTCGATGGAGGAGGGCAGAGAAATCCCTACGGCCTCGCTATCGAGATCGGCCTAAACAATGGGCTGAGTAATGACGATGCGATCCTCGCGGCGCACGACCTCGACTCGGACTCGGACGGATACAAGAATTACATCGAGGTGACCGATGTTGTGAACTTCTCCAACACCCCGACATTTCCCGGACTGTATGAGGGAAACAAGAACAATGCGGTCAATGTAGACATCGTGGATATAGAACCCTATCTCACTCCCGCGGGCGCGACCGATACCATCGCTCCGACCGTTGATATGACCGACCCCGATGGAGGGGAGATCCTCTCAGCCGAGTCATACTACTCGATCAACTACACGGCTGACGACGCCAGCGGCATATCGCATATAAACATCTACCTTTCGGATGATGGAGGCGCGAACTTCAAGCAGGTAGGAAAGAACGAACCTGCGGGCACCGGCTTTTCCTGGTTCGTACCGAATTATCCGGGAACATCCAACAGAATAAAGGTCGAAGCTGTTGACAACGCGAGCAATCCCGGTTCCGACGTCAGCCTCTCCGACTTTTCGATCACTGCTACTCCGGCTGGATACGTTCCCTCCACGCTCAGAGATATGGACATGACCGGCACTCAGCCTCACGAGGGAGCTATCCTGGAAGACCCTGATGTCTCCTGCGCCACATGCCACGGTAATTACGACGAGGCTGCCGAACCCTGGTACAACTGGCGTGGAAGCATGATGGGTCAAGCGGCCCGTGACCCTCTCTTTCTTGCATGTATGGCCATAGCGGAACAGGACGTTCCTTCGGTTGGCGACATCTGCATCAAGTGTCATTTTCCCGGAGGATGGCAGGAAGGAAGATCTGTCGATACAAGCGGTGAGATGCTTACCGTTCTTGACAGGCACGGAGTCCAGTGTGACTTCTGCCACCGCATAGTCGATTTCGACTATGTCGAGGGCGTCAGTCCCACGGGTGACCCGGCAGTGCTCGCAACGGTGAATCCGCTGCCTCTTCAGTACGCCAACGGCCAGTTCATCAACGATCCCGGCCCCGTCAAGAGGGGCCCATATTCGGACGCCGAAGCCAGTCACGCTTTCGTCGAGTCGCCTATTCACAAGTCGGGAGACCTGTGCGGTACCTGTCATGATGTGAGCAACCCCGTTTTCATCAAGATCTCACCGAATGACTACGCTCCTTCCGCTTTCGACGCGGAACATCCCGACATGGAGATCAGAAATATGTTGCCGGTCGAACGGACCTACAGTGAATGGACCAGAAGCGAATACGCGGTATCCGGCGTCTATGCTCCCCAGTTCGCGGGCAACAAGGCGGACGGGATAGTGTCTTCCTGCCAGGACTGCCACATGAGGGACACCTACGCCAAGGGTGCAAACGTGACGGGCGTCAACGACCGTGCCGACCTGGCGATTCACGACCTCACCGGTGGCAACACTTTCATCCCGAAGATGATCTCTGAATTCTTCCCCGACGAGGTCGACGAGGCTCAGTTGAACGACGCCATATTGAGAGCCAGGTCGATGCTGCAGAAGGCTGCCAGCCTCGAAGTGATCCCCGAAGATTTTGGTGTCTCTGTCAAGGTGACGAACGAGACCGCGCACAAACTGCCTTCCGGATATCCCGAGGGAAGAAGGATATGGCTCAATATCAAGGCGCTGGACGTGAACGGACAGGTCATTTACGAATCGGGACAATACGACTATACTGAGGCCCTGCTTCTCAAAGATCCACAGATCAAGATCTACGAGATCGAGCCCGGAGTAAGCCCGCCACTTGCTGCCGCTCTGGGACTCACCGCGGGCAAGACGTTCCACTTCGTCCTTAACGACACGATATACCTGGACAACCGTATCCCGCCGAGAGGCTTCACCAATGCTGCCTTCGAAGAGATACAGTCTCCTGTAATCGATTATATCTATGAAGACGGCCAGTACTGGGACACGACTCCCTATGCCCTACCGGCCGAAAGCGATTCTGTGATAGTGACTCTGTTCTACCAGACCACGACCAGGGAATACGTGGAATTCTTGCGTGACGAAAACGTGACGAACAGTATGGGACAGGACCTCTACAACTCGTGGGTCAACAACGGAAAGTCCGCTCCTGAACCCATGATCTCGGTCCGGGCCCCTGTCAATGTGACCGTGACTGACGCAGGTGACACTCCTCCGTTGATATTCAACCTTGAGCAGAACTACCCGAACCCGTTCAACCCCATCACCACGATAAGCTATTCTGTGGCCGAACGGACTCACGTAAGGATCGCCGTCTATAACGCCAGTGGCCAGAGAGTGAAGACGATCATGGACAGGATGCACGAACCGTCCCGATATACGGTCAAATGGGACGGAAAAAACGAAAGTGGTGGAGCTGTTTCTTCAGGGATGTACTTCATAAGGTACACGGCCGGAGAATACACATTCACGAGAAAAGCCGTCCTGTTGAAATGATCTGACGCCAGGGTTGTCATCGGGCATCTCTGATGCCGTATCGTTTCATTTTCTTCAAAAGGCCCTGCCGGGTTATCCCCAGACACCCGGCACTCCTGGTCCTGTTGTTATCGAACCTGTCGAGAGCCTTCTCTATCATCAGGCATTCGAGTTTTTTGACTGCCGCCCGGAGAGTATCCTCTCCTCTGTCGATACTTGAGAACGCATCCAGGTAGTTATCCCTGATAGCAGGCGACAGCATGCCCGGTTCTATTACAGAGGTATCAGGATAAAGCGCGACGATCCTCTCTATCTCGTTCTTCAACTCCCGGACATTGCCGGGCCATGGGAACGAGACCAGCAGTCTGGCAGTATCCGCAGAGATCCCGGGAACGGTGATCCCTGTTTCCGATGTCGCGGAATGGAGAAACCTCCTTGCAAGGCTCATGATGTCCGCGCGTCTTTCCCGCAGCGGCGGGATCCAGAGCCGCACTCCCTTGATCCGAAAATACAGATCCTCCCTGAACTTCTCTTCCTTGACGAGTGCGGCCAGCTTCCTGTTCGTAGCAAAAACGAACCTCACATCGATATTCCGCCTTTCCGTTTCACCGAGCCTTCTTATTTCTTTTTCCTGAATTGCCCGGAGAAGAGCCGCCTGAAGGTTCAGCGACAATTCGCCGATCTCGTCGAGAAAGAAGGTGCCTCCCGCCGCGCTTTCCATGAGGCCTTTCCTGTCAACAAAAGCTCCCGTAAAAGAACCCCTCGCGTGACCGAACAACTCACCCTGGAGAAGTGTCTCCGGCATCTCCATACAGTTTACTATCACAAGCGGCTTATCTTTTCTCGGCCCACAATTGTGGATATTTTTCGCCACGATCTCTTTACCGGTCCCGTTTTCACCTTCGATAAGGACCGGGACACCGGATTTCGCCAGCATGCGGATATCTTTTTTTAATCTGAGTATCTTTCGGGAACGCCCATGAAAAGGGGGCACCATATCGTCTACTGGAACTGGTTCATCTTTCCTGATCAAAACTGTTCCGGTGCCAGCCTGATCCAGGTCACAGGAACCTGAATCCGGTGACTTGACATACGGCGCGATCGAGTCGAGTAATGTCAGAAAAAGATCGGTGTGCGCGGAAGAGATCATCGGACCGTTTTCAAGATTGCCAGAATCGAACCACAACGACAATTCCAACTCGAATTCGGGACCGGACCTGAGAAAACTCCACTTGTTCTCTCCCGTTTTGAACAGACCCCATCCGTTCCGGAGTGAGACGCGGACTATCCCCGGTTCGCCGCGATAGGCCGGCATACCGTTTACCTCAGCCCTCGGCTGACCGGTCGTCCTGTCATCCACATCGAGAAGATGATGCTCCTCATTGAGAAGAGACATCTGCTGCGCTATCGGAGCTCGCCTTTCAGCAGAAGAACAATGTTGCAGCGCAAATACCCTGACAAGACCATTTTCTGTCCTCGCAAAACCCTGGAACCTTGCCCTGATAGCGTTGTACATTTCACAAAGGACTTTCATCAAACGTTCTTCAACATTCATTACAACGATTCTCCCTCTCATGTTTCCCGCGATGATTATATCCTGCTCACACAGGCAGACTATGGCAAGCAACATGCCTCCCTCGATAGCAGCTTTAACCAGCTACGATCGCTAGCGTTACAAAGATAACCGCGCAGGAGTAAAATTCAGGTTCTGTCAAGATCCTGACGGAGACCGTGTCGGTGTCAAAGTGGTAAGTCGTTCATCGACGGGGGGTCGGCCAACCGCTCGCGCTGTCAGTATCTCGACACCTGTCGGTCCCGCCTGCGCCTTACTGAAAAACCCTTGATGCGGAAGCAATGCATGAGCGATACTGGCCCGAAGATAAAACTGGTACCGAAATGACCTTTATGACAGGAACGAAATGAAGAAGAAAGATAAGCCCACCGAAGTCAACCTTCTGGAACTGATCCCGAGCCGGCTCATGGAATATGAGACCGGAGACGACGGGCTTGTGACGATCATCGCGCCGAGAAAGGTCGGCAGGATAATGAAAGCTCTCCTCGGTAGCAGGGCAAAAAAGAAGGTCACAAGGTGGGTTCTTGACGATATTGGCAGCGCGGTATGGACCCTGTGCGACGGAGAAAGAACTGTCGGGCGCATAGGCGAGATCATGAAGGAAGATTTCGGTGAAAGGATCGAACCATGTTTCGACCGGCTGGCCCTGTTCTTCGGACAGCTGGAAGGTGCCCGCTACATGGAATATCGAAACCTCGAAGCCTTGAAAGAAAAGGAATAGGGAAAAGGTCGATCAGCGACCATCACCGACCACTCCATTACTCATCACTTCGTAACCTTCAACCTGCATGAGATCAGGCTCCGATGCCGATGATGCGGCGTGGACGGTTCCCCATACCCAGGCTCTGTACCCTGAATAATTCGACAGCGCGACCGCCAGGGCTCCAGACATCAGGAACCTTTTGCCCGACTTCATGGTCATAGACAACCGGCCGTCGATGTGATCAAGTACTCCCTCGATCGCGATCGTTCCTTCTGGCGGAATGATCTCGTAACTTTCGATGTTCAGAGTATGTTCGATGTCGTTCAGGCCGGACACAGGATAGCGGACCCTTACCCTGAACTCCTCGAGGCGGGCAAGCTCGATCTCAAGTCCCGGGTTCAGCAGCTTCCATTCAATTCCATCACTGTCCTCGATAGTGACGGAGCGGTCAAAAGGATTACTCCCCTCGACCTTCAAACAGCCTTCAAGGGTAGACTTCTCATCCGTTACTCTCTCTGCCGGAGGAGCCGCTGCGCACCCGATCAGAATAACCAGACAGACACATAAAATCGAGGCCCGGATGATGGAAAAAGAAAATCTGCGGATCAATACTGTACCGGCAACTATCATATCACTCCCGACAGACCCGTTTCCGGGCAGCCTGATAATCGTCGGTCCTGATGATAATGACATTCATCCTGCTGCCGGGATCGGAACTGATAATGAAAACACATTCACTCTCCAGAGGCAGAGAGATCCGAATATATTCCGGCCCCATCGACTTGAGCGCGCCGAACAGCCCCCAGAGATTATGATCGAAGAACTTGACCGCCAGAGGTTCGAAATCCGATCTGAGATCGATCGAGGAATACGAAAACCTTTCGTCAGAAGAAATCTCGAGTCCGTCCAGATAAACCGCGGCCGACCAGTCCGCGAACAATTCATAAAAATCAAGGCCGGTCACGCGTTCGATATTGTCCACTCCGACGGCCTTTGTCTGGACGATATCCCTGTACACCTGCTCACCGAACCGGTCGCCCAGATAACGGAAGAACAGAAAGGCCGCTCCGCGCTCGTCCAGAGCGTCTCCGCCATGTATCAGCGAGACGTCACCTGGGTCCTCAAGAAAAATATTCGCTCTGCCGATGTTGCTTTCTTCATGGTTGTTGAGGTCTTCCGCTATGTGCGCGAGTCCTTCATTCACCCAGGTCTCCGCGGAGTACGTCGCGTAAATGCCACCGCCATACTGAAGTATCCTGTAGTTAAACATGATCATATGCATAAATTCGTGAGCAATGACTCCCCGGATCACTTCCAGGGCTCTGGATTTCTCATATGTGTTCCCGTACAGTCCACCAGGATCCGGCACCATCGTATAGCATATCTCCATTCCGTTCGTGCAGCGATGATCCAGATAGGACGGGATCAGATCGCCGGGAAGAAAGAAACCCGCGATAAACCCTTCTGTTGAAGCAGTACCCTGCTCTGTAAGCCGATTTATCACCGGAGATAACAGAATGACCACCTTGCCGTCACCATTGATATCCGATTCGTCGCCGAAAGCTGTCCGGTCCGTCTGATAGATACCCGATTCGAAAGCGTCACCGAGCCATTGAGCCTCGGCATCGGTAATGCATGCCGGAGCGGTAAGCTGATCGACATAGAGCAGTGTGTGTGTACCTTCATATTTCAGATCGGCAGTGACCTCGGTAAATGACGCCGGGGCTATCGTACTTCCATCGATATCCGAGTAAACATTAAATACCCTCGTCTGCAAGACGCTGGAATCGGATTGCCGATCGCCTGGCTCGTTCTTCTGTATTCTTTCCCGGCCGATAGCCTCTCTGATCTCGTCTCTGCGTTTCTTCTCGAATCGAAGCTCCGCAGTGTCGTGCCTTCCATCTGATCCAGATCCTCCTGCTGATCCAGACAGGGCCGTTGATCCAGAAGCTACCACCGATCCAGATAATGCCGCGTGAGATCGTTCCAACGCGCCACTTCCATGGATAGTCTCGATACCGTTATTTACCATGTATGAGTAATATGTAGATGGCGAAACAGGATCAGCGCCGCTGAAAAGAATGAGGATGTAGTCAGAGGCCGTTTCGGAAGAACCGAGACAGAATTCCAGCTGCGACCCGCTGTAGAATACTTTCGCTACTTCTCCTGATTTCTGATCTACACTAAAATCCAGCAGATCTCCCGGAGCGGGAGGAAGGTTCTGATCGAAAGGCCCCGATATGCCGAAAGGATTGTCCCACTGGATCCTGAGCTGTCCGGAAAACGACCCATCCGGGACTACGACCTTCATCTGGTCGGCCGCCACGTCAAATGGCATCGATGTGCGGAAAGAACGAATCCCCTTAAATCCGCTGGCAGAGAAAGCAACAGAAAACCCTTCCAGTCCGCTATCAAGATCCCGGCCTGAAATAATGACAGTATCCCCCACTTCCGATGTCGCAGGTTCGACACTGTGGATAGTCGGAAAATCAGGATACGTGATCTCGTCGCTGCACGAACCGATCATCATATTCGTTGCAACAAGAGACAATATCACGACGCCGATCGATCTCTTTCTGGAAAGATTCTGTCTGTTGTCCACCATATTGCTGATCCATCCTCTTGTATCTTTATAGCATACAGTCCTTTCCCGTAAAAAAATACATTTAATCGCTCGATAAGTCACTTTTTTTATTGCCCACTCATCAAGCTCTTTTCGAGGCATATTTTTTGCAGCAATCCTCAAATGACTAATGCGGCAGGTCGGAACAATCAGAAAAGTAAGACAGATGTCATTTGAAATCGATCTAATATGTTATGAATCGGAAGCTTGCTCTTCTATATCGAAAGATTGCGAAGATGCGGGATGGGATGCTTCCAGCTTTACTTCGATAAATCAATTCATCGACGCGCGGGAAGATACATCGCCTCCTGTCATGATACTCTCACTCCCTGATGACCTTGAAAAAAGCAACGCCGGTGAGGACTTATCTGCCCTGAAGAACTGGCGGGACAACCACGCTACACTTCAATTGATATTAATCATCCCCGAGGAACTGGAGGACGGCGACCGTCTTGCCCTCAAGCTTGGCGCCAGACATACTCTCTACTCTCCATACGAGAGCAGGGACTTTATAAGTCTCCTGTCGACAATTGCCCAGAGCTTCGGAAAAAGACGACAGTTAGACGAAGTCAACAAACGACTCCTTAAGCGTGAAGGCTTCGAGGAGATCATTGGCGTCAGCGACCGTATGAAAAGTGTGATCGAGCTTGCGCGGAAAGTCGGGCGAAGCAATTTTACTTCTCTTATGATAACCGGCGAGAACGGCACCGGCAAAGGTGTCCTTGCCCAGGCGATCCACAAGATAAGCGACAGGGCTGACGGACCGTTCATCGAAGTCAATTGTGCTGCCATCCCGAAGAACCTGCTCGAAAGCGAGTTCTTCGGTTACGAGAAAGGCGCTTTCACAGACGCTAAAGAACGAAAATTGGGGCTGTTCGAGCTGGCTAACGGCGGTACAATCTTTCTGGACGAGATCGGTGAGATCGATTACGGGCTTCAGGCCAAACTGCTGAAATTCCTCGACTCGAGAACGATCAGACGAGTGAGCGGGACACAGTTCCTTCCGGTCGATGTCAGGATAATCTCGGCGACCAACAGGGTCCTTAAAGACGAGATCGAATCGAATCGTTTCAGAGTGGATCTTTTTTACAGGCTGAACGTGATCGAAATAGATATTCCTCCACTGCGATCCAGGAGAGAGGATATCCGGCCACTCATCATGAACTACCTTAAAAAATTCGGAAAAACGATGGGCAAAGGCAAAATCGTTATTCATGAAGATGCCATAGACCTGCTCGAATCATATTCGTGGCCGGGAAATATCAGGGAACTGATCAACATGCTTGAGCGCGCGGTCCTCCTCAATACAGATGGAGAGTTGAAAACGGATGATCTACCGATTGACAGTCGCCCGGAAGAAACCATAACGACGATCTCGGAACGACAGGGAACGATAGAGGTCGATCTTCCACCGCACGGAGTATCCCTGGATGAAATCGAAAAAGGTGTGATCTCGGCCGCGTTGAAGCGGACCGGGGGAAATGTCACGCAAGCGGCAGACCTTCTGAGGGTAGAACGGGGAACATTGAGATACAAGATGAAGAAACACGGAATCGTCCCTTCATCATTTAAGGAAAAACCCGAAACTGGCGAATATGAGCCAGTTCTCGTATTCGATTAATATCATTAGCGTTACGTGTCACACCCCCTGTTTATACGAAAATCTCCCCCATTTATTAGGGAATATCCCCAATCCCCGATCCGGCAGGCATGGTGATTCGGAGACATTATTCGGCTGTTTACGATCAAAAATACTCTCTTCAAGCCGACTGCCATATTCCCTCATCTGCTTTGTAATGAATTGATTACACGCCTTCGTTTCATCCGTTTGAGTTCCGCATCCAACTGTCCCCCAGGGTAGCAGATTCCCACATCCCGACCCATGGCACCTTCGTTGCCTTAGCATATATACAGATTTTGTTATGTAGTTTCCAGATGAGCCCGCTAATGGAGGTGCAGGCATGAAAAGAACCGTAGCCCATAAATTCCTCACCACAATTACCTTCCTCAGTGTACTGGCTGCAATGGGCTGTGGGACCAACTCACCTGTTACCCCCTCACAGGACAGCACCATGCCCGGTGTCGAGAGTCCCCTTTTCGTCCAGCTTGTCACCTCCTCGGGTTCATCCAGAGATATGCTGGGATCGGCAGGATCAGCGCTGATCTCCGCAGATGAAGGTGGAATAGTCAGTAATGGCTATTACAGTCTCTACTTCCCTCCTGGCGCGTTGAGTGAAGATACAGAGATAACCATAGAGATGCCCCGCTATCCGGAAGCCGTCGTTGAACTCGGACCGCACGGAATCCAGTTCAACAAACCTGTTACCCTTTCCCTTGACCTCGATAAGGTAGACTCTGCCGCAACCTCATTCAGAGTCTACTGGTTCAACGAAGACACAGCGCTTTGGGAGAACATCGGTGGCTATACCGCTGATGGCGCCGCCAGCGTTGACCTTGAGCACTTTAGTGACTATGGTATTGGACGAGGTGGATGATCCAATCCCTACTTGCTTTCGAAAAAAGCCCCCTGCCTCCGGGGGCTTTTTTGTTGTCCTGACGATCGGGTTCGAATTATAATCCCGCACTATGATAGAAAAGATCAATCTTCCCGGCCGATACAAAATACTGGAAACACTTGGGTCCGGAGTGAGCGGCAGGGTATTCAGGGTCCACGACTCTATTCTGAACCGGGAAGTCGCCGTAAAGCTGCTTCTGTCTGCTGATGATATCACGGACGAAACATTCAAGGCTGAGTTCAAGATCCTAGCTGACCTGGACCACACGAATCTTATCAAGGTCCATAATTTCGGCTTTATACAGAATGATACTCCCTATTACTCGATGGATTATGTCGAGGGGAAGAATATCAGGGATTTCTTTTCTGATCAGAAAAAGTATGTGTATCTTCATGATATCCTCTCTTCGATATTCTCTGCCATGGAATATCTTCATGAGAAGGATATCATCCACGCCGATATAAAACCCGAGAACATCATGATCTCAGAAACCGACGAAAATACCCCAAGGCCCCTTCTGCTGGATTTCGGAATGGCCATGATGAAAAGTGACATCATCACGAAAATCTCCGGCACTCCGAGATACATCGCCCCCGAGATACTCGAAGATCATTCGTACTCGATCAAGAGCGATCTATACGCATTAGGCATTACTATCGCAGAATGTCTTTCCGGAATCGATATCCCTATGGCAATGAACATAGACGACGACCTCAGAAGAGAGATCTCCGACTCCATGATCTCGAGGCTGATGGAATCGGGAATCCCCAGCCCCTCATCGCTGACCTCGATGATCATCTCCCTGATTCAATCGGACCCTGGCATGAGACCCGAAAATGCTGGCCACTGTATCCGATTGATACAGGATATCTCAAAATCTTCAGACACCGTTCCAATAATAAAAAGCAATGTGTTTATCGGCCGTGATGATGATATGGCCTTTCTGGAAAAATTCATCACTCCTGACAGCGATGACTCCAACTCTATACTGATAGATGGAAGTACAGGTGTCGGCAAAAGGACAATAATCGACAGGATATCGACCCACGCGCAGACCCTGAATCTGATCACGATAAATTGCTCAAAAACCTTATCCGCGGACGGATCGTTGGATGTATTCATCAAATTGCTGGGGAATAACCTGTTCGGAGATGAAAAAGACAGATTACTCTCCTCACACGAACAGATCGTACAATCTTTATCTCTCGACGAAGGCCCCGGATCGGCATCGACGGTCGACCAGTCAGTCATCATCTTCGACAATATCGTGCAATTTCTTCATAAGCTGTCGGAGAAACAGGTAATATTGATCTCTATTCCCGATATCTCCTCTTTCGACATATACTTTATCAGGTTCGTATCTCACTTGGTGTATGAAACGGACCTGCTCGGGTCCCGTGTTTTAATCATGATTTCACACGGCAATGATATTTCTGTCCCCGCTCTGAAGAAAGAGTCTCTCGATCAGCTCATGGCTCTGCCATGCCTCGAACAGCAAACCCTCGCCCCATTGACGAAGGACCAGACAAAAGAGTTCTATGAAGAGATGCTGGGGAACGAGTTGTTCACCGAAAGAGAATACGGGATCATATACGATGCGACCCGAGGGCTACCTTTATACTTGGACAAGTTACTACGCCATATGATCGCTTCGAACGTTATCTATCATAACAACAAAAGCTGGCTGATCGATCATAACAGGTTCAAGACTGACAGCGTGTCGCTCTCTTTCACCGATATGACCAGTTTTGATATCGACAGATTCAAACCTCACGAGAGAGAAGTATTATTGTACTTCGCATACTTCAACAACCCCGTCTCCGCTGAGACTCTATCGACCGTATCTGACCTGTCCGCTGATATAGTCAAGCCCTCGATCGATTCCATGATAAACGACAATATTCTTACTGACACAGGCGGGGTAATCGACTTTATCAGTCCCTCTCTCAGGGCGCAAGCGAGGGTCGGCGCTTCACGCGAGGAGATTGTCAGAATAAATAGATCCATCGCGTCATATCTCGAGACTAACAACCCCGATAGTCTTAGAGATATCGCAGCCCATTATATCGAGGCTGAATCGATTAAAGAGAGTCTGAAATTTGGACTCGACGCCGCTGACCGCCTGATTACGTCCCTGAACTTCTACGAAGCGTACGAACTTCTATCATCGCTGTATTCGCTTGTGTCTCGCTCCGTGGATGAAAGCAATTCTGACATGGTCCTGGAACGACTCGTTCTCACCGAGAAATCGATTGGTTTATTTACCGAAGTGATTGAACATTACAAGATTCTTATCCCCGGAACATCAGATGTAAAAAAGAAAGCTACATACTTAAAAGATATGGGATATATCTATGACCTCTACCTTTCAAAACAAAAAGATGGCATCAAGAACTATGAAAAGGCCCTTACTCTAGCAAAAGAGATAGAAGACAATGACCTCATAGCGGAACTTATGATATTGATGGCTGGTACTGAAAAAATGCAAGATCGCAGCAGTCTGTTTGAACAGGCGATGGCACTCTCCAACTCCACAAATAATGACTTATATGTTTTTGCGCTTTCAAATTATATATATTTTCAGAAGCTCGCCGGAAATATCGACAAACTGGATTCTAATATAGAGACATTACGAGACTATTTGAAAAGGGAAGACCTGGCGCCATGGGCCAGAAGGTCTGCCCTGCACAAACTTTACGCAATATCCTTTTATAATGGTGATTACGATAACGCAAAGAAATTTATGTACTCCACAATAGAATTATCAAGATCCACATCCAGCAGTATCAACATCGTTCATGACCTTCAGAAGATCGGCGGGTTCCACTATATACAGGGTGAATACTTCGATATGATCTCTACCCTTAATGACGCATTGGCTCTCTCTGAGAGACTAAAAATGTCCGCTTATTCAATATTAACCTTGTTGAACTTATCAAGTGGTTACTGCGCTCTCGCCAATTACAGCTTTTCTCTTGAATATTTAGGGAAAGCTCATACTATCGCCTCGGAAAAAGATGCACAGGACCTTCATCTGACTTTTTACCTGAAACCACTGATTATCTATGTATTATTGGGAGACTACTTCACAGGCAAAATTATTGAATATTCTGAGAAGCTCAAAACTGGCTGCGATCTTGAAGAAAACTCAATCATGCTGGGGCATAGAAGCCTCATTCTGTCACGATTCCACTTCCAGAAATTTGATTTTGTCGCAGCGATCAGTAATGTCAAAGATGCAGTCACCCAGTTCAGAAAATCCGATGACAGGGATGATATCGTCGACGCTCTATCCAACCTGACGATATACGAACTCGAGGCCGGGCAGATCGACAAGGCGGCCGAACACATCAAAGAGGCCCGCAATATCTTCGATACGATCAATTGTAACTATCTCAAGCCCCTCCTCCTATTCGCGGAGGGGAGTTTCGCCAGGATCACAAACCGGGATGACGCGGAAGATCTCCTGCAGAAAGCCCTCAAGACCAGCAGAAAGATGGGAACGAGAGAGTTCACCTGGCAGGCTCAGAGAGAACTGGCGATCCTGCACCATGATTTAAAAGATATAAGTTCAGCCACCATGTATTACAGGGACGCTATCGAGACTATCAAGCAGATCACAGAATCGATCTCAGATGAAGAGATGAAGATGTCATATCTTTCCCTTCCATTCCGCAAAAGAGTATTTGATGAGATCAGGGCACTGAAGCAATAGACTGTTTATGATGGTGTGCCGGATCGATCCGGCACACCTTTCCAATGAATCGATCAGGTATCTCCCCGACCGGCTTTCTTGCTCAATCTGTACATCACAGCAAGAGTTACTGCCAATGCTGGTAATCCGGTCCAATAGAACGATACTCCGCTTTTTTCCAGAATTATCGTCATAGTGATGAAGATGCCAGCGACAAACAGGGCGATAAACAGCCGGCCCGTCTCTCTGGATTGTCCACCGCCTTTCAACAACAATTCTATATATCCAGATACTATCCCATAGAGAGGTATCAGGACCATACCGGCATATATTTCACTCACCCCCCGTCTACCCAACTCGTACCCGGAATAGATGATCAGTATCCCGACCAGATAGAGCACTAGAAATAGTTTTCCGCTTCTGGACATATCCGATCACCCCCCATACACGGTGAAAGCACAAGCTGCCAGCGCGACCACGACCACAGACGAACAGCATGCAGTAACGCATGCTGCCCACCCGGGACCGGTGAGATAACACCTCAGAGCACAACCCAGACATCCCGCGGCGGAGTATTTCCCGACGCATTTCCAGTATTTTGATGATGTCGATTCATCTCTGTCCATGGGCATTTTCCATGGATACGGAATGTCATTCGCTCTCATAAGCGCCTCGACCTCATCATCGATCGGATGGGAGATCTCATATCCCTCATCCTTGAAATATTCCGCGGAAGACACCAGATAGTCATCGCCATTTTCAACGTAATAGATCATCGCAACACGACTGTCGTCATCTGGCAGCCTGCAGGGTATCATCGTCACATCTGAAAACTCACCAGACGCATCATCGATCACCCTGAAACTACCTGCCTCTGATGGAAACACCCGATAACCCTTTTCGATTATCACATGGCTGAAGAATGGATAGGATACCCTGCTCTCAATACGATCAGAAAGATATGTTTCACCTCTCTCCTCGACAGTGACAGTATAGCCGTCGATTTCCGCACCAGGCGGTTCGGTCTCTATTGAAGTCGTATTCTCGCCACATGAGTAAATGACCACCAGGCATGCGATCGTAATTGCTGTAAAGACAGCTTGTGCTACTTTCATCTTTTCCTCCATAACATTTTTCCAACGCTACTCCCCCATTCTCATTTATGAACAACACTGAACCTGCTCACCTCCTTCCCTGATGATATGTATTACAAGAATGGGTCCAGCACCCGGAACCTTGCCGAAAACAGCAAGCAAATACCTGCGGCAGCGCCGTGCGCCAGAACTCAGTGTTATAATTGATATTACGGCGACTACGCGAGGATTACAGGCGCAATTAAGTGCTGAATTAGATAGTAATAAGCATCATTTTATATATGCTTTGTATATATGTAATTCTCGGATGTTCTCCGAACCCGCTCAATCATGGGTCATATAACGAATAACGAAGATCTGAAAGGATTGGACAGTTATGTACAGGATGAACAGGTGCCACGCGGCAGATAACAAAAGAACCATCCCTGTCTACGGCTGTTGCGATGGGGGGACTCAGAGCGGCGCCGTAGAAACCCGATGGTTCTTTGTCTGGAACGCCCCCCATACCGGCTGGGCGTTCCAGGAAAACGATTCTGATAAGCGATTGACATCAGACATATATATCACGATCTGTGCCACTGACCTGCAATATCCTGCAATTATGAGGAAACCCCCCTCTCACAGACTTAAGTTGTGACACGACAGCGTCTTACGAATCAACACTTTATGGCAATCGATAATCCTGGGGGTTGAGGATCTTTCCGAAAAGCTGTGCGACTGTCTACACTGTACACGGTGATATCGGACATATTCCATTAGATACATAGAAACAAGTAGTTACCTATATATCTAATTGTGTTTATCCAGTGTACACTGTGAACACACTATACAATGAATTCCTGTTCTTGTGAGATTGATAGTCTGTAAGGGATGATTATTCCGAGAATTATTTTATATAATGTCCAAGCCCTGCTCGCCTGAGTTCCTTGTAGAGTGTTCCCCTCGATATTCCCAGCCATTTCGCGGCGGCAGACTTGTTGCCTCTGCATATAGACATGACTCTGTTCAGCTTTTCTTTGAGGGAACTATGTTCTGTTCCGACCTTTGCGGTAGTTGAATCCCCGACAGGGAACACCTCGGGACCACCCATTATTTTCTCGGGCAGCATATCGGCAGTTATCAGCTCTGAGTCGATCATATGATTTACCCTGTCGGCGACCGAGATCAATTCCCTGACATTACCGGGCCACATATAATTCTGCAGCCGCTCAAGGGCAAGCTTTTCTATCCTTACTCTACGTGATGAACCATTACCGTTACCACATACACGCCAGGTCAGAAGGGCTACCACATCCTCAGGACGTGTTCTCAGCGGGGGAAGATGAATATGCTCGATATTGATCCTGTAATACAGGTCCTGTCTGAATTCGGAAAGGCCGACCATCTCTTCGACACTCCTGTTCGTAGCAGATATGACTCTGAAATCTACCGGCTTCTCCATATTCTCACCGATTTTTCTGATCTTCTTCTCCTGCAATACTCTCAGAAGTTTTACCTGCTGAATCAGCGTCAACTCTCCGATCTCATCAAGGAATATCGTTCCACCGTCAGCTTCCTCAAAGAATCCCTTCCTGTCAGTCAACGCCCCTGTGAAACATCCCTTTTTGTGACCAAAAAACTCGCTTTCGAACAGGTGATCCGGAATTGCGGCGCAATTGACGGCGACAAACGGCTTGTGTACCCTGTCGCTTTTGTCATGGATCAATCTCGCGATCAATTCCTTCCCCGTCCCTGTCTCTCCCGTTATGAGGACCGGCCGGGAGAACGAGGAGGCGAAAGACACTTTCTTCCATACCTCCACCATACTATCCGACACGGCGACCAGTTTTTCAGAGATAAACAGATCCCGCGATTTTTCGAGAATCAGAACATCCCTGTCTCTCGTCGGATCTACTTTTATCAGATCTGAATTCCTCTTATACCGAAGGACCTTCTTCAACTGGAGATCAGTCATCTTCCTGTTGTTATCATCATCGGTCCCCGAAAAGAGATGGCTGGCCTCGATGAGGCTATGCAGAGCTTTATCGACATCCGGCCCATTGCCTGGGTCAGGAGACATGAATCCGTTTCCTTCCAGACTATAAAGCTCGTTCGCAAATATCAGGTGTGTCCTGGCCAGCTCGTGAACGCATCCACCAGCCCTCAGGTGATCGATCGCGTCATTAAAGAGAGCTTTCCCCTTATCTCTGTCTCCCATTCTGAACTCTTTACTCCCTCGGGCCCTTAGAATCAGGCCGGAAGACCATTTATCATCCGCTTTGACAGCATCTTTCAAGGCGGATTCAAAATACTTTTCAGCTTCCGTAAATTTTTCCTGAAGAAGGAAAACAAGTCCCAGCCTGCGCCTGATGTCACACGCGACGTCCCCATTGGGAGCTACGCTGGAAATTGTCCCCAGAGCTCTGGACAGATACTTCAAAGCGGCTGGGAGATCTCCCCGCGAGCCAGATATCGCTCCCATCAGGTTCAGCGTCAGAGCCAGCTCTCTCTTGAAACCATTAGCTTCCGCTATCTCGCCGGCCTTCCCGTAACATCGGATGGCTCCCGAATATTCACCGCATTTTCTCTTGTCATTACCCTGGAGGATCAGCGTCCTGCATACACCAAGCACCCATTCGACTTTACCGAACAGTCTTCTTGCGCGAACGGCAGCTTTCTCTGATTCATCAAACCTGCCAAGATGATACAGGGCCACCCCTTCATTCAACCAGGCTGCAGCTTCCGCGTAATTATCGTTATATTGTCTGCAAAGATCTTTCGCCCGCTTGAAATAATCGAGAGCCTTATCCATAAATCCCATGGTCCTCGAAACCAGCCCCATCATTACAAGGACTCTCGACCGGGCTCTAATATCGTCATTATGGGTGGCTAGTCCCAATGCCGTTTCAAGGTACTCTCTGGCTTCACTGTGTCTCCCGAGCAGGTACAGGCATGATCCTTTCGAAAGAAGTCTGTCGGTGATCAACCTTGAGGAAATCCCGTTCCCGTCATCTTCAATCACCCGGTCAAGGATCGATATCGCGTCCTCGAACTCTCCGCGTCTCCTCGCGACATTGGCCCGTATGACTCGCGCTTCGAAAATAACGGCTGCCGCGGGAATATCCAGAGTGCCGGCAGGATCGGAATGTTTGACATCCGTTATAGTTCCATCTACATCAGGAACCATATCGATATGGCTGAGACATTCATCAAAAAGCGAGAGGTAATAGGCACAACGCGCCGCGGCAAGCGCGACCCGGTACCTGAGCGGTCTTTCCACGCCCGGTTCCCCAGCCAGACTGACCGCTTCCAGGGAACACTGGTAGGCCTGCCTGTGGTCGCACCTCTCATTGAGATGGTATATATCGACCAGTAATTTTTCCAGTACGTCTTTTTGAACCTGCATTACTCCGGGTCCCGGCTGAATTAGCGAGTCAGCGTCAAGCTGATCATCATAATGACCATCCTGAATTTAGGGTTCACGCGGGAATACCATCTGCCAGTCGTCATTTCTGCTCTGTCTTGCCCCCGGAGCATAGCATCCTGGCCACTTCCACTTGAAGCGGGCGGCGCGGATTCCGTCCTGATGTCATATAAGGTAAATTCACTGGTGCCTGGATCGATCTTCAGATGAGGATCTTCCCCTGGATCCGCGTTAACCATGTAATCTGAGAAATTGTAGTCGGCCTGTCCAGGATCTCCCGCCATTACGGCAACCGACAGAGAACAGACTGCGATGACGGCGGCCATGACCGGCAGGAAAAAGAAAATGACACCACGGTAAATACGTTTCATAAACACCTTCCGGTACGTCCATACGCACGGATCTTCACGTAAATTGATTTACCCTGTATGTCATCCGCCTAATCAGAATCGCTTGAGTCATATTGTACCAGATTTCGGTCCGCCCCGTCAAGTCAGCCACCCCAAAGAAGCCCTTTGAACAGGTGGAAAATCGTTGTCATCACAGATGTTAAGCACTTACAAATTATTTTCAAAACCCTCGCGGGCAATTCGGGGCAGTTGTCGAAACCCGTCATTCTGAAACGATATTTCGGGGTTATCAATGATCTGTTTTCATCATCCTTCCCGTCTCAGTGTTCGTCTATTTTCATGACACATCATCTGGATAATCCACTTAAGAGTTAAATTTCGGAAAAATTACTTTACAATCGTAAATTATATGTTACAATAACTTATCTTGTTGTATTACAGCATGATACGCAATAGTCATCGCCCGCGGCGTAAAATATTGTTTACAAAAGGGGTTGTGTTTATTGACCCCGCGCAAGCCAAAGAAGGTGAGTTGCGCTTATATCTCATTTGTTTATCGACAGTTACACATCACTATAAATGCAGAGGACTTATGGCATGGGGTATGCGCTGACAATAGGAGCCACTACGATCAGTCGATATGAAACATTGTCTTGTGTGGGAGTACTATTGATGACTGCCAGCCCGGCCGCAGGCCAGCCGGAATCGCTGCCAGCGTCAGAGTGGGGGGTCTGTCAGTTGCGAGTAAGGTATAAATCAACGACGGCTGGAGGGTCCTTTCAGCCTGGGAAGAACAAGAAGATAGAATCGATGAAGATGAATACAGGAATCGACAATTATTCCAGATGTGTTGCTTACAGCATGTCCTGCCCGGTTTCACAGATAATGAAGGATGCCTCGCACCTTGAAAAGGAACTGCGCTCCATTTACGACATACCTGACTCCATAAAGAAAGTCGAGACATCGGGAAGGTCGCGACTATTCGAACACCTCACATCCCTCATGGAACAGCTGACCTATCACACATCGCTCGTCGGAGAACTTGTCGACAGCATCGTGAGTAAGAAATGGTCCAGGGCAGACACCGAAGATATGACAGATCTGAACAGGGTGATCACGCATTGGGCCGACAGGATCAGGGACGAGGGGCATATCGACCCGGGCGTACGACTCACTCTCAAGCTCAACCGAAATATCCCCGATTTGCCGATACGTGAAAGTGAGCTTTTCCAGATAGTCTATCATGTCCTGAAAAATGCCGTTGAGGCCATACCATCGAGCAGAGGCGGAAACGTGACCATAAAAACGGACATCTCGGACAAGACGGACAGCTCGAACAGGACTGTGATATTCGAAGTAATGGATGATGGTTATGGCATTCAGAGAGAAATAAGGCAGAAGGTATTCGACCAATTTTACTCGACCAAGAACCACAGCAGTTCGGGCAAACCTCATCCGGGGCTGGGACTCTATATCGCTGAACAGGTAGTGCGATCGTACGGAGGTCGCATCGAACTTCACAGCGAAGAAGGCATCGGAACGGTTATAAGCATTTTCCTGCCTGTCACCGAAAACGAGTACAGGTCGTCAGGATCGCAAATCAATAGCATGAACGAATCACCTCAGGAGACAGACGTAACAAGAAATGTACCTTGATAACGAAAACATAAGGACCATACCGATCGAGGATCGAGATCTATCGAATCACCTGCGACTGCTGCTGTTACGAGCACGTATGCAGAATCGGTCTTCGAAGAATCACTCAAGCGGATACAACACGGTTGTTCAATTGTGCTGTATTCCCGGAACGCATTATACGTCCGAATACACTTTTAAGAATGTTCCTGGAAGGAGATGTTGGGGAAATGGATAAGGATAATCTCGGCAGTGCCAACGATTTCTTTGCCGAAGCGGAAAACACCCTGAACACTATTGAAGCTTCAGAATCGATAGAAAAGGGGAAGAACACGGCTAGAGAACTGAGCAAGGCTAAACGCCGGCTTAACAAGCTTGAGATGCTTATAGAGATCTCGAAAAACCTTAATTCCACACTGAATCTCAACGAGCTCCTGGCAGGTATAGTAGATTCTGTCATCAATCTGGCGGACACGGACCGCGGATTCCTGATGCTCGCGGACCAGAGTAACGAACTCCAGTTTCGGATCGCGCGGGACAGGAAGGAACAGCCGCTGGCCGAAGACGACTTTGAACTCAGCAGGACGATTATCAATGATGTCTTTAAGAACGGGAAAACAGTTTTTTCGAATTTCACTGACGATGATCGTTACAAGAATCAACAGAGTGTCATCGATCTAAGGCTGCACACCGCCGCCTGCGTTCCTCTGATTCTCGAGGACAGGGTCATAGGCGTCATCTATACCGACTCCAGCAGACTGACGATCGAACTCACCCAGGACGATATGTCTATCATCACCGCATTCGCTTCCCAGGCGGCGGTAGCCGTAGAAAACGCCAGGCTCCACGGCGAACTGATCCTCTCCAGAGAAAACCTTGCAAAAGAAAACTTGATGCTTAAGCAGGAACTCTCAGGACAATACGAATATTCCGGGATCATCGGAAAAAGCAAATTGATGGACGAAATATTCAGGCTGATCGATAAGGTGGCGCCGATCGACTCCACCGTCCTTATACGTGGAGAGACGGGAACCGGGAAGGAACTGATCGCAAAGGCCATTCATCATCATAGTACGCGCAAGGACAAAGCCATCGTGACGATCAACTGCGGCGCTCTTCCACTCGAGCTTCTCGAGAGCGAGCTGTTCGGACATAAAAAGGGGTCCTTTACAGGCGCAATCAATGACAAGGCAGGATTATTCGAGACGGCTCACGGGGGAACGATATTTCTCGATGAGATCGGTGACATGCCTTTGCCACTACAGGTCAAACTGCTTCGCGCCCTTCAGGAGGGTGAATTCCGCAGGGTCGGTGGCAATAATACGATAAAGGTGGACGTAAGGATCATTGCCGCCACAAACCGCGACCTCACGGAAGACATCAATAACGGCCGGTTTCGTCAGGATCTCTTTTACAGGCTAAACGTCATACCGATCAACATCCCTCCCCTCAGGGACAGAAAAGACGATATCATTCCACTGACTGAACATTTCATAAAAAAATATTCCAAACAGATGAACAAGAAGGAGTTGCGAATAGTACCCGAGACCATGCAGCTTCTTATGTCCGGTGACTGGCCCGGCAACGTAAGGGAACTGGAAAATACCATCGAAAGATCTCTTGTCCTCTGCGGAGAATCGACTATCCTGTCGAAAGAGTTCTTTCCCCAGCTTCTGGACGAAAGCAAGTTCCTCGGCAACTTCACAGAAGAGGCCACACTGAAACAGAAGCTTGGCGTTATGGAGAAACAGTTGATCACCGAGGCTCTTCTGAAGAACGGCTGGAAGATAACAAAGACTGCCGGTCTTCTGGGAGTAACGAGGCAACATCTGCACAACAAGATAAAGTCGCATGAGATATCGAGAGAAGGATAGATCCGGGAGGATGAGATCATGGAATTCTTGACTGTTACGGTCGAAAAACCGGATGACATCAATTTCATCTTCGGACAGTCTCATTTCATCAAGACTGTAGAGGACCTTCATGAAACGGCGATCAACTCCGTCCCGGGAATCAAATTCGGGCTGGCCTTCTGCGAGGCGTCCGGAGATTGCCTTATCCGTTATTCCGGAAACGATGAGGAAATGATCGAACTGGCGAAAAAGAACGCGCTGGCTATCGGAGCGGGACATACATTCATAATCTTTCTGAAAAACACATTCCCGATACACCTTCTCAACGCCATAAAGATGGTACCGGAAGTCTGCGGAATCTTCTGCGCCACGGCCAATCCGGTCGAAGTGATCCTGGCCAATAACGGAAGCGGCCGCGGAGTGCTCGGTGTGATCGACGGAAACATGCCTGCCGGCATCGAGGATGAGGACGGAAAGAAATGGCGTCATGATATCCTGAGGAAATTCGGATACAAGCTCTAATCCTCTGTGGTCAATCCGCACCTGCGCATCCTGTAAAGAAGTGTGGTTCTTTTCAGCCCCAGAGCCATTGCGGCCCTGCTGCGGTTGCCTCTGGCCCGTACCAGGGCGCCTTCTATCTCACGTCGTTCGATTTCCCGGAGTCTGAGTTCAAGGCAGGAATGATCATCGGGGGATGGATTATAGCCCAGAATACCTTGAACATCGACCCTTGTATCTTGAGCCCGACCGTTCGATCCTGCCCTGACCAGGCTTCCATCCCGAAATATAAATCCGACAAGCCGTTCAGACAGGTCGGCAACACGGATCGTCCCCTTCCCCCGCTTCACGGCGGCGGAGAGAAGCTCGTTCCTGAGTTCCCTGACATTTCCCGGCCAGTCATATCGCAGGATGATTTTTTCCGCGCCTTTTCCAAGCGAGAAAGGCCCTATACCATATGTGTTGGCAAAGAGTCCCAGAAAATACCTGCTGAGCGGGATAAGGTCGCTGCATCTTTCCCGAAGCGGAGGCAACTCGCAACTGAGGACATTCAACCTGAAATAGAGGTCCTTCCGGAAGCCCCCCTCCTTCACCGATTCCGCAAGCCGCCTGTTTGTCGCCGCGATGATCCTGGCCCCGGAGACCATGATTTTCGTGCCACCCACTGGGATATACTCACCACAGTCAAGGAACCTGAGCAATCTGGACTGCAGTCGTGGCGCCAGCTCTCCGATCTCGTCCAGAAAGACTGTCCCATTACCGGCAGCTTCAAAGATCCCAACCCTTGACTGCTCCGCCCCGGTGAAAGCCCCCTTCACATAACCAAAAAGAGAACTTTCAAAGAGATCAGCCGGGAGAGCGGCAATATTCACTGTAAGAAATGGAAGGTCTCCCCGCCCACTCCAGTGATGTACCATCCTGCCGAGTATCTCCTTTCCCGTACCCGATTCGCCTTCGATAAGAACAGGCATCGGTATGACAGAGGCCTTCCTGATCCGGGACAGGATAGTTCTGGTCCTTCTGTCTCTGGTAACAAAAACCGTCTTGCCCGAATATATATCCCCGTCACTTTCAGAGTGGACTTCCCGTACCGGATCCCCGTAAGGCGGATGAACCAGACCTTTCTCCCGCGAGAGCAGATCGGCGCTCATCTCATACTTTTCAGCCGCCCCTGCCCTGCCCACGAGATGTTCATGTCTGGACATAAGGTTCAGCCACCTGATCTTTTCGGAATGAAAGACTCTCCCGCTGCCGATGAGCCTGCCGGATTCTTCCAGAAGGCTCGATCCTCTGGAGAATTCCTCCATCGCAAGCAATCCTTCCGCTCCTATCAGCAAAGCATTGATCCTCTGCCTGTCATGCAGCGCATTATCTCCGATCATGCTGGATACATGATCGAACGACTCGTCGTGACGGCCAGCTCTCAGGATGGTGAAAGCAAGGGCTATCCTGGCATTTACAAGATCGGAATCAAGTCCCAGAGTCCTGTAGGTAGTGATGGCGAATCCGAGCAATTCGGAGACTTCCATGGCGTCACCATCGCGACCCGACATAACTACGGCAAGATTCACGGAAGCTTTCGCGGCGGAAAGCGGGTCATTTCTCTCCAGCGACAATCGGTGCGCCCGTCTGAGCAGGTATTTCGAGTCTTTGTACCTTCCCTGCAACCTGTCGATCACTGCCCTGTTTACCAGCAACCCTGCCGGCACTGATCCGTCACCACATGTTCTGAAAAGTTGTGTGGATAGTCCGATATACGCTCTGGCAAGATCGAGGCTGCCCTTTACAATAAATATTCGGGAGAGTACGAGCGCCGCCCAGGCCTGATAATCGGCCCGCTCCGGACAGCCCTCCTTTAGAAATGAAAACAGGAGAACGGCTGCGTCCCCCCAGCCATTCAAGAATCGGCGGTACTGTCTCTCCAACTCAGAAGGAACTCTCAACATAGCTTCCTCTCGAGTGGAAATCAGTTACCGTTCAGTACCGATCCATTATACACCAACGATAAGCCCGATGTCAAATCGCCCCTACCGTAAAAGAACCATCTTTCGGGTACTTTCGAACTCGCCCGCCTCGATCCTGTAGAAATATACTCCACTTGCCACACTCGAACCGAGATCGTTCCTGCCGTTCCAGTCTATCGTATGCGATCCGGCTTCCCAGACTTCGTTGGTCAGGCTTCTGACCAGCTGACCCGCTACGTTGTAGATCTTCAGACTGACCTGGCCCTTGGCCTTAAGGTTAAACCTGATCGTCGTATTCGGGTTGAACGGGTTCGGATAGTTCTGTATAAGCGCGTACTTCGCTACTGGATCGTCACCAGTGATGTCTTCTTGGACAGCGCCTCCAAAAAATTCCCAGGTGGCGCAGACAAGAGCGTTCCTGTCCAACGTGGCACCGTCGCCATTGCGAATATACATCAGGCTGTGCCCGACCCATGATGTGCGCATCGACTGGCCAACTGAGTTCAGCTGACTGTTCGATACACCCATGTAGTACTGCGTGCCGAGATAATCGGGCAACTGCAGCGAATAGGTACCGGTACCAGTGATCTCGAGCACGTCGAAACCATTGATGATCGGGCAACCCGCAAACGCGTAGTACGAAATACCGGCATAGATACCGACACCGGTCACCAGGGGAGTGACAACACCGCCAGCTACACGGCCACCGGTAAGCTCATAGTAACTGTCGTTCACGTGATCAACACCACAGGCGTTCAAAAGACCGAGAGCCGAAGAAGCAAACGATCCGTCCAGATCGGCTGCAACATCATCACCGAGTACCCACAGGCGGACCTTATGCTCCGAAAGGTTCATCCAGTCAAGAAGCAACTGGCAATCGTTGCTCTTGTCGCTATAGTCTGAACCTTCGGTGATCGTTCCGGAGTTCAGGTTACCTGAATCCCAGACGACCTTCTCGTAGGTGTTCATCTGGAAGTTATACGCTCGGCTTCCAGGACCATTGGATACGAGCGAGGAAGGGCTGTTGACGTCATAACGGTCAGGCATCGAGCCAGGTAGTACAGCAGCGAATGCAGGATCGAAATAAGTCTGAACCGTTCCGTCAAACGTTCCACGACCATGGAAATCGTCTACGTAAAGGGTACCGCTGTTCAGCGAAGGCAGACAGGTGACCTCGAAAATATTACCATCTGTCTCAGCGTCCGCAGGCAGAGTCGACGAAGCACCATCAAAATCGAAGGCCTTGAAGTAGTAATGGACCATATAACCCCTGGTGAACAGGGAGTCATTGAGATCGATCATGTACTTGCCTTCGGCTTCGTTACCGGCGCCTGTGATGGCCGTCGGCATGTGGAAAATCGTCCACTGGAAACCGTCGTCACTTACATAAGTACCGTAGGTACCTTCAAGCGTCGGACCAAAGAGGTCGGGCTTGGCAAGGTCGTAACCAACATACTCGCCCCAGACATGGCAATAGACCTGTTCCTCGCCAGTAACGAGAGTATCAAGTCCACCGGCAAGAGGAGCTGAGCAGGTGACTACGGCTGAGTCGCCCGGATCGATGACAGGATCACCGTTGGCCCTCAGATCGTTGGCCGCGTCGATGCGTACCCAGCTCTCGATATTGAACTCTTCCGAAGGGAAGTTATCCTGGAAGATATCGAGGTCACGGTGCGACCATTGAGGCCCCGACGTGTCATATTTGTAAAGCCTCACCGAATCGAACCAGGGAGAAGGAGTATGGGTGGAACAGCCGATCCACCCTCCCCAGTCACCACACATGTCAATAATGCTTACTACAACCTGCAGGGAATTTACCCCCACGAGATCGCTGACATCCTGGCTGACCTGGATGTAATCCTTGTCTCCACCATAGTAGACATAGTTACGATCCATCCACTGTCCGGGGCATCCATCAACGATCGAACGGATACTCCACGTGTAGAATACGAAGTTTAGGAGAGGCAGGTCGCGATATACACAGAACCTTAAAACGGTTCCTCCGAGATTCGGCAACACTGCAGAAGGAATCGCAGTATCCTGGACTTCGTCCCGGTTACTGCTGTACATGTCTACCTCGATAATCGGCGACATAACAGACTCGTTCTGACAGGGAGGATGATTTCCAAAGGGTCCCGCGCAGAACGGAGTGTCGAACAGCCCGGGATAATCGGCACTCGGATATGAGGATCCCTGGAAAAAGACGACCTGGGCCCCGATGTTATCACCGCAAGGATCTTTGTCTATCAGCCCGGAAGCCAGACCGGCGAAGCTGCCATATGCATCTTCTGTGGTCGCAACCCAGAATCCATCGTCCGATGAAAGCGCGTCGAGGCTCTCGCCTTCCCAGTCTTCAGCATTGATCTGACCGGTTCCATCGACGACAAGAATATCATCGATGATACAGGCACCGTCTGTATCCCAGAGGCCATCCTGGTCCGACCAGGCACCGTCCGAGACAAAATGGAACCGCAGTTTTGTCGCTACCTGAGAAAGCGGCATAGTGTGCGTGGCTACAGTATCTACCTGTCCTCCATACATGGCCAGTTCTTCCCAGACACCGTCGCCCCGGTCATACTCCACAAAAGTCTGGTCGTAATCGGGTTCTGAATCGAAATATCCTTTGTATGAAAAAGTCAACATTCCCGCTATCGGAAAGGCCCCAGTCGTCAGCATCTGTCTCCATTTGTTCCCATAACCGGGCGAATCGCTCCAGCCACAAAGATACCAGAAAGCCGCTTTGGCCCGTGCGTCTTCAGCAGGACGGGTCCCGCACCACATCGATTTCGTACCTTCCAGGGCGTAGAGTCCCCCATAATCTCCACCACCGAGCCCCGCGAAATCATCGACATGAAAGAAAGTGTCGATATCTGCCGTATTATCCAATGTCGTCCAACCCTGCCAGTTCATCGTTTCGAAATCGTACCAGACGAGGCAATAGGAGTCGACAGCACTTGCCGTCACCAGGCCTCTCGCTCCCTGGTCGATGAACTCCTGGTTTTCGTTTTCGTGCAGTGATTTCATGAGACGAAGACCGCGCTTGTCGATCTCCCTGGCTGAAACTGTAGCTATGATGAAAAATGCAGACAGGGCTACCAACAGGCATACTTTCGCTTTCAGCATTATCTCTCCCCCAACGTGAAGATAATTTCCAGCATCAATAAGTTCTACCTGATTCGACTACCTCAAAAGAACCATCTTTCGAGTACTCTCGAACTCGCCCGCCTCGATCCTGTAGAAGTATACTCCACTTGCCACACTCGAACCGAGATCGTTCCTGCCATTCCAGTCTATCGTATGCGATCCGGCTTCCCAGACTTCGTTGGTCAGGCTTCTGACCAGCTGGCCCGCTACGTTGTAGATCTTCAGACTGACCTGGCCCTTGGCCTTCAGGTTGAACTGAATACGCGTAGTCGGGTTGAACGGGTTCGGATAGTTCTGCATAAGCGCGTACTTCGCAGGTACAGGATCGTCACCAGTGATGCCAATATTGACATCGTTCACGAAGAACTCCCAGGTAGCGTTTAACAATTCGTTTCTGGCAAGCGTGCCACCGTCACCATTACGGATATACATGAAGCTATGGCCGATCCACGATGTGCGCATCGGCTCAGCAACTGCGTTCAGCTGGCTGTTCGATATACCGATATAGTACTGCGTACCAAGATAATCAGGCAACTGCAGCGAATAGGCACCGGTACCAGTGATCTCGATCACGTCGAAACCATTGATGATCGGGCAACCACCAAACACGTAGTACGAAATACCCGCATATATCCCAAGACCAGTTACCAGAGGAGTGACGACACCGCCGGCCACACGGCCACCGGTGAGCTCAAAGTAACTGTCGTTCACGTGGCTCGCCATTGTAACACCGCAAGCGTTCAGAAGCGCCAGCGCTGAAGCGGTAGGCGACGTCCAGAGATCGTACGCAACATCGTCACCAAGTACCCACAGACCGACCTTATGGCTTGAATTGTCCAGCCAGTCGACCAGCAACTGAGCATCGTCGACCTTGTCGCCATGCGCGATACCATTGGTGATGGTTCCGATGCTCAGGTTACCCGAATCCCAGATGATCTTCTCATAGACCTCTCCAAGAAGGACGTACCCTACTCGGCTTCCAAGACCGTTGGCTACGACCGAGGAAGGGCTGTTGACGTCATAACGATCCGGCATCGAGCCAGGTACTACAGCAGAGAACGTGGGATCGAAATAGGTCTGAACCGTTCCGTCGAACGTTCCACGTCCGTGGAAATCGTCCACGTAGAGGATACCGGTGTTGAGCGTAGGCAGACAGGTTATCTCAAACATGTTGCCACCAATCTCGGCATCCGCGGGTAGAGTCGATGGCACTCCGTTGATATCGAAGGCCTTGAAGTAATAATGAATCACATAACCCCTGGTGAACAGGGAGTCGTTGAGATCGATCATATACTTGCCCTGAGCCTCATTGCCGGCACTCGTAATGGCCGTCGGCATGTGGAATATCGTCCACTGCGCACCGTCGTCACTGACGTAACTACCATAGGTACCTTCAAGAGTCGAACCGAAGAGGTCCGGCTTGGCAAGATCGTTACCGACATACTCGGCCCATACGTGACAGTAGACCATTTCCTCACCCGTAGGTATGGTATCAAGTCCACCAGCAAGAGGAGCTGAGCAGGTGACTACGGCCGAATCACCCGGGTCGATGATGGGGTCATCGTTGGCCCTCAGATCCATGGCCATATCGATTCGTATATAGCCCTCGACATCGAGTCCAGTCGGGAAGTTGTCCTGGAAGATATCGAGGTTACGATGCGCCCACTGGGGTCCCGATGTATCGTATTTATAAAGTCTCACCGAGTCGAACCAGGGAGATGGGGTATGGTTAGCGCAGTCTCCATAGCTGTTGAACCAGACGTCGCACATATCGGCAACTCCCAGCACCACCTGCAGGGGATGTCCCCCCACCAGATCGCTGATATCGGCGGAAGCCTGAATATAGTCCTTATCGGACCCGTAATAGACGAATGAACGGTCCATCCACTGACTGGGACATCCATCGATCACATCACGGACACTCCATGTATAGAAGACAAGGTTTTGAACTGGCAGGTCGCGCATTACACAGAATTTGAAAACGGTTCCTCCGAGATTCGGCAACACCGATGGAGGAATCGCGGTGTCCTGGAATTCGTCCCGGTTGCTGCTGTACATGTCTACCTCGATAATCGGCGACAGGAGAGACTCGTTCTGACAGGGAGCCGATGTTCCCCCGGGACCCGTGCAGAACGGAGTGTCAAACAGGCCGGGATAATCGGCGCTGGGGTATGATGAGCCCTGGAAGAATACGACCTGGGTCCTGAAGTTATTACCGCAGGGATCCTTGGATATCAGACCGGAAGCCAGGCCGGCAAAGCTGCCATATGCATCTTCCGTAGTGGCATACCAGAATCCATCGTCCGATGAAAGCACGTCGAGGCTCTCACCTTCCCAATCCTCAAAATTAATCAGTCCCGATGAATCTGCGACCCTGATACTGTCTATAATACAGGCACCGTCTGTATCCCACAGACCATCCTGATCCGACCATGCGCCGTCAGCCACAAAGTGAAAACGAAGCTTAGTGGCGACCTGGCTGAGAAGCAGTGTGTGTGTAGCAACAGTATCGACTGTACCGTCATACATCGCCAGCTCTACCCAGTTGTCGTCGCCTGAATCATACTCAATGTAAGTCTGATCGTAATCGGGTTCTGAATCGAAATACCCCTTATATGAAAGAGTCAGTATTCCCGCTATCGGAAAGGCCCCAGTCGTAAGCATCTGTCTCCATTGGTTCCCATAACCGGGCAAGTTGTTCCAGTTGCAGAGATACCAGAACGGCGCCTTGGCGCGCGCGTCCTCTGCCGGCCGGGTCCCGCACCACATCGATTTCGAGCCTTCCAGGGCGTAGAGTCCCCCATAATCTCCACCACCGAGCCCCGCGAAATCATCGACATGAAAGAAAGTATCGATATCTGCAGTATTATCCAATGTCGTCCAACCCTGCCAGTTCATCGATTCGAAATCGTACCAGACGAGGCAATAGGAGTCGACAGCACTTGCCGTCATCAGGCCTCTCGCTCCCTGGTCGATGAACTCCTGGTTTTCGTTTTCGTGCAGTGATTTCATGAGACGAAGACCGCGCTTGTCGATCTCCCTGGCTGAAACTGTAGCTACGATGAAGAATGCAGACAGGGCTACCAACAGGCATACTTTCGCTTTTCGCATTATTCTTCCCCCCAACGTGAAGATAATTTCAAGCGCTATAAGTTCTACCTGATTCGATTGCATCATACCATAGAATAGAACTCTCGTCAACTAGTTGCTTCTTAACAAAATAGGGTGACTTTCATTCATGCATTGACCCTTTCTCCACTTTGGAATAGACTGAGTCGACTATGATTATAAAAAGAATGACACTTCCGGCCTGGAGGAATGATCGATGAGGAATATTAGAGAAATATGCTGGAATATCTCCGGAATCTGTATCCTGCTGGTCCTAGTTCTTTCCGTCTCCTGCAGCGATGATCCTGTGGATAACGAAGATGCCCTGCTGCGCGTCTCAGTCTACTCCGGCGACAATCAGACGGAGAGGATGGGCGCGGCTCTGCCTGACCCCCTCGTCGTCCTGGTGGCTGACCTGCTCGGCGACCCCCGCGAGGGAGTAACCGTCGACTTTTCCGCCCCGGCCACCGGCGCGTATGTCACGCCCTCCGCTGTGACGGATGCTGCCGGACACGCGTCCGCCGAACTCACACTCGGATCGACCGATGGCCTGCAGACTGTTACAGCCACTATTACAGATGACGGCACGGCGTTCACAGCGACGGCAACAACCCCCGAATGCAATGAGGAATCTCTCGCTCCTGCCTGCACCTGGCCGGCCGGCCGGATATATATAACGACTACCAGCTCCGACCTGATAACGGGAAGCGGATCGGTACTGATAGAATTCGATCCGCTTACTGAGACGCACGAAAAAGTCCTTGAGACTACAGAGACCATCATCGACCTCGCTTTCAACCCGAGGGGCGATCTCTTTCTCTCTACCAACACGGAGATATTCAAGGTCGATCCCGGCACAAAAGAACTCACATCCTGGTATACATTCGATTCTCCGGAACGGGTCGAGATAGAACCGAACTACGGCAGCGTCCTGACCGCGGTCAATTCGACCAGCCTCTATGGCATCTTCTGTCCCTCGTCGGAACTCACTGCCGACATAACTGGAAGCAGCATCAGCACGGAATGTCTGGCTGTGGACCCCCTGTCACGCGACGCATGGATCATCACTGGGAACAACCCTTCGTTCACATTTTCACGTTTCGCCTGGGACGGTCGAAACGACTTCGGGTCCATTGCGGATTCCAAGATCATCAACACCGGCTCAGCCACACCGAAAGGGATGTGTACCGACAACACGGGAAGCCTCTATGTCGTGCTTGACGGTAGCGGAAGCGAAAGAAGCATCGGCAGGATGGCTGACGAGACGTGGACGGAAACTTTCTTCGACCTGTACGACTACACCAAGACTGGCAGGTGGGGCGATATCGCTTACTCAAACGGAAGCCTCTACCTGATCGATAAATGGAATAACAGCCTGTTGGTAATTTCTACAGAAGGTGATTACATCGGGTCTTATGACAGTACTGATTTCTCGGAAACCTTCGGCTATGACGAAAGATACGGGATCGCGGCCTCGCCGATGATCATCTGCGACGAATAATATCAACTATCGTCTGCCAATGAAAAAAGCGCCGGAAGTCCATGCTGAGTAGCTGACGTTCCGACGCTTTCGGTATTCTATTTCAGTATCCAGGCTATTTTTTCAGGCTATCGACTGCTTCCTGCGCCGAATTGAATACATCAAAAATAAGGTTCAGACGAGTGACCTGAAGGATGCCCAGCACCCTGTCATTAGGCTGGCAAAGCTTGATCACTCCGCCCTCCTTCGCGTATCTCGATCTGGCAGACACGAGAATACCCAGGCCGGTACTGGAGATCCACTTGACTTTCGCAAGATTGATAACGAGATCAAGCTTTTTTTCCTCGGCCAGTTCGGATACGACGTCGACCAGCTTCATATTATCCGGTCCGCCATACATCTCACCGGAAAGCTCGAGGACCGCAATCCCATCTATCTCTTTTTTCTTAATCTTCATTTTCTCTCCTGTTTACAGCTGAAAAACCCCGGTTTAAAAGCTGGAAAGTGCGCCATCTTCATCGTCATAGACATCGAATACTTCAGGAATGAGCCCACAGGTCTTCAGTACGGAGCCGACCCTGTCCGATACGCTGTGTAGCTTCAGTGCGGCTTCTTCCCTCTTGGCCGAAGCATAAGCGGCAATAAGCACGCCCGCCCCAAGCGAGTTGAGCCATTTGACTTCGCTGAGGTTAAGCACGAATTTCTTCTGCCCCTTCTCGATCCCTTCCTTGATGATCTCGTGTATTCTTTCAGACTTCGGTCCGCCGTCGATCTGACCTTCCAAATCCAGTATAACCACTCCGCCGGCATCCCTGTTAGTGATCGTCAGCATACCTGACTCCTCTCTTTGCGCACGATGGTCGCTTTTTTCTTTTTGTTATCGCACTATTGTCTAATGATAAGGCCTGTCGGCTCTACAGCCAAACAGAATATCATCCCAGATCGAATCGTATCATCGGCTTCCGCGGGTGTCAAGTATTGTCGTCATCACAATGGAGGAAGGACCTCCTATGCAAGGACCACATCTCCGGAACCTTCTGTTATCTCACCTATTAGAAACGGCTTCCACCGGTAATCGCCCTTTTCCACGAGAACATTGCTGCCCGCGGGGATGATCACGACCATTCCGATCCCCATATTGAAGACTCTGTGCATCTCTCTGTCGTCGACTCCGCCCTTCTCACGGAAATACTCAAACAACGGAGGGACATCCCAGGAAGATCTATCGATCCGCACGCTACAACCTTCGGGAAGCACCCGGGGAATATTATCGACGAGACCGCCGCCCGTTATGTGTGCCAGCCCTCTGATTTCTACTATCTCCCTCATCGACCGGATCTCGGGCAGATAACTCCTGTGCACCTGCAGCAGCAGATCCGCTACCGTACCGCCTGTTCCGGGGATCTCGTCATCCACGCCAAGTTTTTCATCCTCGAAGACGATCTTCCTGGCAAGGCTGTAGCCATTAGTATGCAGGCCACTCGAGGGAAATGCCCAGACCGAATCACCCGGTTCGATCTTTTTGCCGTCTATGACTTTCTCTTTCTCGATTATTCCGACGATACATCCCGCGATATCGTACTCACCCTCATTGTAGAATCCCGGCATCTCAGCCGTCTCTCCACCGATCAGCGCGCAGCCGTTGTTCTCACACCCTCTGGCCAACCCTTCCACGACAGCCTCCACTATACCGGGTTCGAGTCTGCCACATCCGAAGTAATCGAGAAAAAACAGGGGTTCCGCGCCCTGCACAAGGATATCGTTGACACAGTGGTTCACCAGGTCCTCTCCGACAGTATTATGCCGGCCGGTCATAAAGGCCAACTTGAGCTTTGTTCCCACTCCATCCGCGCTGGAGACAAGCACTGGTTCGTTGTATCCGGCCGGAAGCGCGAACAATCCCCCAAAATTTCCTACCTCCGAGAGCACTTCCTTTCCCCAGGTCGCCTTGACCAGCCTGCTGATACCTTTCATGGCTTTTCCCGCGGCATCTATATCGACACCCGATTCGCTGTATTTTGAACTCAAGATCCAGATCCTTCCCGATAAGAGCAGTCATATCCAACGCGCTCAGACGGCGCTACGCGGAATAATAAACCTATACCACCTTTGAATCCAGAAGGAAAATGAGTTTTCAGAGACAACTGTTCAAGGAATATGGATTTCCATAGCTGGCTGTTCAGGGAAGGGTCATTTTTAGAGCTGGATGTGCTCTGAGAGGGAGTTGTATATCTCCGTGGTCGCGTCAGCTTCTACGATGAGAGGAAATTCACCCTTGTGGTAAAGATCCAGAAGGATTTCAGTGACCCCTCTATGGAACTGCGTGCCATTGTAAGTCTCCAGTTCCTCTATCACCCTCTCGATCGGAAGAGCTTTCCTGTAGGGCCTGTCGGAAGTCATCGCGTCGAAAGCGTCTACTACCTGAAGGATGTGGGCGGCCATCGGGATCTCGTCCTCTGTAAGGCCCCTCGGATACCCGGTACCGTCCGGTCTCTCGTGATGCGAGCGTATCACATTGCCGGCTTCCTTGAGAAACTTGAGCTGTTCGACTATATCTGCCCCGATATCGGGATGCGACCTGAGTGCCTTCCACTCCTCATCGGTCAGAGGGCCGACCTTGAGAAGGATATCGTTCTGCACCGATATCTTGCCGATATCATGCAGCAGAGCAGCGTATTCGAGCTTCTCCATCTCTTTCGACGACATTCCCATTCCCCTCGCTACCCTGAGCGCGTACCTCGACACCCTGAACGAATGACCGTGAGTGAACGGATCGGACGCGTCGATCGCGGAAGTCAGCGCGGCGATCGTATTGATATGCGTCTCGCGCATGTCCAGATAGAGCTGGAAAGAATACCGCGCCAGAAACAGGGGTATGATAAAGAGGGCTATCGTCCAGACTCCCGCCTTGCTGTACAGGAGCGCAATGACCGCCGCGACAGGGAAAAAGGCCAGGATATGGAAGAAATTCCACATGTAGTTCTGTCTCCACACGGTCACCGGATTCCTCATGCTGGTCAGCGAAATAATCAGGCTGACCGACCATGTATTGAACAGGTAGTAAACGATTCCCGCCGTAAAAAGCGGTATCAGGAAAAGCGGTGAATCCATCGATGTGAGGCTGCCGAACGATCGGTAGACCAGCCCCGATATCCCGACCGTCATAACGAGCAGAGGAATGTTGAACATGACTTTTATCAGGGGACGCCGCTGAAACAATCCTTCGGTAATAAGGGTGGCCACAGCTTCGATGACAGCCATCACTGCCGGCCCGAACAGGACTATGCCCGCCAGATCGATCGGAGACGACGCGTATATCGAAGCTCCGCCCTTTGGCAGGGATATCTGTACCGAATCAGCGATAATTATCAGGACCAGAAAAAGAAGAATATCCCGCCAGCGATCTGTGGGAAGCTCCCTGATGAAATATGCAAGGAAAGCAAAACCCGCGATGATAAAGGCAGTATAGAAAATCTTAAAGCCAATACCCGATTCTTTGCTGTTCATTTAACTGCCTGCCTGACACCTGGTTACGCGAGAACCTCAAACGTGTTTGCAGCCACACGGGGCCATCCCCACCCCGCTGGTTGCAGCATACGTGCCAACCTCTTACTATCGCAGAAATTACCACAACCCGAAATATAATGGAACATGAAATGTGTCTGGTTAGCTTTTTTCCTCAGCGGAAAGCAACATCAACGGATCCTGTAATGGATCTCACTGATCGATTTCCATCTACCGAACGGCCTGTTAATAGCGTCAAGGACGGCCAGGACCGTGGCCTCGTTCGGATCGCGCCCGACGAAGACGCTGCCCGCGTAGCTTCGCACTGACCTGCCATCGACGATATCCACAGCGGCGACCATCGCGTTCTTCCCCGCCAGTTCGACTTCATCGATCCCGGCAAGGCATATCTGGAAATCTTCCTCTATCAGCTCCGTCAGAGCATGAATGGTGGCTCCCGCGATCGTCTCGTAGACAGGTCCGGACTTCCTGACAGCTTCGAGACAACCGATGACCTCGATACCATTTCTTTCGAGCTTCACTTCGACGCTTATACTGCTCTCGTTGATATTGAGGCTGAGTCCGCGAAAACGGGCCCTGTTATCCTCTTCCAGAAATTCGAGCTGGACCGGATCATCGATTACCGGATCGTCGTCTGAAGGATGTGTCTGCACTGTAGTCTCTCCAATTTTCGATCTTTTCCTGAATCGCCGTTCGATGATGTTGTCCAACTCCCGCTGGACCTCAATATCATCCTCGTTGAGCTCCTGCTCAACCTCGACATCATCGTCGTCTGGTCCATCAGGTTCGTCCCCGGGAGCAACGTCGATGAGAACAACCCCGATCTTCCTGTAATCGACAGCCAGTCCCATCTGCGCCTTGAGACACGCATCGACATCGCGGGCAATCATCTTTGGTTGCCTGTCTGTAGCGGCTACCACATGTATCTCGCTGATCCGTCCCGAATCGTCAGTAGCAATCCGGCAGGACTGGACGTCCCGGATCTGGAGAATAAGGGTCTCCGCCTTATCTATAACATCCCGCTCGGGGAACTCTTCCAACAATCACTCTCTCCTTATTTCCCACCATTCACACGTCTTCGCCCATTATAGCACGAATCGCCGAAAAACTCAATATGGGGGAAGCAGATTAACGTCGTTTTAGACTATAAAAATCAATCCTGGGCCTCGTCATCGACCCTGACCATCGCCATCAGCTCGTTGAAACGTTTTTTGATATCGTCGGACGAAAGATTTTTCAGCCGCTCCACAGAGAACTGCTCACAGGTGAAACTGGCCGATACGGTACCGTATACCATGGCCCGCTTCAAGCTCTCACTGTCGACCTTTCCCGCTGCCGCCAGACAGGCCATGAACCCGCCCGCGAATGTGTCTCCCGCTCCGGTCGGGTCCATGACCGATTCGAGTGGGAACGCGGGAGTGATGAACTTCATGTCGCCGGTCATCAGCATCGCGCCATGCTCGCCCTTCTTTATGACGACGACCGAAGGACCCATCTCCAGGATGGCCTTCCCCGCGTGGAGAAGATTGCTTTCACCGCTGATCTGACGTGCTTCCCCATCATTGACGAACAGGATATCGACTTTCGAAAGAAGTCTCCTGAGACTCTCCGGTTTGCCCTCGATCCAGAAGTTCATCGTATCGCAACCCGATACGGTCCCCTCCTTCATCTGGTCAAGCACATCGATCTGAAGGTCCGGATCGATGTTACCCAGAAATAGAAAGCCGCTCCCGCGCCAGGATTCCGGCAGGACAGGCTTGAATGTCTCGAATACGTTAAGTTCTGTGACCAGGGTGTCCCGCTCGTTGGGATCGGCCCCGTAACGCCCCTCCCAGAAGAAGGTCTTCCCTCCCTCGACTGTCTCGAGTCCCTCCAGGTCGATACCTTTCGCCTCGAGAACGGCGCGATGTTCCGCCCTGAAATCCTCACCGACCACACCGACGAGCTTAACAGGACAGAATAATGACGCTATCATCGAGGAATATGTGGCGGAACCGCCTATCGCTCTTTCCACTCTCTCCTGTGGCGTCTCGATAGTATCAAACGCGACCGAACCTACTATTACTATGCTCATCTGTCTCCTCCTGATGGTCGGGATTCTGTCAATGGCGCTCCTGAGGACATCTACATCCTCTCGGGGGCCGATATACCGAGCAGATTCAAGGTCTCCGCCAGTACGATCCTCGTGGCTTCAGCAAGAAGAAGCCTGGCCTGGCTGAGGCGCGTATCGTTCGAGACTATCCTGCAGATATGGTAGAACCGGTGAAAGGATGCCGCCAGCTCCTGCGCGTAAGTCGTAAGCCTGTGCGGTTCACATGCCTCCGCGGCTCCTTCTATCAACTGTGGGAAGACCACCAGGTGCCTTATCAGGCCGATCTCCTCGGGTTCTACCAGCTTATCTACGCAATCAAGATCTTCCGGAAATTTCACGCCTTCATCAGCCGCGAACGCTATTACGCTGCATATCCTCGCGTGAGCATACTGGACGTAATAGACCGGGTTCTCATCGGTGGATTTCCTGGCCAGAGTAAGGTTGAAATCGAGATGCGCGTTCGTCTTTCTCATGAGAAAGAAAAATTTCGAAGCGTCGCTTCCCACATCTTCGACGAGGCTTGCCAGCGTTTCAAAAACCCCGCCGCGTTTGGACATCTTTACCTGCTGTCCGTCCTCTATCAACCTGACCCACTGAACAGTCATAACGTCGAGCCAGTCTTCATTCGCGCCAAAGACCACCGAAGCTGCCTTAAGTCTGCTTATATGGCCATGGTGGTCGGGGCCGAAGATATCTATAACATGATCGTATCCGCGCCTGAATTTGTTGAGATGGTACGCCGCGTCGGCAAGGAAATATGTGGGAGTCCCGTCTGACCTGACGAGGACTCTGTCCTTCTCATCACCGAAATCGGTCGATCTGAACCAGGACGCGCCCTCTTTTTCGTATACTACTCCCTTATTCTTATAAAATTCGAGTGCCTCGGCCACCTCTCCACCTTCACGATGGAGTGTGGATTCGTTAAAAAACGTATCGAAATGTACGCCGAACTTTTCCAGGTCCTCCCTGATCCACACTATTATCTTCTCCAGAGCAAGTGAGCCAAAGGCCTCCCGGGCACTTTCGTCTCCAGAGCCAAGCCATTCGCGCCCCGTCTCCTCCGGTATTTCCGCCGCTATGTCTACAAGGTAATCACCGGGATACCCGTCCTCAGGAAATTCGACGTCCTCTCCGAGCCTCTGCCTGAACCGGGCCATCAGTGACAGGCCGAGCTTCCTGACCTGGCTTCCAGCATCGTTGAGATAATACTCCGCCTCGACCTCGTGCCCTGTCTTCCTGAGTATGTTAACGAGCGAGGAACCGACCGCGGCGGCACGGGCCGCCACTATCACCAGGGGACCGGTCGGATTGGCCGAGACATATTCGACCTGTACCTTCCTGTCCTTTCCAATATCAGACGCGCCATAGGAGCTTCCCAGAGTGTTGATCGTCGCGACCTGACTTGAGAGATATTCTCTTGAGAAAGTGAAGTTGAGAAAACCGGGACCCGCTACTTCTACACCATCGACAAAATCTTTTTCGAGTTCAAGAGCGTCCCTGATCATTCCAGCCAGTTCGCGCGGATTTCTTCTCAGCTTCTTCGCGGCGACAAGCGCCACATTGCAGCTGATGTCTCCGTTCTCCGGATTGGCAGGACGTTCCAGATGGACCATATCGGTCCCGCCTTCGATACCGGCTTTTGTCAGAGCAGCTTCGATCGCGGTCCGGATCCTGCTTCTAGCGGAAAGCGAGGTGGTCTCATCGGGGCTATAGGCCATCGGGGAACTCCTCCCTTTCAGCGTCACCCCAGAACTTCTCCAGCCCGTAGAACTCTCTGACTTCCGGCCGGAAAATATGAACGACCACAGTGAAGCAGTCTATCAATATCCATTTGCCGGACTGGTAACCCTCTACATGAAGGATGACATCTTTTTTCTTGAAACGGTCCTGCAGATGATCCGCGATAGTACGCGCATGGGTATCGCTTCCCGCGCTGAGGATCACGAGATAGTCGGTGTAGCTCGATATTTTTTTCAGATTGAGAAGGACAATGTCCTCAGCCATCTTGTCATACGCGGCCCTGATCATCATCTTGGCCAGTGTCTTGGGTGCTGTAGCCAATTACTTCCATACCCCCTTGATCCGTTTTCCGCAGGACGGGCAACTATCGCCCTTGATCGCAGCCGTTGTGGAATAACCGGATCTCATTATCAGATTTTCCCCGCAACCGGGGCATAACGTGTTTTCTGTACCTTCGATGAATATATTACCAATATAGACATAATCAAGGAATCTTCTGGCCGTTTCCCAGGAATCCTTCAAGGTGGAAGAAGGGGTAGGCGGTATATCCTTCATCCTGTATCTTGGGAAAAACCGCGACAGGTGCAGTGGAATATCTTTCGAGATCCCGCCGAGCCAGCGCGCGAGGGCCTCTATTTCGGATGGAGAATCGTTGAGGCCGGGAATAAGCAGGGTCGTGACCTCGACATGCGCCAGATCCGCGGCAATCTCGATAAATCTTTTTACAGGCTCCAGCGAACCGCCACAGTATTTTCTGTAGAAATCGTCGTTGAAACTCTTCATATCGATATTGAACCCGTCCACCATCGGGACGATCCGCTCTGCCGGCTCATCGTTTAAATACCCGTTCGTCACCAGGACCGATTTGAGCCCATCGTCCCTCAGAAGCGGAAGCACATCTATGAGATACTCGTACCATAGAAGAGGCTCGGTATATGTGAAGGCGACACCGACCGACCCTCTGGAACGAGCAACGGCGGCAAGCTCCTCCGGAGGGATATATGTCACCGGACAATCCTCCTGCGAGATGTTCCAGTTCTGGCAATGTTCGCAGGTCAGCGTGCAGCCGTTGGGACCGATGGAGAGGATCTCGCTGCCCGGCATAAAATGATAGAGTGGTTTCTTCTCGATCGGATCGACAGCGGCGGTCACGGTCATCCCGTATGAACGCGCCTGAAGGACTCCCCCGTCATTCACCCTCAGCCTGCACCGCCCCTTCCCACCCGCTTCTATCACGCACAGATTGGGACAAAGAAGGCATCGGACCCTGTTTTTTGGAAGTTTTTCGTAAAAAAGAGCTTCCATGACCTCTACCACGATATGATTAAAGACATGCCTGCCCAGGGATGATCTGCTGGAATCCTACGCGGAAAAGGGAAGGACCCGCTCGGTGATATAGTCTGCCGCGTAACAGAGCGCGTCCCTTTCACGCGAGGGAGAAATAGAACTTAGTGAATCCTTGGCCTTTTCACCAAGTTCCCGGGCCTTATTAAGGGAATACTCCACTCCTCCATAACTCTGAACGAATGAGACTATCTCGCCCCAGTCGCCTTCTTCCTTGACCCCCACGTGAAAAAGCTCGCTGACACGTTTCTTTTTGAGGTCCGGAGCGTTCCTGAAGGCCGTTATAAATGGTAGAGTCACCCTGCCGTCCGTGAAATCCGAAGCGACCGGTTTGCCTATCAACTCGTCCACCGCGATATAGTCGAACAGATCGTCGGTGATCTGAAAGGCAAGCCCGATATTCTTTCCAAAACCCGAATACGACTCTCTTGTTTCGTTGCCGTTGTCGTCCGTACCGATCACAGCGCCGCACTCGCTTGAGGCGGCGAACAGAGAAGCCGTCTTGCCGTAGATCATATCCATGTACCGGGCCTCGTCTATGTCTATCTGCCCGGCCTGCTGGAACTGGAGCATCTCTCCGACACTCATTATATTGGTCGCCCTGGCCAGGATCGTCATCAACTCGTGCAGTCCTGTCTCGCTGAGGCTGGTGAACGCCCTTGAATACAGGAAATCGCCCATGATCGTCGCGATGTTGTTTCCCCATTTCGCGAATACCGTCTCCTGACCGCGCCGCACGAGATGATTATCTATGATATCGTCGTGTATCAATGTGGCGGTGTGGATCAGTTCTACCGCCATCCCGGCTGTCAGCGCCGCCGATTTCTCTCCTCCGGTACTTCGGGAAGCCAGAAAGAGGATGTTCGGACGAAGCCGTTTCCCGGGGATCCTGTTGATATGTCTGCAGATGTCATCGATCAGGGGGATATCGGAATGAAGTGTGTCCCGAAGCCGGTCTTCCAGGATGTCGAGCTCGCTCCGTACCGGATCCTGAAAAATATTACATCTATCCTTGTCAGTCGGCTCCATCAGATCGCACAATTCCTTTCTTTACATAAAAGTCACAGGGGAAACTAGCACTTTCCAGGCGCCAATGTCAAGGCGCCCCGTCATCGTCGTCCTCCTCATCACCTTCCCTCAGCCTGCGCTTCTCGATCAAAAGCGACAGGGTGGCGCTTACCAGGAATAGAAGAACAAGCGGCAGGGCCATAAGCAGCTGTGACGCGGGGTCGGGCGGTGTCAGGACCGCGCCCGTGACAAAGATCAGAAGGATCACCCATCTCCATTGCCGGAGCAGGGCTTTCGGAGATATTACCCCCAGAGAAGTAAGGGATATGATCACCAGGGGCAGTTGAAAGACTATACCGAAAGCGAAACAGAGCCGCGCGACGAATTCGAAATATCTATCGACGGAGATCAATGGAGACAGCATCTCTGTGCCGAACTGGATAAGAAATTCCAGCACGACCGGGATCATTATCCAGTAGGCGAAGGCCGCGCCCGTGTAAAAGAGCACGCTGGCCGGCAGGATCAGGGGAACGATAACTTTTTTTTCACTCTTGAACAGGCCGGGAGAGATAAAGGACCACACCCTGAACAGGACAAATGGGAATGAGACGAGAAAACCGCTTATGAAGCTGAGTTTCAGCCGCACCATGAAGGCTTCCACGGGGGCATGAAAATAGAGACTGTCGACGGGGATCCCCGCCAGCAGAAAGTCGAGGACATATTTTGAAAAGAACCACAGGACGATCGAGGTCCCGAGCCATGTGGCAAGCACCCATATCAACATGGACCTGAGGTCTTCGAGATGGTCGAGAAAACCCATCTCTTTCAATTTTTCTTCTGCCAATGGTTCTTCCGCTTCGGGCAAATGATTCACCGCCCTATTTCTGCAGCTTTTTCTCGGTGTTCCTCACCTGCACGACATCAGAGGAACTCTCTTTACCACTGAGTTCGTCCAAACTGACCAGTTTGCCTTTCATCTCCGAAGAATTCTTGTACTCGACAATATACCCACCGTCCAAGGCTACCATGACTTCACCATCACTCTTCGCCTCTCCATCCATGACTCCCTGCTCTGACTCGTTATGGATATTGAGCTTTCCCTTGAATTTGATCACAGCCACCTCGATATCGTTCTTTTTATCAAACTTTTTCAATTCCAGATCAATAGTGCCTTTGACATCGCTCACGAATTCTTTCTCTTCATCCTTCTCTTCATCTTCACGAGGAACATTGACAGTCCATGTAGAACCTTTTTTCACAGGTCCCTCGGGCAGATCAAAAAACCAATTATTCACATAACCCTTGAGCGCCTCGCTGCCCTTTATTCCCAGAATAAAGCCGGCAACTTCGGTCGGCCGTCCGTCCGCCCCGACTACAACCTTTACCGCTCGGCCTTCAGGTTTTACGGGGGCATCGAAGTCCATAGCCGCCGCCCCACCCATCGCTCGCCTGTCCGAACAGCTGATATATTTTATTTCCACCCTCTGTTTCCCATCTTCCAGTTGCTCCATCCAGGACATCTCGACTTCATCACCATGCACAGTGCTGAAAGCGATGCCTTTCCAGTTCATCTCCGTCGTCGTTGAGCCCTTGTATTTCAGCACCGTTCCCTCTTCGAGGGAGAACCTGATGGTAACTTCCCTGTCATCGTCAGCAGAAACAGAGCCACACATCAATATGATGCTCATAAACAGAACGGCAGAAATCATGTTACGATAAGTACGGGATCGAGATGCCATCGGATTCCTCCTGTATTTCTTTGATTATTCCTTCGCCTCGAGAAGACCCTTTAGTTCAGCAAGAAACTGGTTGATATCCTTGAAATCGCGGTAGACCGAAGCGAAACGGACGTACGCCACCTGGTCTATCCCGGCAAGTCTTGTCATCACTTCGTTGCCGAGCTCCTGCGTGGGGATCTCGTCCCGCACTCTGCCGGCAACTGCTTTTTCGACTTCGTCGACCAGTTTTTCCAGTGTCTCGGTCGGGACCGATCGCTTCTCACATGCCCGCAGAAGTCCGTTCATGATCTTGTCACGTGAGTAGTGCTCCCGCCGGCCGTCTTTCTTGACGACCATCACGGGCCGGTGTTCGACATATTCGTAGGTGGTAAAACGGTGGCCGCAGGCGATGCATTCCCTGCGCCTTCGTATGGCGGAATTCTCTTTGGTCGACCTGCTGTCGACCACCTTGTCCTCTTCATGACCACAGGCGGGACAACGCATGATGCCCCCTTTTCAGTTTTCCGGGACTATCCGTCCCCGGGTTCGAGCGAGATGTAAATGGTTTCAATCCCTGATTCACCTATAAGGTCCTTGCCGAGCTGATCGGGATATTCCGCGCCCAGCACAAGCCTTCTGATTCCCGCGTTGATTATCATCTTGGTACATGTCGAACATGGGGAATTGGTACAGTACATAGTCGCGCCATCCATCGTGGATCCGCTGCTGGCCGCCTGGATAAGGGCGTTCTGTTCGGCATGGGCACCCCGGCAGAGTTCGTGTCTCTCCCCTGAGGGTATCCCCAGCTCGTCTCTCAGACAGCCTATCTCCAGACAATGCGCCAATCCCTTCGGCGCCCCGTTGTATCCCGTCGACAAGATCTTCTTGTCCTTCACGATCACCGCTCCAACCCTTCGCCTGAGACATGTCGAACGCTCGGCGACAAGATGAGTGATCTTCATGAAATACTCATCCCAGCTGGGTCTCTTTACTATTTTTCTACCCATCGATTTCTTATCC